>NZ_JBEYZU010000005.1:0-419997 GCF_040646235.1 Streptomyces sp. NPDC046261 | reverse complement strand
CCTCAAACGCCGGACGGGCTGATTTTCAGCCCGTCCGGCGTTTGAGGACCGGGGTCCGGGGCGGAGCCCCGGTTACGGGAAGGGGCGGGGTGGGGAAATCAACGCTCTGCCAGCCGGCCCTCGGCCACTTCGAGACGGCGGGTCGTATGGACCGCGTCCAGCATGCGGCGGTCGTGCGTCACCAGCAGCAGCGTGCCGTTGTACGAGGCGAGCGCCGACTCCAGCTGCTCGATCGCCTGCAGGTCGAGATGGTTCGTGGGCTCGTCCAGGACGAGCAGGTTGACGCCCCTGGCCTGCAGGAGGGCGAGCGCGGACCGGGTGCGCTCGCCCGGCGAGAGGGTGGCGGCCGGGCGCAGGACGTGCGCGGCCTTGAGGCCGAACTTCGCCAGCAGGGTGCGGACTTCCGCCGGGGGCAGCTCGGGGACCGCCGCCCCGAAGGCGTCCAGCAGGGCCTCGTCGCCGAAGAACAGGGCCCGTGCCTGGTCCACCTCGCCGACGACGACGCCCGGGCCCAGCGCCGCGCTGCCCTCGTCCAGCAGCAGCCGTCCCAGCAGGGCGGCGAGGAGGGTGGACTTGCCCGAGCCGTTGGCGCCGGTGACGGCGACCCGGTCGGCCCAGTCGATCTGCAGGTCGAGGGGGCCGAGCGTGAACGGGCCCCGGCGCACCACCGCGCCGCGCAGCGTCGCGACGACCGCGCCCGAGCGGGGCGCGGCGGCGATCTCCATGCGCAGCTCCCACTCCTTGCGGGGCTCCTCGACGACGTCCAGCCTCTCGATGAGGCGCTCGGTCTGGCGGGCCTTGGCGGCCTGCTTCTCGGTCGACTCGGCGCGGAACTTGCGGCCGATCTTGTCGTTGTCGGTGGACTTGCGGCGGGCGTTGCGGACGCCCTTCTCCATCCAGTTGCGCTGGGTGCGGGCGCGGGCCTCGAGCGAGGAGCGGGTGTCGGCGTACTCCTCGTAGGCCTCGCGGGCGTGCCGGCGCGCGGTCTCGCGCTCCTCCAGGTAGGCGGTGTAGCCGCCGCCGTAGAGGTTGACCTGCTGCTGGGCGAGGTCGAGTTCGAGGACCTTGTCGACGGTGCGGGCGAGGAACTCGCGGTCGTGGCTGACGAGGACCGTGCCGGCGCGCAGGCCGGTGACGAAGTCCTCCAGCCGCGCCAGGCCGTCCAGGTCGAGGTCGTTGGTGGGCTCGTCCAGGAGGAAGACGTCGTAGCGGCTGAGGAGCAGCGAGGCGAGGCCGGCGCGGGCGGCCTGGCCGCCGGAGAGGGCGGTCATGGGCCGGTCCAGGCCGACGGTGAGGCCGAGGGAGCCGACGACCTCCTCCGCCCGCTCGTCGAGGTCGGCGCCGCCCAGGCCGAGCCAGCGCTCGAGGGCGACGGCGTAGGCGTCGTCGGCGCCGGGCGTGCCGTCGACGAGCCCCTGGGTGGCGGCGTCGAGGGCGGCCTGCGCGGCGGTGACGCCGGTGCGGCGGGCGAGGAAGGCCCGTACGGTCTCGCCCTGCCGGCGCTCGGGCTCCTGCGGCAGGTGGCCGACCGTCGCGGCCGGCGGGCTGAGCCGCAGGGTGCCCTCGTCGGGGGTGGCGAGGCCGGCGAGCAGGCGGAGGAGGGTGGACTTCCCGGCGCCGTTGGCTCCGACGAGACCGATGACCTCACCGGGCGCGACGACGAGGTCGAGCCCGGAGAAGAGGGTGCGGTCGCCGTGTCCGGCGGCGAGGTCCTTGGCGACGAGGGTGGCACTCATGAGACCACGACTGTAGCCGCTGGGCAGGGGGCCGCCGAAACCGGTTTTTCTCAGCCGGGCACCCTGGCGACCAGCACTTCGCCGTACGTCCGGGCCACGACGTAGGCGAGGCGGGCCCCGAGTGGGACGCGGTGCGGGCCGGGTTCCAGCCGGTCGTCGAAGAGCTCGCGGGCCCGGGTCCGTCGCAGGGGTCCGCTGCCGTAGCCGGTGAGCCGCACCCGGCAGGGGGCCGCCACCTCGACCCGGGCCTCGCCCGCGGCCGCGGTGAGCCCGCTCAGGCGGCGCCGGCCGTCCGGTGGGGGCTGCAGCGCCTGCTCGACCTGGGCGAGCAGCACCGCCAGGAGCGGGGCCGGTGCCTCGACGAAGCCGGCGTCGTGGCCGGCGGCCGCGAACGCGGCGCGCACCGCGGCCCGCTCCTCCTCGCCGACCGCGGGGGCGAAGGCCACGGCGCCGTAGCTCCGTATCTCGTCCGCGTGCGCGCACACCGCGTCGCGGGTGATGTCGGCGCCCGTGCCGAGGGTGCGCAGGGTGGCCGCGAGCCGGGCGAAGAGGGCGACGCGGGGGCCGACGAGCAGCACGCGCCGGGGGCGTGCCATCGGGGCGCGGCCGGCGAGGAGGCGGCGCAGCACGGCGCGGTACTCCTCGGCGCGGAAGCGGAAGGGGCCGATGCCCGGGTAGCCGTGGCGGGTGGGGTCCGCCGGCGGCGTGGTCTGCCGGGCGAAGTCCCGCCAGACGACGTCCGTGCCGTCGCGCTCGACGACGGCGCTGATCGCCTCGCACCGCGCCTGATGCCGCGCTTGACCGCCCGCGGGGCGCGACGACTCGTGCGGGGCGCCGGCCGGCTCCTCAGCGGCTTCGGGGCGGCCACTGTCCGCCGGCTCGCCCGGCGCGGGACGCGGCGGCAGGTGTTGGCCGGCCGACGTGTCGCCGGTACTCCCGCACGCCGGGCAGGCGTAGATCACCTGGCGTCCGCCGGCGCCGTCCGCCGGGAGCAGCGCCCGCACCTGTGCGGCGGACAGGGGTGGCCCGAGGGCCGCGGTGGGCGGCGGGAGCGTGCCGGCGCCGGCCAGGCGCAGCAGCAGGGGCGTGCCGTCCACCACGAAGTCCTGTGGTTCGCCGGGGACTTCGTCGCCGTCGTAGGCCGGCACGGCGCCGGCGTGCGGGGCCGGCGTCAGTGCGAAGGTCGCGTACTCCACCACCATGCCCGCAGTATTCCCACGGGTGTGCCGCTTCGAGCCCGGTGGCGGGGTTTTCGGTTGTACCGTCGGCGCATGGCAAGCGATGTGATCGTTGTCGGCGCCGGCGTCACCGGTCTGACCAGCGCGATCGTGCTGGCGGAGCGGGGGCGCGCGGTCGAGGTGTGGACGCGCTCCCCCTCCTCGCGGACCACGTCGGCGGTGGCCGGGGGCCTGTGGTGGCCCTACCGGATCGAGCCGCTGGAAGCGGCCGGCCGCTGGGCGCTGCGCTCGCTGGCGGTCATGGCGGGGCTGGCCGGGCGGCCCGCCGAGACCGGGGTGCGCATGGCCGAGGGCACGCACGCGGGCCGGACGCCGGACGAGTTGGGGCCGTGGGCGGCCAGGGTGGCGGGGCTGCGGGCCGCGGGGGCGGGCGAGTTGCCGCGCGGGTACGACCGTGGGGTGCGGGCCCGCGTACCCCTGCTGGACATGGCGACGCACCTGGCCTATCTCCAGCGCAGGCTGGCGGCGGCGGGCGGCACGGTCGCCGTCCGGCCGCTGTCCTCGCTGGCGCAGGCGGCCGCGGCGGCGCGGACGGTCGTCAACTGCTCGGGGCTCGGCGCCCGGGACCTGGTCCCCGACCCGGCCGTCCATCCGGTGCGCGGCGAACTGGTGGTGGTCGAGGATCCGGGGATCGAGGAGTGGTTCACGGTCGTCGCCGAGGGCAGGGCTGACACGCTGTACGTGCTGCCGCAGCCGTACGGGGTCGTCCTCGGCGGCACCGCCCGCGAGCATGTGTGGGACCGTACGCCCTCGCCCTGCACGGCCCAGGCGATCATCGGCCGTTGCTCGCGGGTCTTCCCCCGGCTGGGCCAGGCCCGTGTCCTGGCGCATCGTGTGGGGCTGCGTCCGGCGCGCCCGCGCGTGCGGCTGGAGGCCGAGCGGCTGCCGTGCGGTGCGCGGGTGGTGCACAACTACGGTCACGGCGGTGCGGGCATCACGGTCTCGTGGGGCTGCGCGCTGGACGTCGCGGACCTGGCCGAGGGCTGAGACAGCGCGGGTGGGGCTCCCCTTTTCGCGGGGGAGCCCCCAGGCCGCTCAGGGCAGGTGTACCGGTGCGGGTACGCGCAGGCCGGGCCGCACGGTGTGGTCGAGGTCGTACGGGCGGGCGTCGCGCGTCGCCCGGGCGAAGGCCGCGGGGCCGCCGACGAGCGGCAGGCTCGCGGAGGTGCGGCGCAGGTCGAGCGTGAGGTGCGGGGTGGTGGAGGCCGGTTCGACCAGGCCGGCGTCCGTGCCGGCCACGATCAGCGCCAGCCGGTGGCCCGCCGGGACGACGTGGTCGGTGGCGGCCAGGTCGAGGGTGACGGTGTAGGGCTTGCCGGGAGTGAGCGGGCCGCCGTGGGAGAGGTCCGCGGCGTGGCCGAGGTCGGCCCAGCCCCTGCTGACGACGGTGTGGCCGACGTTCGCCACGTCCGCCCCGGTCCGCTTGAAGCAGCCGGTGTCGGCGGGGGTGCCGCTGCCCCAGCAGGTGCGCTCGGCGAGGGTGAGGATGCCCTCGCCCGGGGCGGCGTAGTCGCGGATGGCGGCCGGGCCGAGGTCGACGAGGACGGCCGTGACGTGCGCGGAGGCGGTGGACGGCGTGAGGGTGAGCCGGACCGTCGGGGAGCCCGACAGCCGTAGGTCGCGTGTCAGGGGGCGGGTGGTGAAGCCGGCCTTGGCCGGTGTCGTCCGGTCGATGTGGGCGGCCCAGTCGCTCTCGTCCAGCTTCGGGTCGTCGGTGAAGGACTCGGTCGTGCCACGGGGTGCGGGCTCGGTGCCCAGGGTGCCGACGCCGGGCAGCGGGCCGGCGGCCGGGCGCAGGGTGGTGGCGCGGGTGGTGCGGGGCGGCCAGAGGCGGTCGGTGGACCACTGGTCGGGGGCGCGTTCGACGTCGGCCATGGGCTCGCGTTCGATGCCGTTGTCGTAGCCGAGGAGGTAGTGGTCGAACCAGCGGTGCAGGGTGCGTACCCAGGCGTCGCGGCGGAAGTCGAAGGGGTCGACGTGTCCGGCCTGGGACAGCCAGACCTTGCGCTCCACGCCGTGGTCGGCGAGCGCGTCCCACCACGGGCCGAAGTGCTGGGTGCGGACGTTGAGGTCCTGCATGCCGTGGACGGCCAGGACGCTGGCGCGGACCTTGTGCGCGTCCTTGACGTAGTCGCGCTCGCTCCACAGGGGCGTCCAGTCGCCGTTGCGGGGCGCGCCTTCGACGAGTCGGCGCTGCACGGCCTGGCAGCGGCCGCGTGCCCCGGGGCTCTCGACGTGGTGGGCGAGGCCGTCGGGGCCGCTGCCGAAGAGTGCGGCGCCCTGGGCGAAGTAGTAGTCGTACCAGGAGCTGATGGCCCCGATGGGGACGATGGTCTTCAGGCCCTCGACGCCGGTGGCGGCGACGCCGTTGGCGATGGTGCCGTCGTAGCTCTTGCCGATCATGCCGACGGCGCCGGTGGCCCAGCCGGCGGTGGCCTTCGTCCGGCCGGTGCGGGAGGCGTAGCCGTGGGCGCGGCCGCCCAGCCAGTCGACGACGGCCTTGGCGGACTGGATGTCGGAGCGGCCGCCGACGTCGACGCAGCCGTCGGAGCGGTTGGTGCCGGCGAGGTCGACGAGGACGACGGCGTAGCCGCGCGGGACGAAGAAATTGTCGTAGTACAAGGGGAATTGAAGGGGGTTCCCCTGGGCGTCGTAGGTCTTCTTCTGGCTTTCGTTGCCGCGCCCGCAGCAGGAGTAGTACGGGCTGGCGTCCATGATGACGGGCACCTTCAGGCCCTGCTCGGCGGCCTCGCGGGGCCGGATGATGTCGACGGCGACGCGGTCGGTGCGTCCGTCGCCGTCACCGTCGAGCCGGGTGTCCACCCATACGGATTCACGGATGGCGTGGTCGTAGGAGTAGACGGGTCTGCTCTCGCCCGGCGTTCTCGGGCCGCCGGGGGTGGCGTGGGCGGCGCCCGGTGCCGCCAGGAGCACGGCCAACAGGGCGGCCAGGGCCGCTGGTAAGGACTGGGTCCAGGGTATGCGGGCCTTCCCCGCGTGTGTGGGCACGGGCGGACGGTAGCGCGGTAACCCATGCGCAGAAAGGGGTTGGCGGGGCTTGGTGGGGCTTGGCGGGGGGCGCGGAGGGCGGTCGTGACGGGCACGTGTCGTTCACATGTCGGAATGCACCATGGACATAGCCGCACCGGCAATGAGTACATAGGCTGCGATTGATCTTTCGCCCCCTACGAGTTGGAGTGACTCGTGCGTCACAGACTCATCGTTCCGAGCGCGGCCGCCGCCTTCATGCTGCTGGCGATCCCGGCATCGGCTGCCGACGCCACGCCGGGCGCTCCGGGTGCCGGAGACTCCTACTACCCGGCTTCCGGGAACGGCGGCTACGACGTCTCCCACTACGACCTGAGGCTGAAGTACCAGCCCAGGACGGACAAGCTGGAGGGCACGGCGACGCTGACCGCCACCACCACGCAGGCGCTGTCGCGCTTCAACCTGGACTTCGCGCTGAACGTCAGCGAGGTGCTGATCAACGGCCACAAGGCCGCGTTCGCCAAGTCCGGCGACCACGAACTGGAGATCACGCCCTCCTCGGCGCTGGAGAAGGGCCGGGAGATCACGGTGGTCGTCCGCTACAGCGGCGTGCCCTCGCAGGTGCAGATCGGCGGCTACTCCGCCTGGCAGCGCACCCCGGACGGGGCGGTCGTGGCCAACGAGCCGGAGTCGGCGGTGTGGTGGTTCCCGAGCAACGACCACCCGCTCGACAAGGCCACCTACGACATCTCGGTCTCGGTGCCGGACGGTCTGCAGACGGTCAGCAACGGCGAACTGAAGTCGCAGAGCTCCAAGCTGGGCTGGACGCGCTACAACTGGCGCTCGACCAAGCCGCAGGCCAGCTATCTGACCACGCTGGCGATCGGCAAGTTCGACATCACCACCGACAAGACGGCGGCCGGCCTGCCGGTGCTCAACGCCTACAGCAAGGACCTCGGCGACAACCTCGCCTCGGCCAAGGCCAGCGTCGGGCGCACCACGGAGATCGTCGACTGGGAGAGCACCGTCTTCGGCCCGTACCCGTTCAACGCCATCGGCGGCTACGTGCCGAACGTGAAGACCGGCTACGCCCTGGAGACCCAGACCCGGCCGTACTACAGCCCCTCCGGCTTCGCCAACGGCTCGAACGCCTCGCTGGTCGTGCACGAGCTGGCCCACCAGTGGTTCGGCGACAGCGTCTCGGTGAAGGACTGGCGCGACATCTGGGTCAACGAGGGCTTCGCCACCTACGCGCAGTGGCTGTGGTCGGAGAAGGAGGGCGAGGGCACCGGGCAGGAGCTCGCGAACTACGTCTACGACTCCATCCCGGCGGACAACCCGTTCTGGAAGGTCAAGCCGGGCGACCCGGGCGCGGCCAACCAGTTCCACAGCGCCGTCTACCAGCGCGGCGCGGTCGCCCTCCAGGCCCTGCGCAACAAGGTCGGCGACAAGGTCTTCTTCTCGATCGTCAAGCAGTGGACGACCGAGAAGAAGTTCGGCAACAGCTCGGTGCAGGACTTCGTGAAGTTCGCGGAGAAGGCGTCCGGGAAGCCGCTGCAGGCGCTGTTCGACACCTGGCTGTTCACGGACAGCAAGCCCAGTGCGGCCGTCGCCGCGAAGGACGGCATCGGCAAGTCCACCACGGCCGACAAGGCGGGCCGGTCCCTGACCGGCAAGACCGCCCAGCCCAAGTCCTGGAAGAAGATCCAGGACGCGCAGAGCGCCCACCGGCACTGACCCAGCGCGCAAGGGCCCGTCACCGCGGCGACGGGCCCTTCCCGCGTGCCCGGGGGCGCCTGTGAGGTTTCACAGCGGTGGTGGCACAGCAATACTGTTGAGCCGAAGGGCGCGACAGAGAGCGAGGCACCGCTGATGGACACATCCGCCGGGAACGCAGCGGACACCGTGGAAGAGGGCCTCACCGTCGACGAGTTGGCCGCCCGCGCCGGCGTGACCGTCCGCACGGTGCGCTTCTACAGCACCCGGGGGCTGCTGCCCCCGCCGGCGATCGGGCCGCGCCGGGTGGGCCGTTACGGCCCGGACCACCTCTCGCGGCTGGCCCTGATCGAGGAGCTGCAGCACCAGGGCCTGACGCTGGCCGCCATCGAGCGCTACGTGCGGCGCCTCCCGGAGAGCCTCAGCGCCCAGGACCTGGCCATTCACCGCGCCCTGGTGGCCTCCTGGACCCCCGACGAGGCCGGGGAGGCCACCCGGGCCCAGCTCGAGCGGCGGGCCGGGCGGGCCCTGTCCGAGGAGGACATCGACCGGCTCGCCGCCATGAACGTCCTGGAGCGTGGCGGGGACGCCGAAGGCGGCGCCGCCTTCCGGGTGGACCCCGGGCTGCTGGGGCTGGGGGTGCGGCTGCTGGACGTACCGATCGCCCTGGAGACGATCCTGGCGGCCCGCACGGTCCTGCTGGAGCACGCCCGTTCGACGGCCCGGGAGCTGACGCGGCTCTTCCACGACGAGGTGTGGGGGCCCTACCGGGAGCAGGAGAGCGATCCGGAGCAGGTGGAGGCCATGAAGTCGCTGTCGGCCCACATGCAGCCCCTGGTGGTGCAGGCGCTGGTCACCGCGTTCCAGCGGTCGCTCAAGCAGGAGCTGCGGGCGACGTACGGGGGCTGAGGAGCCGGGCCCCCGTACGTCCCGTGCGCGGTGGGCGGGGTCAGTCGGTGAAGGTCTCGCCCTGCTCCGCCTTCTCCAGCAGCAGCGCGGGCGGTGCGAACCGCTCCCCGTAGGCGGCCTGAAGCTCGCGGGCGCGCGCCACGAAGCCGGGCAGGCCGCCCTCGTAGCCGTTGATGTACTGCAGCACACCGCCGGTCCAGCCGGGGAAGCCGATGCCGAGAAGGGAGCCGATGTTGGCGTCGGCGACCGAGGTCAGCACGCCCTCCTCCAGGCAGCGGACCGTGTCCAGCGCCTCCGAGAAGAGCATCCGCTCCTTCATGTCCGCGAACGGGATCCGTGTGTTGTCCGCGCCGAAGTGCTCGGCCAGCCCGGGCCACAGACCGGCCCGCTTGCCGTCGGCGTAGTCGTAGAAGCCGGCCCCGCCGCTGCGGCCCGTACGCCCGAACTCCTCCACCATGCGGTCGATGACCGCGTCGGCGGGGTGCGGGGTCCAGGTGCCGCCGGCCTCCTCGACCGCGCGCCGGCTCTCCTCGCGGATCTTCCGGGGCAGGGTGAGGGTCAGCTCGTCCATCAGGGAGAGCACCTTGGCGGGGTAGCCGGCCTGGGCGGCGGCCTGTTCCACGGAGGCGGCGGGAACGCCCTCGCCGATCAGCGCGACGCCCTCGTTGATGAACCGCCCGATGACGCGCGAGGTGAAGAAGCCGCGTGAGTCGTTGACGACGATGGGGGTCTTGCGCAGCTGCCGGACCAGGTCGAAGGCGCGGGCCAGGGCCTCGTCGCCGGTCCGCTCCCCCTTGATGATCTCCACCAGCGGCATCTTGTCGACGGGCGAGAAGAAGTGCAGCCCGACGAAGTCGGCGCGCCGCTCGACGCCCTCGGCGAGCAGGGTGATGGGCAGGGTGGAGGTGTTGGAGCACAGCAGCGCGTCCGGCTCGACGATGTGCTGGATCTCCTGGAACACCTTGTGCTTGAGGGCCGGGTCCTCGAAGACGGCCTCGATGACGGCGTCGCAGCCCGCCAGGTCGGCGGCGTCGGCGGTCGGGGTGATGCGGGCGAGGAGCGCGTCGCGCTTCTCCTCGGTCGTACGGCCCTTGGCCAGCGCCTTGGCGAGCAGGCCCTCGGAGTACGCCTTGCCCTTGCGGGCGTTCTCCAGGGAGACGTCCTTGAGGACGACGTCGATGCCGGCCCGCGCGCAGGAGTAGGCGATGCCCGCGCCCATCATGCCCGCGCCCAGCACCGCGACCTTGCGTACGGTGCGGGGCTCGATGCCCTGGGGGCGGTTGGCGCCGGAGTTGACGGCCTGCAGGTCGAAGAAGAACGCCTGGATCATGTTCTTGGCGGTCTGCCCGGTGACCAGCTCGGTGAAGTAGCGGGCCTCGATGACCTGCGCGGTCTCGAAGTCGACCTGCGAGCCCTCGACGGCGGCGGCCAGGATGTTGCGGGGCGCCGGATAGGGGGCGCCGCCGGTCTGCTTCTTCAAGGTGGCGGGGAAGGCCGGCAGGTTGGCGGCGAAGCGCGGGCTGGCCGGGGTGCCGCCGGGGATCTTGTACCCCTTGACGTCCCAGGGCTGCTGCGAGCGCGGGTTGGCCTCGATGAACGCGTGGGCCTTGGCCAGCAGTTCCTCCGGGTCGGCGGCCACCTCGTGCACCAGCCCGGCCTCCAGCGCGCGGCGCGGGTCGTACTGCGTGCCCTGGAGCAGCACCTTCAGCAGCGCGTCCGCGATGCCGAGCAGGCGTACGGTGCGGGTGACGCCGCCGCCCCCGGGCAGCAGGCCGAGGGTGACCTCGGGCAGGCCGATCTTCGAGCCGGGCGCGTCGAGGGCGACCCGGTGGTGACAGGCCAGGGCGATCTCGTACCCCCCGCCGAGCGCCGCGCCGTTGACGGCGGCGACGACGGGTACGCCGAGGGTCTCGATGCGGCGCAGGTCGCGCTTGACCGTCATGCCCGCCTCGAAGATCCGCTCGGCGTCGGCGGGGGTGGCGGCGATCAGCTCGCGCAGGTCGCCGCCCGCGAAGAAGGTCTTCTTGGCGGAGGTGACGATGACGCCGCGCACGGACTCGGGGTCGGCCCGGTGTTCCGCCTCCAGGCGGTCGGCGACCGCGGTGAGGGAGGTCTTGAAGGCGTCGTTCATGGTGTTGGCGGACTGCCGGGGGTCGTCGAGGGTGAGGGTGACGACACCGCCGGCGCTCCGCTCGTAACGGATGGTGGTGGGCTCGCTCATGTTCGCAGTCTCCAGAGGGGAAGGGATGGGGAGGGGGAAGACCTACACGCGCTCGACGATCGTCGCGATCCCCATGCCACCTCCCACGCACAGCGTGATCAGCCCGTACCGGCCGCCCCGCCGCTCCAGTTCGTCGACGACCGTCCCGAGCAGCATCGCCCCGGTCGCTCCCAGCGGGTGCCCCATGGCGATGGCCCCGCCGTTGACGTTGATGCGCTCCAGCCCGATCCCCATGTCCTTGGCGAAGCGCAGCACCACGGCCGCGAACGCCTCGTTGACCTCGATGAGGTCGATGTCGTCGATGCTCAGCCCGGCCTTGGCGAGCGCCTTGCGGGTGGCGGGGGCCGGCCCGGTGAGCATGATCGTGGGGTCGGAGCCGGAGACGGCGCCGGCGACGATACGGGCCCGGGGCCGCATCCCGTGGCGCTCGCCGACCTCGCGGTTGCCGATGGCGACGAGCGCGGCGCCGTCGACGATGCCGGAGGAGTTCCCGGCGTGGTGGACGTGGTCGATCTTCTCCACCCAGTGGTACTGCTGCAGCGCCACGGCGTCGAAGCCGCCCTGCTCGCCGATGGCCGCGAAGGACGGCTTGAGGGCGGCGAGGGACTCGGCGGTGGTGCCGGGGCGGATGTGCTCGTCGCGGTCGAGGACGACCAGGCCGTTGCGGTCGCGCACCGGCACGACGGAGCGGTCGAAGCGGCCCTGCTTCCATGCCTCGGCGGCCAGTTCCTGGGAGCGGGCGGCGAAGGTGTCCACGCCGAGCCGGGAGATGCCCTCGAGCGTGGCGATCAGGTCGGCGCCGATGCCCTGGGGCGCGAAGTTGACGTCGAAGTTGGTCATCGGGTCCGCGAACCAGGCGCCCCCGTCGGATGCCATGGGCACCCGCGACATCGACTCGACGCCGCCGGCGAGGACGAGGTCCTCCCAGCCGGAGCGGACCTTGGCCGCGGCGAGGTTGACGGCCTCCAGGCCCGACGCACAGAAGCGGTTCTCCTGGACGCCCGCCACGGTGTCGGGCAGTCCGGCGGCGATGGCGGCGATGCGGGCGATGTCGGAGCCCTGGTCCCCGACGGGGCTGACGACGCCGAGCACGATGTCGTCGATCGCGGCCGGGTCCAGGTCCGGGAAACGGCGCCGCAGTTCGTGGATGAGGCCGACGACGAGGTCGATGGGCTTGGTGCCGTGCAGGGCGCCGTTGGCCTTGCCGCGCCCGCGCGGGGTGCGGATCGCGTCGTATACGTACGCTTCGGTGCTCAAGGTCGTAAGCCTTTCAAGGGGTCCGGGTGGGGCAGCGGGTCAGGAGAGCAGGGAGCGGCCGATGATCTCCTTCATGATCTCCGTCGTGCCACCGTAGATCGTCTGGATCCGGCCGTCGGTGAAGGCCTTGGCGACCCGGTATTCGGTCATGTAGCCGTATCCGCCGTGCAGTTGCAGGCAGCGGTCGGCCACGCGTTTTTGCAGCTCGGTCGCCCACCACTTGGCCATGGAGGCGTGCACGGCGTCCAGCTCGCCCCGGTCGTGGTCGGTGACGCAGCGGTCGAGGAAGGCGCGGGTGACGGCGCACTCGGTGGCCATCTCGGCGATCTCGAAGCGGATGTGCTGGAGCCTGGCCAGCGGCCGGCCGAACGCCTCGCGCTCCTTGACGTACCGGGTGGTCGTCTCCAGCAGGTGCTCGGCCCCGGCGATGGCGGCGACGGCGATGCTCAGCCGCTCCTGCGGCAGGTTGGTCATCAGGTGCGCGAACGCGCCGTCGCGCTCGCCGAGCAGGTTCTCCTTGGGGACGCGGACGTCGTCGAAGAACAGCTCGGCGGTGTCCTGGGCCTTCTGCCCGATCTTGTCGAGGTTGCGGCCCCGTTCGAAGCCCGGCGTGCCCCGCTCGACCACCAGCAGGCTCAGCCCCTTGGCTCCGCCCTCGGGCGTCGTCCTGGCCACGACGACGACCAGGTCGGCGAGGATGCCGTTGGAGATGAAGGTCTTGGAGCCGTTCAGCAGCCAGTGGTCGCCGCGGTCCTCGGCGAGGGTGCGGATGCCCTGCAGGTCGGAGCCGGCGCCGGGCTCGGTCATGGCGATGGCGCTGATGGTCTCGCCCGTGCAGAAGCCGGGCAGCCAGCGGCTCTTCTGCTCGTCGGTGGCGAGCGTGGTCAGGTACGGGCCGACGATGTCGTTGTGCAGCCCGATCGCCAGCCCGGAGGCCCCGGCACGGGTGAACTCCTCGGTGAGCACCGCGCTGTAGCGGAAGTCGGTGTTGCCTCCGCCGCCGTACTCCTGCGGCACGGCGAGCCCGAGCAGGCCCTGCCGGCCGGCCGCGAGCCAGGCTTCGCGGGAGACGATCCCGTCCTTCTCCCAGCGCTCGTGGTGCGGGGTCACCTCCTTGTCCAGGAAGGTGCGGACGGTCGCGCGGAAGGCCTCGTGGTCGGCGGTGAAGAGCTGACGCTTCATGAATGCGGGCTGCCTTTCCGGGGCGCGGGCTGCTGAAGTGCGGGTACGTCCCAGTCGCGCGCCACCTCGGCGGTGTCCGCGCCGGGCCGTGCGGGCGGGCGGCGCAGGGAGGTGGGGGTCGCCGAGAAGCGCGGGGCGGGGGCGGGCTGGGTGACGCCGTCGTGGGCGGCGAAGGTGCCGCGCGCGGCCAGGTGCGGGTGTCCGGGGGCCTCGCGCAGCGACAGGACGGGCGCCACGCAGGCGTCCGACCCCTCGAACACCGCGGTCCACTCGGCGCGGGTACGGCCGCGGAAGCGCTCGGCGATGACGGTGCGCAGCTCGTCCCAGCGGGCGGGGTCCGTACGCTCGGGCGCGGTCTGCTCGATGCCCAGGAGGCGGGTGAACTCGGCCCAGAACCGGGGCTCCAGCGCGCCGACCGCCATGTGGCCGCCGTCAGCGGTCTCGTAGGTGCCGTAGAAGGGCGCGCCACCGTCCAGGAGGTTGGCCGCGCGCCGGTCCTGCCAGCCGCCGGCCGCCATCATGCCGTGCAGCATCGCGGTGAGGTGGGCGGTGCCGTCGACGATGGCGGCGTCGACGACCTGGCCGGCGCCATGGGCGCGGGCGTGCTGGAGGGCGGCGAGGACGCCGATGACGAGGTAGAGGGAGCCGCCGGCGTAGTCGCCCAGGAGGTTGGCCGGGGCGACGGGCGGGCCGTCGGCGGGGCCGGTCATGCCCAGGGCGCCGGTGACGGCGATGTAGCCGATGTCGTGCCCGGCGGTGTGGGCGAGCGGCCCGTCCTGTCCCCAGCCGGTCATGCGCCCGTAGACGAGGGCGGGGTTGCGGGCCAGGGCCTCGCGGGGGCCGACGCCCAGGCGCTCGGCGACGCCGGGGCGGTAGCCCTCGATGAGGATGTCGGCCCGCTCGGCCAGGTCGAGCACGGTGCGCGGGCCGTCCGGCGCCTTGAGGTCGACCAGGACCGAACGTTTGTTGCGGTTGGTGACGTCGTACGCGGGGTCGATGTGCAGCCCCTGGCCGCCCGGGCGGTCGACGCGGACCACGTCGGCGCCGAGGTCGGCGAGCAGCATCGCGGCGAACGGGCCGGGCCCGATCCCCGCGAGCTCGACCACGCGCACTCCGGTGAGCGGACCGTTCCCTGTGCCTGCCATGCGGCCCCCACGTCCGGTCTCTTATGACATCACCGCTGTAACACTCGTGATGTTAAGAACGTGTTCCACCGTCCACAAGCCCCTGAGCGCTGCCCGCCCTCACCCGGCGTCGAGTTCGGCGACGAGCCGCTTGGGGGCGATGGTGCGGTAGCTCTCCTCGACCCAGTCGCAGAGCAGGTCGGCGGGGGCGCCGCCGGTCAGCGGGATCGTCACCCAGCCGGATCTGCCCAGGCCGTAGCCGGTGGGGGCGGCGCCGGGGACGGCGAGGGCGTGGCCGTGGGCCTCCTCGTCCTTGAGCTTGACGGAGATGGCCGGGGAGTCGGTGTTCCCCTCCTCGCCGAGGAAGACGAAGATCTTCTTGTTGACCTTGACCACCGCGTCCTCGCCCCAGGGGAACTCCTCGACGGCGCCCGGGAGCGAGAGGGCGAAGGCACGCACGGTATTCCGGGACATGGGGGACACCCTATGCGGCTCCCTGTGCGGCCGCGCCGCAGGGCGGAGCCCCGGTTCACAGCAACCCGGCCTCCACCAGCAGCCGCCGCACCGCCGTCACCGCGTCCGCCGGCAACGGCCGCAGCGGCGCGGCCGTCGCCGCGCAGTCGATGACGCCCAGCAGGTGCAGCGCCGCCTTGAAGCCGCCCAGGACGGACGCGCTGCCGCTCATCCCGGCCGGCTCGCCCGCCTCCACCAGCGCGAACAGGGCCACCAGGCGGTCCTGTTCGGCGGCCGCCTCGGCCCAGCGTCCGGCGCGGGCGTGCTCGTACAGCCGTACGTAGCCGGCCGGGTCCACGTTGCCCAGCCCGGGCACCACGCCGTGCGCCCCGGCCAGCAGGGCCGCGTCGACGGTCAGTTCGGAGCCGGTCAGGACGGCGAAGGTGCGGTCGAGGCCCTGCCCGCGCAGGGCGAGGAGCAGGCGGCGCAGGGCGCCGAGGTCGCCGCTGCTGTCCTTGAGCCCGGCCAGGGTCCCGTCCGCGGCGAGCTCGACGAGCGTCGCCGCCGGGAGCTTGCTGTGGACGGCGGAGGGGATGTCGTAGGCGATGAGCGGCAGGTCGACGGCGTCGCGCACCCGGCGGTAGTGGGCGGCGGTCTCGGCCGGGTGGGTGCCGGTGTAGAAGGGGGCGGTGGCCACGAGCGCGTCCGCGCCGAGCCCGGCGGCGGCGCGGGCGTGCTCCAGGACGCGCGCGGTGGTCATGTCGATGACACCGGCCAGGACGGGCACCCGGCCGGCGACGGCGTCGACGGTGGCCCGCAGCGCGGTGCGGCGCTGGGCGTCGCTCAGATGGGCGCTCTCCCCGCTGGTGCCGAGGGCGAAGACGGCGTCGACGCCCGCGGCGAGCTGGCGTTCGACGTGCGCGGCGAGCGAGCGGAGGTCGACGTCCCCGGCGCGGGTGAGCGGAGTGCACAGCGGCGGCACGACGCCGGACAGGGGCACGGGCAGCGGCATGGTCACGACCGCCTCAGTCCGCGGGCCGGCCGACCGCGTCCGGCGTCAGGAGGCCGAGCTGGGTCAGCAGGCGGGCCAGGTCCCAGTAGGTCCGCACCAGGCGGATGCGGCCGTCGGGGGCGAACTCCATGAAGGCCGCGCCCGCGTAGGCGAAGGACTTGCCCATGGCCTGCGGGAAGTCCAGCTTGCCGTGGCCGCGCCGCAGCGTCCCGCGAACGGCCCACTCCACCGACGCCCGGTCGCCGCTCACCACGCGGCCGCGCTCGGTTCTGACGATGTCGGGCACCGCGGTGACCCACGACCGGAAGTCCGCGGCCAGCTCCGCGTGCCCGCTCAGCACGCGTCCGGTCGGCACGTCCTCGTCGACCGCGTCCTCGGTGAAGCAGGACAGGAACTTCCCCACGTCCTTCTCGGTGGAGGAGGAGATCCAGGCGGTGATGGTGCCCGCCCGCGCTTCCAGGCCCGGTTCGTCGTGCATCGTGCGCCCGCCTCTCGTCTCCCGCCACGCCGTCGGGGTCCGTGTCCGGCCCGTCCCCGGGGCCGGCGACGGCCCCCGGGGAAAGCTGCCCGCGCGGGGCGCGCGCAATCCCGTCGGGGCGTACGGGCTATCGGCCGGCGAGCAGGGCGCGCCGGCACAGGGAGTCGGCGGCGCGGGTGGTCTCCGGGACGCGGTAGCGGGGGGACAGGCGCAAGGTGTGGGCGCACGCGTGGTCCAGGCTCACGCGGTGGCCGACCGAGACGAAGACCGGTTTGACGCCCTGCTGGGTGCGCAGGGCGCGGCCGACCTCCTCCTCGCCGTCCAGCAGCGGGGAGGTGTCGCCGCGGTGGGGGCCGGGGGGTTCGTGGCGGAAGGTGAAGGGGTTCTTGGCGACGCCGATCGTGGGCAGGCCGGTCAGCACGCCGAGGTGGGCGGCCAGGCCGAAGCGGCGCGGGTGGGCGAGGCCGTAGCCGTCGCAGACGACGAGGCCGGGGGTGACGGCGAGGCGGTCCAGGGCGGCGAGCACGGCGGGGATCTCACGGAAGGCGAGCAGGCCGGGGACGTAGGGGAAGGAGACGCGGCCGGTGGCGGTCGCCTCGCCGACGACCTCGAGGGTGAGCGCGTCGAGCGCCACGGCGGCCGCCGCGACGAGGTCGCGCCCGTCGTCGTAGGCGACGTCCACGCCGGCCACGACCAGGGGCGCGCCGGGCGGCGGGCCCGGCTCGTCCAGCACCACCCGCCCGCGCAACTCGTCCTGGACGGCCCTCGCTTCCGTCTCCGTCGTGGGCCAGTCGGGCGGCAGGTCGTATGCGTCGCTCATGATGGCCCCACGGTAGGCGACGGGCGCGTCGCGCCGGTCGGCGGGCACCCCCGCCGGCCGGCGGCGTAGCCTGTCGATCATGTTCGTACTGGAGCTGACCTACATCGCGCCGATCGAGCGGATCGACGCCGCTCTGCAAGAGCACGTCGCCTGGCTGGACGCGCACTACGCGTCCGGTGTCTTCATCGCCTCGGGACGGAAGGTGCCGCGCGACGGCGGGATCATCCTGGCCCTCGGCGAGGACCGGGCGAAGATCGAGGAGATCACCCGGAGCGACCCCTTCACGGTGGCGGGGGTGTGCGAGTACACCATCACCGAGTTCATCCCGACGAAGACCGCCCCGGCGCTGGAGCAGTACCGCCAGGAACTACCGTCCTGAGCGCACCTGGAGCCGGGCCGCGCGGCCCTTCTCCCCCGCCGCCCAGCAGCCGCCGTCCGGCGCGCAGTCGACCGTGTCGTACGAGCCGGCGTCGAAGCCGTGCCAGGTGCGGCCGCCGTCCGTGGTGACCTCGCTGCCGGTCGGGCCGACGGCGAGGGCCGTGGTGCGGCTGCGCGGCAGCCAGGCGACGCCGGAGCGGTAGGCGGCGGGCGGCCGGCCCGCCGCCCTCCAGGTGGCGCCGCCGTCCGCGGTGCCGGCGGCGGCCCGCTCGGAGGGCTGCCCGGCGCGGTGGTCGCCGCCGACGGCCAGGCCGTGGGCGCGGTCGCGGAAGGCGAGGGCGAAGACGCCGCGTGCCGCGTCCCCGGCCGGCACGGGCGCCTCGGTGACGGTCCAGGTGCGGCCCCGGTCGGCGGAGTGCAGCACGCGCGAGACGGCCGCGCCGCCGGTGGCGATCCACGCGTCCCGGCGGCCGGAGCTCACCACGCACTGGCCGCTCGCGGCGAACGCCGCCTCACCCGGCAGGGCGGCGGGCATGCCCTCGGAGGGCAGCACCCGCCAGCTGCGGCCGCCGTCCCCGGTGGCCAGGACGCGGAACCTGCCGTCGACGGGGTCGCCCAGGGCGATGCCGGCGCGCCGGTCGAAGAAGGTCACGCAGTCGTAGAAGGCCCTCGGGTCGGTGTTGCGGAATGTCTGCGTCCAGCTCGCGCCGCCGTCGTCCGTGCGGTAGATCCGCGATGCCTCGCCCTCGCCGATGGCCAGGACGACCGCGTGCCGCGCGTCGAAGGCCGCCACGTCCCGGAACTCCAGCTCCCCCGCGCCGGGCGGCGAGACGTCGCGCCAGCGACGGCCGCCGTCCCGGGTGAGCAGCACCGTGCCCTTGGTGCCCGCCACCCACGCCGTGGAGCGGCCGACCGCCGCGAGCCCCCGGAAGCGGGCGTCCCCGCCGGTGTCCTTGGCCTCCCAGGACAGGCGCGGCGCGGGCCGCTGGTCGGCGTGCGCCGGTGCCGTCCCGGCCAGGGCGAGCGCCGCCACGGACGCCGCCGCGAGCAGGATGCGCGGCGCCGTGCCCGGTTTCCCCTTGTTCCCCATGCGTCTCATGGGGCCGGAAGCTAGCGGAGCCCGGCGGGGCCGTCCATGGAAACGAGAACGTCAAAGATTCATCCTTTTGGCCAGCGGACGGTGGCTGTACGGGCGATCCGGGCCGCCGCCCCTCCCGCCTAGCGTGGGTCCATGACCCAGCTCCCGTTGCCGTCCCCGCCCTTCCCGCGCCCCGCGCCGGCCGTGCTCCGCGTCCCCCGGCAGGCCGTGCGCGGCCGGGGCTGGCTGCTGGCGGTCCTGGGCGGGCTGTGGATGATCGAGGGCCGGGTGCTGAGCCGGGGGACGGACTACTCCGCTTCCCCCGGCGGCCATCACGCGCACCTGGTGGTCTGGATCGCCGGGCTGCTGGTGGCCGCCTGCGTCCTGCCGTGGGCGCACCTGGCCACCCGGGCGGCGGCCGCGGTGGTGGTGTCCTGGTCGGCGACCGGCTATCTGCTGACGGCCGGGCAGCACGTGCCCGTCTGGGGCGTCACCGAGAGCGCCGCGCTGCTGGCGCTGCTGGGCGTGGTCGTCTGGCGCACCGAGGTGCGGGCGGCGGTCCCGCTGGGGACGGCGCTGGCAGCGGGAGTGCTCGCCGCGCCGGTGCGGGACGCGGAGGCGCTGGGCGCCACCGTGGTCGCCTACGCCCTGGTGGTGGCCGCCGTGACGGCGGCGGGCCTGTGCCTGCGCCACCGCGACGTCGAGCGGGCCAGGGCGGTGGCCGCGGCGCGTGACGCCGAACGCCGGGAGCTGGCGGGCGAGCTGCACGACTTTCTCGCCCACCACGTCGCGGCGATGACGCTGCTGGCCAAGGCCACCGGCCCGGTCGCGCGGGACGAGCGCGTCGCGGCGTCGCTGCGCGACATCCAGGAGGCGGGCGACGAGGCGATGACCTCGGCGCGGCGGCTGCTGAAGGTGCTGCGGCAGGAGCGGGCGCACCGCGGTCCGCTGCCGGGCCTGGACCGCACCGCCGAGCTGGTCGACGGCTTCCGCGCCGGCCACCCGGGCACGCGGGTCACGTGGAGCGTCGGGCCCGGTTTCGACGCCGGGCTCGCGCCCGAACTCGCCGCCTCCGTGCACCGCATCGTCGGCGAGGGCCTGGCCAACGCGGCCCGGCACAGTCCGGACGCGTCCGCGGTGGAGGTGACGCTGCGCCGGTCCGGGGAACGGCTGTTCGTGTCCGTGCGCAACAACGGTGCCCCGGCGCACGCGTATGCCCCGCGCGCCCCCGAGGACACCGGCGGGCTGGGGCTCGTGGGCCTCGCCGAACGGGCGGACGCCATCGGCGGTTCGCTGACGGCCGGTCCGCTCGCGGGGGGCGGCTGGGAGGTACTGGCGGTTCTCCCCGTCCGGCAGTGAAACCGCGCGACCCCCGTACGCGGTCCTGATCCGTGAGCATCCGAAATCACAGTCGGACGGCATGGTTCCGCCCACGCTTGGGGTATTCCTTTGAGTTCGTAGACGTAGAAGGCAAATGTCTTCTTTTTCAAGGCAAGTGACGCAGCTCACGCTGGATTCATGTGCACTACCGCGATCGATCGACCGTCTCACCCGTCGGAGAAGAGAAGTCGGTCGTAGAGCGGACGTCGCACGCGGCACGGAAGCGCACCACCCGGAAAACAATCGCAAGGGAGCTGGCGTTGTCCACTGTCATCGAACAGCCTGTCCAGGCACGGATCATCGCGTCGGCCCCGCCGTCCCGGACCGTCCCCGCACACCTCCGGTACGAGCGCACCGACCCGTTCGCCGTACGCATCGCCTTCCCCGCGACGGCCTCGCTGGACGGCGCGGAGGTCGAATGGGCCTTCGCCCGCGACCTGCTGGCCCGCGGGCTGCTGCGCTCTGCGGGCGGCGGCGACGTACGGGTGTGGCCCTGCGGCCCGCACCGCACGGTGCTGGAGTTCCACGCGCGGGAAGGCGTGGCCATGGTGCAGATCGACACCCCCGAGCTGCGCGCCTTCCTGGCGCGTTCGTACGCGCTGGTGCCCGCGGGCGGCGAGGGCGGGCAGCTCGACGTGGACAGCGACCTGGCCGCGCTGCTGCGACAGGCCTGAGGGACGCCTCCCGCTAAGGGAGGTAGGCCAGCCACTCGGTGCCCGGCAAGGGGTGGGGGCGCCAATCGCGCGCGTAGGACGGCAGATAGGGGTCCTTGGTGTCGAACAGAAGCGCCGTCGGGATACGGGAGGCCCTGCGGACGATGTCGGCAGCCGTGTGCGAGCGGTTGTTGCCCGCGATCTGGGCGGAGGCGCAGCCGGCAGCGTAGGCCACCGGCTGTGCGCGCGGTCCCGTGACCAGGCACGGGGCCGTCAGCCCGAGCCGGCCGAGCTCCTGGGCGGCGCGGCGGTACCGCACCGTGGTGTCACGGGCGTCGGCGGTGTTGACGCGCAGCTCCCCGGCCTGCACGGCGAGATGGGCGGCCAGCACGGCGCCCAGCAGCGCGGACACCGCGAGCCGGGTACGGCCGGTACGGGCCGCGCCCGCCGCGTGCAGGGCCAGGCCGGCCACGGGCGGGGCCAGCAGCGCGTAGGCGGGGAGGAGGAAGCGCGGTGCGGAGTAGTCGAGCAGCAGCAGATAGGGCGCGGCGAGGGCCAGCGCGCAGGCCACCGGCAGGAGGGTGACGGCGGCGCGCCGGCCGCGGCGGCGGCCGGTCACCGCGAGGGCGCAGGCCGCCGCGGTGAGGGCGGGCAGCAGCAGCCACCACAGGGCGTGGGTGACGGAGGGGCCCGCGATGTGACAAGGACGGCACAGCTGGGGTCCGTTGAGGGCGCGGTAGGCGGCGCGCAGGCCGGCGCCCGGGTGCTCGCCCATGCCGCCTTCGGTGCCGCTGGAGACCGACAGCCGCCGGCCGACGCCGCCGAACCGCACGTACGCCTCGGCCACCCACTGGGCGCCGCCCGCCGCGAGGCCGCCGGTGACGGCTGCCACGGTGGCGGGCCGCCGCCAGTCCGGCACGCCCGCGCAGGCGATGAGCAGGGGCAGGGCGAGCCAGCCGGCGTCGGGAGCGCGCAGCAGCGCGGCGGCGGCCAGCGAGGCGGCCAGGCCCACGAGGGCACGGCGGCGCCGGGGGCCGTCGTCGCGGGCCCGCAGGAACCAGCCCACGGCGGCGAGGGAGGCCAGGGCGACCCAGAGGTTGGGCATGACCTCGGGGCCGCTGAGGACGGTGATCCACAGGCCGGCGAAGAGCAGTGCCGCGAGGGCGGCGCGGGCCCGGCCGAGCAGCGGCTCCCACACCGCGAACGCGGCGTACAGAGCCGCGGCGGACGCCAGCGCCAGCGTCACGCGCAGGGCGGTGACGGAGGGGGTGAGGGCGATGACGGGTGCGACGAGGACGGTGACGCCGCGCGAGCGGGGCGCGCTGAAGAAGGCGGCGGGCCGGCGCGGGTCCACCTGCGAGAGGTAGACGCTCTCGTCCCAGCCGAGGTCCATGTGGGCGACGGCGAAGCACAGTTGGAGGGCCGCGTAGGCGAGGGCGACGGCCGCGAGGAGGATGGTGCGGCGGAGCAGGGACGGTGCGCCTGTGGTGCCGGGGGCGGCTCCGGCACGCCGGTCGGTCGTGACCATGGCCCCTGTCTATCGCATCGCCGTGCCCCTACGGCGTCACCAGAACGCGCTCTCCCCCGCCCGCTCGGCGCGCACCCGGGAGGCGATGATCTCGGTGACGGCGGCGTCGCGGCCGGCCCAGCAGGCGGCGGCGACGGACTTCCCGGGCTCGAGGGCCTTGTACACCTCGAAGAAGTGCTGGATCTCCAGCCGGTCGAACTCGGGCAGATGTCTGAGGTCCCGGAGGTGCTCGTGACGGGGGTCGCCGGAGGGGACGCACAACACCTTGTCGTCCTCGCCCTGTTCGTCCCTCATCCGGAACATCCCGATGGCACGGCAGCGGATGACGATGCCGGGGAAGGTGGGGTCGCCCGCCAGCACGAGCGCGTCCAGCGGCTCTCCGTCGGCGCCGAGCGTCGCGTCGATGTAGCCGTAGTCGGCCGGGTAGCGGGTCGAGGTGAACAGCATGCGGTCGAGCCGGATGCGCCCCGAGTCATGGTCCATCTCGTATTTGTTGCGGCTGCCTTGCGGGATCTCCACGACGACGTCGAAGTCCACGGTGGCTCCTGGGGAGGGGGTCGGCCCGGATCACCATGGTGACGCGTGCCGCCCCGTGGGCGCCATGCCGCGTCGCCCGGGCCGTCGAGGACCGGCGACGGGCGCAGGCGCCCGCCCTTCAGCGGGACTTCGGGCCCGAACGGGTGGAAACCAGACACCGTCCGGGCTGCCGGGCTCCGGGCACCCGGGGTTCGCCTACGCCATCCGGTGTGGGGGCGCCTACCGCATCGGGACCGGGGGCGCTGAGCTCGTTGTTCCCGGCATCCGTCGCCCTGGTCGCATTTTGCAGCGTCAGCGTCACCACCCCGGCCGCGGCCACCGCCCCCGCCGCACCGGCCAGCAGACCGCCCGTCACGCCGAAGCGAAAGGCCTCGCCGAGCACCACGATGCCGACGGCGGCCGCCACCACCGGATTGACGACGGTGACGGTCGCCAGCGGGGCCGCCAGGCCCGCGCCCCGGTAGGAGGCTTGGGAGAGCAGCATGCCGGCCGAGGCGAACAGCGCGATGATGCCGACGCTCGGCAGCAGGGCGGCGACGTCCGCGTCATGGGAGGTCCAGTCCTCGGCCACGGCCTTGGTGAAGACCGAGCCCATCCCGAAGGCGGCACCGGCCGCCGTCGCCAGGACCACGCCGCGTACGACGGGCCGGCGCGTCCAGCGCGCGGCGAACGCGAGGAGGACCACGGCGGCCAGTACCCCGGCGGCGAGCGCCGGGCGTTGGGTGCCGTCGATGGACTCGGCGCTCGGCGGTCCCGTCAGGCTCAGCAGCCCCGCCAGGCCCGCCGTGGCGAGGAACGCGCCGCGCCAGCCGGCCGCTCCGACGGGCCGGTGGACGAACAGCGCGGCCATCGGCAGCGCGAAGACGATCGTCAGCGCGCCCAGTGGCTGAACGAGGCTCAGGGGCCCGTACGCCAGCGCCACGACATGCAGGCCGGCGCCCAGCGCGGTCATCGCGACCGCGGCCCACCACCCCGCGCGGCGCAGCGGGGCGTACGCGCCGCTGTCGCCCGTGGCGGCGACGCGCTCCTGCACGATGGCCGCCCCGGCGTAGCAGACGGCGGACACCAGGCACAGCAGCACCGATGCCACGAGCGCGCTCACGAGCCGCCTCTGTGCTCGGCTCCGCCCCCGTGTTCCCGCCCGGCTCTGTGCTCGGTCCCCTCGTGCTCCATGACCTCAACCATGCCTGCCGCGGGGCCCTTCGTCGTCGTACTTGGGTACGGGCTTTTCCGTACTCCCGATGGAGTACGGGTAGGCGGCACGGATGAGTGCCGCGTGATTGGCGACACCCGTCAGGCGCACCCGACTTTACCCGGCGCATTGTTCCACGACTTATCCGGATGATCCCGGACCGCTTTTATGCGTATGGCGTCTACGCATTGGTCGACGCCTCCCGGGAAATCCACCGCGGGAATGAGGGTGACCTGAAATACCATTGTGTAGGGCCTACGTACAGGAAAACGCTATGTAGGCTCAAACGGGGAATACATGCACGTTTACGGGGGGAAGCTTCAATGTCCGGCAGCTCGCGAGTTTGGCATGTGCACGCGCTCGATAAATTCGAACAGGACACCCGTCGGGTCACCGTCATAGGCGCCGGGATTTCCGGCCTCGTGACGGCGTACGAGCTGGAGCGGCTCGGCTACCGGGTCGAGATCCTCGAAGGCAACACCCGTATCGGCGGGCGCATCCACACCCACCGGTTCGGCGACACCCCGGGCGCACCGTCCGTCGAACTCGGCGCCATGCGCATTCCGACCCACCACCACAACACCCTGGAATACATCAGGATGATGGGCCTCGAAGGCAAACTCCGCGCCTTCACCACGCTGATGTCGGAGGAGAACGCATTCCTCCAGACGGCCGCCGGCTTCATTCGCATCCGGGACGCGGCCGGGCCGCTGCGCGAGAACTTCCGGCGCGAGCTGGAGCGGCACCTGCCCGGCCACCGGTACGACCACGGCACCATCGTCTTCGGGGCGTGGCTGACGGCCATTGTCGACGCCATCGCACCGCCGGACCTGCGCGAGGCGCTCCGCGAGGACCTGCGCCGCCAACTGCTCGACCTGGTGGCGCGCGTCGACCTGACCCGGCATCTTCGCGGGCGGGGACGCGACCGGGTGGACCTGCACTCGCTGTTCTCCGCCCACCCGGGCATCCGGGCCGGCTGCAGCGGCAGGCTCAACAGCTTCCTCGACGACATCCTCGCCGAGACCAGCCCCGACCTGCTGCGGCTCGACGGCGGCATGGACCAGCTGACGGACCGCCTGGCCGCGCGGATCCGCGGGCCCATCATCCCCGGCCGCCGGGTCACAGGGATCGACGTGCGGGGCGACCACGTCCTGGTCCACGTCCGGGCCGGTTCCCGCACGGTCGTCAGGCGCTCGGACTTCGTCGTCAGCACCGTCCCCTTCCCCGCCATGCGCCGCATGCGCCTCAGCGGCCTGGACGAGGACAAGCTGGCCGTCCTGCGGGACGTCGTCTACTGCCCGGCCACCAAGGTGGCCTTCCACTGCCGGGAGCCGTTCTGGCGGCAGGGCGGCATCCAGGGCGGCGCCTCCTTCACCGGCGGGCGCATCCGGCAGACGTACTACCCGCCCGTGGACGGCGATCCGGGCCGGGGGGCCACCCTGCTGGCCAGCTACACGATCGGCGACGAGGCGGCCCGGCTGGGAAGGATGTCGGCCCGCCGCCGCCACCGCGTCGTCCTGGAGGAGCTCAGCGTCGTCCATCCCGAGCTGATGACGCCCGGCATGGTGCTCGACGCGGTGAGCGTGGCCTGGGGGGACCACCCCTGGAGCGGGGGCGGTTGCGCCACGCGCTGGGGCAAGAGCCCCGCCGAGTGCGAGGAGGAGCGCCTGCGGGCCGCCCGCCCGGTCAACCGGCTCTTCTTCGCCGGCGAGCACTGCTCCACGGCGCCCGCCTGGATCGAGGGAGCGATCGAGTCCGCCCTGCGGGCCGTCGAGGACGTCGAGCGCTACCGGCCGGCCCACCGCCCCACCGCCGTCACCGGGCGGCCCAACCCCGCGGGAGCCCTGTGATGAGCGTCTTCGACCTGCCGCGACTGCACTTCGCCGGCACCGCCACCACGAAGCTGCCGACCGGCCCGCGCAGCGGGCTGGCCGACCTGGCCACCAACCGGGCCCTGACCGACGACGGGCCCTTCCCCGCCGACCGGCCGGCCGCCGAGTACCACGCCTACCTGCAACGGCGCGGCCCGCACTTCGACGCGTCGGGCCGGCCCTGCCCCGACGGGGAGTTCAGCCTCGCCAAGGGCTGGAACTTCGACGGCAACGGGCACTTCCTGATAGACGCCCGGATCGTGTCGGCGGAGGTCGCCGACGGGCCGCCGGACACCACCGACCCGGTCGTCGGCCGCGGCGTCGATGTCTGGGGCCACTACAACGACTACCTGCGCACCACCGTCAACCGCGCCCGGGTCTTCGACCTCGACCCCGCCTCCCGGTGGACCACGGCCCTGATGATCGGCCAGTTCGGCTTCGGCCGCCTGGGGCGCTCGCACGACGACGGCTATATGCTCACCGGCCCCGTCCACGGCTTCCAGCCGCCGCGCTGGGTGGACTTCGGGCACATCCTCGACGTGGGCGAGCACGTCCTGGCACCCCACCTGCGCTACAGCGCCGTCCACCAGTTCGTGGTCACGGGCCGCGACGCCCCGGACGGCGCCGACGACACCGGACCAGGGCCGCGGTGGCTGCCGGACGCCCGGCTCTCCCCGGCCGTCGACGCGCTGCGCGCGGCTCTGGAGGAGGCGGACGGCCTGGTGGTGCGGTTCGCGCTGGACAACATGGCCTCCCCCCTCGTCCCCGACACGCCCAGCCACTGGCGGGTGCGCGGGACGATCGCCCCCTGGTACGCGCACGAACTGCGCACGTATCCGGCCGGCCGGCTGCTCGCCCCCCGTCCGGGGGCGGGCGGCGGGGGGCTGCACCACCTCACGGTCCACCTCGCCCGGGGGCGGGCCGGACTCGACATGATCACCGCGGTGCCGGTCACCTGCCGGGCCCGCCAGGCGGGCCCCGGCCCCCTGCACCGGCTCGGCCCGCCGCTGGACGCCGGCGACCTCGAGCTGCGGACGGCCGGCACGGACCGGCTCGTGGCGCGCGTACCGGCCGCCTCGTACACCGGGGACACCGACAGCACCGCGGGCCTGGTCACCGTGGACGCCGAACCCGGCTGGGAGGCCGCCGCCGACGAGGCCCTGTGCCTGACCGGCACGTCACCCGACGGGCGGCGGACGACGCTGCTCACCGAGCGGGAGGTCAACGTCCAGAGCGACGAGGCCCTGGTGGTGGTGCACCACCGCGACCGCGCCCGGCACCGCGACCACGCGGTGGAGGTACCGCTGCGGTCCTACGTGCGCGGCCGCCCGGCGAGCGCCGGGCCCGTGCGCGTACGGCAGTACTTCAACCCCCGCGCCCTGCCCGGCGACGCCGTCGCCGGGAGCCCCGGGGCACGCCGCGGCGACGCGGTCGTGCTGGAGATGCGCGGCGGTGCGGACGCCTACGCCGAGGAATGCGTCGTCGAGACCGACGAGCACGGGCACGGCCTGCTCACCCTGCGCGGCGAACGGGCGGGCACCTGCCGGGTCCTGCTCTCCACCGGCCCCGCCGACCTGCCGGCCCCCGCCGACCCCGGCGGGCCGGGCTCCGCCTGGACGGCGTACGACGACGAGGACGCGCTCGGCTACTGGGCGGGCGCCGGCTCCCTGGCCGTTCGCGTCCTGCCCGACGACTGGCACCTGGACGACATCCCCCGCGACAGCGTCGACTTCGAGCTGCTGCACCGGGAGATCTTCGCCTACTACGAGCACGTCTCCTCCTTCATGCGCTCGGAGGTCTTCAGCCTCGCCGACCGCTGCAAGGTCGAGACGTACGCGGAGCTGGTGTGGCAGATGTGCGACCCGCGCAACAAGGCGAAGACGTACTACATGCCGCCCACCCGCGACCTGTCCGACCCCAAGGCCCGTCTGCTGCTGGCGTACCTGCGCAACCAGCAGGCCCGGGTGCGCCCGCCGCTGACCGTCCCCGCCGTGCTCGGCCGGGGCCCGGCCATCGCCACCCGCGGCGAACTGTGGACCGTGCTGAAGCAGGCGGCCACCCTGGAGCTGGCCGTGATGCTGCAGTACCTGTACGCGGCGTTCTCGGTGCCCACCCACGGCGCCGGCCGGGAGTACGTACGGCGGGGGCAATGGACGGCCGAGCAGCTCGAACTGGCCTGCGGGCAGGGCGGGGCGACGCTGGACGACGGGATCCGCGGCGGCCTGCTGAACGTGGCCCGCGAAGAGATGATCCACTTCCTGCTGGTCAACAACATCATCATGGCGATGGGCGAGCCCTTCCACGTGCCGCTCATCGACTTCGCGACGATCAACAGCGAGCTGCCGGTGCCGCTGGACTTCGCCCTGGAGGGGCTGAGCGTCGGCAGCGTGCAGCGCTACATCGCCATCGAACAGCCGGCGGGCCTGACCCCCGAGGTCCGGCGGGAGGGCGGCACCGGCCCGGACGCCGTCCGCCCGCTGGGTTTCACCTGGGGCTCGGTGAGCGAGCTGTACGCGGGCATCCGCGAAGGGCTCCAGCGCGTCCCGGACCTGTTCCTGGTGGAGAAGGGGCGCGGCGGCGGGGAACACCACGTGTTCATGCGCGAGTCGGTCAACACCGTTCACCCGGACTACCAGCTGGAGGTCGACGACCTCTCCAGCGCGCTGTTCGCCGTCGACTTCATCAGCGAACAGGGCGAGGGCGGCGTCCTGGGCTCCGCCGCGCCCTCGGACACCTCCCACTTCCACAGCTTCCTGCGGATCGGCGAGGTGCTGACCAGCGAGCGCGTCGCCGGTCCGCACGGCCGGCTGGTGCCCTGGAACCCCGCCTACCCGGTGCTGCGCAACCCGACGCTGGGGGCGGGCGACGCGGCCAAGGACCAGATCACCGACCCCGAGGCCCGCACGGTGGCCCGGCTCTTCAACCGCTCGTACCACCTGATGCTGCACCTGATGGCGCAGCACTTCGGGGAGAGCCCCGACGGCAGCCTGCGCCGCTCGAAGCTGATGAACGCCTCCATCGACGTGATGACCGGTGTGATGCGCCCGCTGGCGGAGCTGCTCGTCACGATGGAGTCGGGGCGGCGCGGCCGCACGGCCGGCCCCACCTTCGAACTGGACGCCGCTCCGGCGTTCACCCCCCGGCCCGACGTGGCGCGGCGCTCGCTCGCGCTGCGCTTCGAGCACGTGGCGGCCACGGCCGGGAAGTGCGGGCCGGTGCCCGCCCAGGTCGCCGACATGATGGCCTTCTACGCCGACTTCTTCCGCCGGAGTGGGGAACAGCCATGAGGAACTACGACACCGAGGTACTCATCGTGGGCGCGGGCCCCGTCGGCATGGCGCTGGCCCTGGACCTGAGGCAGCGGGGCGTCGACTTCATCGAGGTCGAGGCCTCGGACGGCACGATCGCCCACCCGAAGGTCGGCACGGTCGGCCCGCGGTCGATGGAGCTCTTCCGCCGCTGGGGCGTCGCCGGCCGGATCCGGACCGCCGGCTGGCCCGGCGACCACCCGCTGGACATCGCCTGGGTCACGGCGGTCGGCGACCACGAGATCCACCGCCTGGACTTCGGCACGGCCGACAGCCGCCCGGAGCTCCCCTACACCCCCGAGCCCGAGCATCCGTGCCCGCAGCACTGGCTGGCACCCCTGCTCGCCCGGGAGGTGGGCGTCCACCCGGACGGCCCGCTGCGCCTGCGGTGCCGGCTGGACGGCTTCACCCAGGACCCCGAGGGGGTCAGCGCCACACTGACGGACCTGGCGGACGGCGGGACGACCCTGACGGTGCGGGCCCGCTACCTGGTGGCCTGCGACGGCGCCGCCTCGCCCGTACGCAAGGCGGCCGGCATCGAGGCGCCGCGCCGCCACGCCACCCGCGTCTTCCGCAACATCCTCTTCCGCGCCCCCCGGCTGCGCGGGCAACTGGGCGAGCGCAACGCCCTGGTGTACTTCCTCACCCGGCCGCCGGCGCTGCGCTTCCCGCTGCGGTCGATGGACGGGCAGGGGCTGTACCGGCTGACGGTGGGGGTGCGGGAGGGGGAGCCCGCCGCGCACGGGGACGCCCTGACCATGGTGCGGGCGGCCATCGCGCCCGAGACGCCCGTGCAGATCCTCTCCGAGAACGTCTGGTACCTGACCCATCGCGTCGCCGAGCGCTTCCGCGACGGCCGGGTGCTGCTCGCGGGCGACGCCGCGCACACCCTGTCGCCGTCCGGGGGGTTCGGCATGAACACCGGCATCGCCGACGCCGCCGACCTCGGCTGGAAGCTCGCCGGCGAACTGGCCGGATGGGCGGGGCCGGGGCTGCTCGACGCGTACGCCACCGAGCGCCGCCCGGTGGCCGAGCGCAGCCTGGAGGAGGCCAACGTCCATCTGATGCGCACGATGCGCCGGGAGCTGCCCGGGGAGATCCTCCTGGACTCGGCCGAGGGCGCCAGGGCCAGGGCCGAGCTGTCGGCCGGGATGGAGCGGGGCGGGGTGCGCGAGGAATTCGACTCCCCCGACGTGCACTTCGGCTTCCGCTACACCTCACCGCTGATCGCCGGCGGCGACGAAGGTGAGGGCGAGGGCGACTGGCGTACGAAGGCCGTCCCGGGGGCGCGGGCGCCGCACACGTGGCTCGGCGAGGGCGCCTCCACCCTCGACCTGTTCGGCCGCGCCTTCGTGTTGCTGTGCTTCACCGAGGCGCACGGCACGGAGGCGGCGGAGAAGGCGGCGCAGGACGCCTTCGCGCGGCGGCGCGTGCCCCTGGAGACGGTCCGGCTGGAGGCGCACCGCGCGGTGGCGGAGCTCTACGGCAGCCCGTACGTGCTCGTACGCCCGGACGGCCACGTCGCCTGGTGCGGCGCCCGGCTGCCCGCGGAGCCCGGTGCGTGGGCGGACAGGATGCGGGGCGCGTGATGGGCGGCGAGAACACGACGGGCCTGCCCCCGTTCCGTACGGCGGACGTCGACCTGTCCGATCCGTACCCGCTCTACCGGCGATACCGGGAGGGGGACCCGGTCCATCTGTCGGAGGGAGCCTGGTACTTCTTCCGCCACGACGACGTGGCGCGCGTGCTGACCAACCGGCTCTACGGCCGCGGCGCGCCGCCCGCCCGGCTGCCCGAGGAATGCCCCCATCTGCGACGGACCACGGCCAACTGGATGGTCTTCATGGACCCTCCGCGGCACACGCGGGTCCGCGCGCTGGTGGCGAAGGCCTTCACGCCGCGGATCGTGGAAGGTCTGCGTCCGCGCATCCGGCGGCTGGCGGCCGACCTGGTCACCGACCTGGCCCGGCAGCCCGCCGCCGACCTGGTCGACGCCTTCGCCGCGCCCCTGCCCATCCTGGTCATCAGCGAGCTGCTGGGCGTGCCCCGCGAGGACCGCCCCTGGTTCCGGGCGCAGGCCGTGGACCTGCAGCAGGCCACCAGCTCGCGCGTGGCCCGGCGGGCCGACGGGTTCCAGGTGGCGGACGCGGCGGCGCGGGAGCTGGAGGCGTACTTCCGTGCCGAGCTGGCCCGTCGCAGGGCGGGGCGCAGCCCGAACGCGGCGGATCTGATCGCGGCCATGCTGCACGCGGAGGAGCAACTGCCGCTCGGGGACGAGGTACTGGTCGGCACGTGCATCCACCTCCTGACGGCGGGCCACGAGACGACGACGAACCTGATCGCCAAGGGCCTGCTCGCGCTGTTCGCCCACCCTGACCAGCTCGCCCTGGTGCGTACGCGGCCGGAGCTGATGCGGGAGGCGGTGGAGGAGCTCGTGCGGTACGACTCGCCCGTACAGATGATCAGCAGGTGGGCCGGCGAGGACGGGGAGGTCGGCGGGCGCCACATACCGAAGGGCGGCAAGGTCGTGCTGGTGCTGGGCTCGGCCAACCGGGACCCGGAGCACTTCGACGCCCCCGACCGCCTGGACATCCGCCGTGACGCCCGCCGGCACACCGGCTTCGGCATGGGCATCCACTACTGCGTCGGGGCCCCGCTGGCGCGCGCCGAGGCGGAGATCGGGCTGGGCGAGCTGCTGCGGCGCCTGCCCCGGCTCGCCCTGGCGGACGAACCGGTGCGGTGGGCGGACGACTTGGTCTTCCACGGCCCGTCGCGGCTGACGATACGGACGGGGGTCTGACGGGGGCCGTACGCACACCGCTGGCCCGACGCTAGCTGGCTCTTGCTAGCTCTTGCGGACGAACCACCGGTCCAGGTAGGCGTCCAGCGCCTGGTTATCGCCGGTCCGCACCCGCAGGCCGATGTGACCGTCGGGCCGGACGAGCAGCAACGAGCCGCGTGCCAGCGGGCCTTTGCCGCCGTCCTGGGGCGGCTGGACGCGGAACACCTCGGCGGGCACGGGGAAGCGGCCGACCGCGCGGCGCAGGTCCTCGGCGGCGTCGGGCGCCGGCTTGCGGCCGGCGACCTCCAGCAGGGTCCAGCGGCCGTAGGAGAGCAGGTCGTGCAGCCTGCGCTGCCGGCCGCCGTGGGTGACGGGCACGTCGGGCAGCCGGTCGCCGGCGCACAGGGTGCCCCGGCCGGCGCGCCCGGCCCCGTCGGTGGACAGGACGCTCTCGCGCAGGTTCCGGGCGAGCTCGCTGAGGATGGCGCGGCCTCGCCGGTGGATACGGTCGCTGGAGAGCAGCGCGGGCCCCAGCACGCGCATCGCCGCCAGCGTGAGGACGGAGGGCGGCAGTTCCATCACGTTGCGGCGCATCTGCCGCATCACTTCCTGTGCGGTGCCGCGCTGTTCGCGGGAGTAGGTGTCGAGCAGGGAGTCGGCGGCCCAGCCGTGGTGCACGGCGGCGAGCTTCCACCCGAGGTTGTGCGCGCCCCGGAGCCCGGTGTTGAGGCCGCGGCCCCCGATCGGGGCCCACATGTGGGCGCTGTCCCCCGCGAGCATGGCCGGTCCCTTGCGCAGGGAGGCGGCGACCCGGTCGTGGAAGCGGGCCCGGTTGTACCAGGGCGGGACCGTCGGCACCAGGCGGGTGGCGGGGTCGTGCGCGGCCCTGGCGACCAGGTCGCGCATCTCCTCGACGTCCGGCGGGGCCACGCGCTGGGGGTCGGGGTCGTCGAGGAAGCTGAAGAAGCGGTAGCCGCCGCCCGGGCGCGGGGAGGCGATGAGGCACACGCGGTGCTCAAGGAAGAAGTAGGTGGTGTCGGGGGCGCACGGGAACTTCCAGTCGGCCTTGGCGTTGATCTGCACGGCCTGCAGATCCACCCGGCGTTCGCCCTCGAACGGCACGTCCATCGTCTTGCGCACGAGGCTGTGGGCGCCCTCGCAGCCCACGACCCAGCGGCAGCCGATGGTCTGCAACCGGTCGCCGGCGTCGCGCACGTCGACCTCGGCGCCGTCCACGCCCATCCGCAGGGCCACCGCCTCGGTGCCCCAGCGCACCTCGGTCTCCAGCTCGCCGAGCCGCTCCACCAACAGCCGCTCGATGGCGATCTGTTCGATGGCCAGCGGCTGGGGGAAGGCGGTGCCGGGGACCTGGGTCTCGTGGCCGCCGACGCGGCGCCCCCGGACGTACACCTCGGCCTGACACAGGCTCAGCCCCTCGCCCAGGAACCGGTCCGCGCAGCCGAGGTCGCGCAGGATCTCCAGGGCCCGCTGCCAGATGACGCTGGCCCGCACCTCCCGCTTGGTACTCGGTTCCTTCTCGAGGACGACCACGTCCAGGCCGTACTGGCGCAGCGCGATGGCCAGCGCGAGGCCCGTGGGGCCCGCCCCCACGACCACGACGTCCCGGCAGAAGTCACTCATCCAGGTCTCCCCCGTGCGGAACGGCGGTGGCCCGACCGACGTGGCCACCGTCCCCTTCATTGCTCTTCGACGCTCACATGGTCCGGGATGAAGGGGCGGGGGTTCAATGGGGCCTATTGCAGGATATTAGCCCTTTCGTACGAACCACCGGTGTATGTACGCCTCCAGCTCCTCCACGCGGTCGGTACTCAGTCCGATGTGCCGGTCGGGGCGCACCAGCACCAGCGCCCGGCCGGGCAGGCGCCGCTCCCCCTCGCCCGGGTCCAGCCGCGGCCGGAAGACCTCGACGGGCAGCGCGCAGGCGCCGGTCACCGCCCGCAGCCGGTCGTCGTCCACGCCGCGCCCCCGCGCGCCGGGGGCGACCAGCAGCGTCCAACGGCCGTAGGAGAGCAGGTCGTGCAGGCGGCAGCGACGCCCGTCCACCGTGACGGGCCCGTCCGGCAGCCGGTCCCCGGCCCCCGTCCCTCGCGACAGGGCGCTCTCCTGGTGATGCATCGACAGGTCGCTGAGCATCGTGCGTATTCTCTGCGAGAACCACCGGCTGCGTGTCAGGCGCGGCCCGAGGACGCGCATCCCCAGGAGGGTCGCCGCGGTGGGCGGCAGCTCCAGCACGTTGTGCCGCATCTCCCCCATCACCTTGCGTGCCGTGAGCCGCTGTTCGGTGGCGTAGGTGTCGAGCAGGGCGTACGGGTCGGCCGCCCAGCTGTTCAGCGCCGTCGCCAGCTTCCAGGCGAGGTTGTGGGCGCCGCGCAGCCCGGTGTTGAGCCCGTGCCCACCGATGGGCGCCCACAGATGCGCGCTGTCACCGGCCAGCAGCGCCCGCCCCTGGCGCAGCGAACCGGCGATCCGGTCCTGGAAACGGGCCCGGTTGGCCCAGCCGGGCTCGGTGGGCACCAGGCGGACGCCGGGGTCGTGGGCGGCGTCGGCGACCAGGTCCCGCATCTCCTCCACGCCGGGCGGCTGCTCGACGGAGGGGTCCGGGTCGGTGCGGAAGCAGAAGAACCGGTGCCCGCCGCCGGGCCGGGGGGACACCCCCAGTGAGACGCCGCGCTCGAGGAAGAAATAGGTGAGGTCGGGGGCGTAGGGGTGTTTCCACTGGGCCACGGCGTTCAGCTGCAGGCACTGCAGATTCGGCCGCCGCTCGCCCTCGAAGGGGATGCCGAGCTCCTTGCGGACCACGCTGCGCGCCCCCTCGCACCCGACCACCCAGGCACACCGCACGGTCCGCGTGCTTCCGTCCGCGCAGCGCAGATCGACCTCGGCCCCGTCCTGGCCCGCCCGCACCGCCACGGCCTCCGTGGACCACTCCACCTCGCCGCCCACCGCCGCGAGCCGCTGCCCGAGCAGCCGCTCCACGGCGTCCTGCTCGATCGACACCGGATGCGGAAACGCCGTTCCCCCGCATCCGAAGGTCATCCCCCCGACCCGCCGCCCCTCGGCGATCACCTCCACCCGCCGCAGCCGCAGCCCCTCCTCGAGCACCTCCGCGGCACACCCGAGATCGCCCAGCACCTCCAGCGCCCGCTGCCACACGATCCCGGCCCGAGCCTCCCGCTTCCCCCGGTCCGCCTTCTCCACCAAGGCGACGTCCACCCCGTACTGACGCAACCCGATGGCCAGAGCCAGCCCCGTGGGCCCGGCCCCGATGACCACGACGTCGCGGTAGTCGTTCATTGGCGTCTCCCCCCTACCCCGCGGCGGACGGCACCGCCGCCTGTGCCCTCATCGTGTGGCACGGCAAGACCGGGACTCAATGGGGCAATGCGGAAGAGATGACTCGGGGAGGGACGGGGCGGGGCGGTAGGGGCGCCGGAAACGCCGGGGAAAGCGCGTCCGGCGCGGGGCTGGTCGAGTTTCGACGATGGCAACAACGCACCACCGCCGCGGCCCTACTGGCGTCTGCGGACAGCTCACCGATACGTCTTCGGCGGACTCGCCTTCCACGCTCGATCGAGGGAATCGTCCCAAGTGCCGTCCCGGTCGAAACTGGCCGCGCGGCAGCCACGGGACATGGGCGCCGCAGCGCTGTGGCGCCAGGGAGCGTCCCCGATCCGGGCTATAGCGTGGCCGCAGTACCGACAGACTGTGTACCCCGTCAACTCATCAGCCAGACGTTCGAATTGCGCTGTGCGGTCTGCCACCTCCTCTTTGATGCCCCGCAGCACCTCCTCAGCGCTCGAAACCCCGGTCGAACCGATGATGTCGCGCACGAGTGCCGCCGCCTCGATCGCGATGTCGGCCCGCCGTGCGGCATCGACCAGGCTCCGCGCGCCACCATTGTCAGGCGACTTGCGCACCGTCCGTTCCGCCAATTCAACCGACGGACGGCTCGGCACCGCCGGCCGGTCATCGCCGGCCTCGTGCTCCACAGCCCAGCCTCTCAGGCGTCTGCGAGCCACTTCGAAAGCCCATGCCTCGGTGGATGCCTTCTTGGCGACGTTAAAGTGAGTGCTGGTCGCCGCGTCCATCACCGTGTGGAACTCTGCCATCAGTGATCCCCAGTGGTCGCCGCCCGCGAAGTCTTCCGGGCACCAGCCGTAGTGACGCACAAGTTCGTCACGGACCCGATCGAAATGACGCAGGCTCTTCCGCACTGACCCAGACGTCTCGATGTGAAGGCCGACGCGTTCCGCCTTCGCCAGCGTTTCAGGCTCCACACCCTCCCACTTCATATGGCCGTCGCGTTCACAGGCGTAGTCGACCCAGGACCAGAACGCCTCGGCGTCCGCGACATCGGGCGCCTCACGGTGGTGGCGCGGGCAGAGGAGGGCGAAGTTGCGCACATCGTTGGAACCGCCGAGCGACTCCGGAACCACATGGGCTCTCTCCACCGGCGCCTGCCAGCAGATCAGGCAGATGGGCTCATCGAGACCGAGATAGTCGGCGATGGCCCGGACCGGGGGTCTGGACCGGCGCCGGTCGGGGTGACTGTCCCGATTGCGTACGGGCAGCTCGCGGTGGTCGTAGGCGTGTCCACGGCCGGGGTCCCGTATGTTCAGGACATCAGGGATGTCCTCACATTGCGGCTCGGGGTTCCTCGCCTGGTAGAGCGGTGTGTTGATCTCCGTGAGATACGGACCGAGGAATCCCCGCAGGAAATCATGAATGATCTCTAAGGCGTCCTCGTCGTAGTCGCCGGCGGCGTTGCGGTGCCCCTGAATGTCGAGGTAGAGGTGGCGCGGAGCGCCGGGGCTCGTCGCCGCGGCTTTCTTGAGGATCGAGAAGAGGCGGGTGGCGCACTTGGTGAAGTCCTCTTCGACCCGCATGTCGTGATACAGCGCGACGCCCTTCGGCTCCGCATCGGCGCCCGACCCCTCAGGAGGGGCTGCGCTGTGCGTGGCCTCGGGGCGGGCTGAGCACTGAGCCGTCATCGGCTTCTGTGGGTTGTCGTTCATGCACGCACAGTAGGTGCCGCCACTGACACTGGCGTCCGCGGCGCCCGATCCGGGCGGAGCGGAGCACACGGCGGGGTCACGCTACAGCCCGAGAAACAGAAAAACCCCAGCTGAGCTGGGGTTTTCTCTGTGGTGTCCGAGGGGGGACTTGAACCCCCACGCCCGATAAAGGGCACTAGCACCTCAAGCTAGCGCGTCTGCCATTCCGCCACCCGGACAAGGTGTCTGTCTTCGCGGGGTGTTCCCCGCGGCGACATGGATAACTCTATCAAGGTTTCGGAGCGCCTTTCACCAGGGATTTCTTCCGCGCCATAGGGTCCGATCATGGACAAAGAGGGACATTTCCCCGCAGCGGGTGCCGTCCGCCGGCGGCCACGGCCCCTCTCGCCGCTGCGGGAGCACCTGCGGGACACCTTCTGGTTCACGCCGACCGTCGGCCTGGTGGGGGCGGCGGTGCTGGCGCTGGGGGTGCTGGAGCTGGACAACCTCGTGGTGCGGGAGCTGCGGGAGGAGGGGCAGTACGGGGACATCGAGTCGCTGATCGCGATCGCGGACGACATGAAGACGATCATCACGACGGTGGGGTCGGCGATGCTGACCTTCATCGGTGTGGTCTTCTCGATCTCGCTGGTCGCGCTCCAGATGGCCAGCGGGCAGTTCTCGCCGAGGGTGGTGCGGCTGTATGTGCGCAGCCGGATCACCAAGTGCACGTTCGCCGTCTTCCTCGCCACGTTCCTCTTCGCGCTGCTGGTCCAGGCTTCCTACGAGGGGAACGAGGACCCACGGACCGTCTCGACGGTGCCGGTGTTCTCCAGCGTCACGTGTGTGCTGATGGTGCTGCTGAGCCTGGGGCTGTTCGTGGCGTACGTGAACTCCACGCTGCGGCTGATGCGGATCAGCCACGTCATCGACCGCATCGCACGGGAATCGTTCCGGGTGCTGGACCGGCACGGGGTGGCGGACGCCGGGCACCCGGGGCTGCCGGCGGCGGGGGCGGAGATCCCGCACCGGGGCCGGGCCGGGGTGCTGCGGGACGTGCACATCGCGCGGCTGGTGCGGGCGGCCCGGCGGCAGGGCGTCGTGCTGCGGCTCATCCCGCGGATCGGGGACTTCGTCGTCCCCGGCACGCCCGTGCTGGCGGTGCACGGAGGGGCCGTGGCGCCGCCGCAGCGGGCCCTGCGCTACACCGTCTCCGTCGGGGTGGAGCGCACGTTCCACCAGGACCTGGGGTTCGGTCTGCGGCAGCTGTCGGACATCGCCCAGCGCGCCCTGTCCCCGGCCGTGAACGACCCGACGACGGCCGTGCAGTGCCTGGACCGGATCGTGCAGATCCTGGCGGCCGTGTCCGGGCGACCGCTGGGCGCCCTGCACCACTACGACCGCAAGGGCACGGTCCGGCTGGTGCAGGACGTACCGGAGTGGGCCGACCTCGTCGACCTCGGCTTCGCGGAGATCCGGGGCTGCGCCGTCGGCAGCCCCCAGGTGACCCGGCGGCTGATGGCCGCCCTGGAGGATCTGGCGCGACTGGCGCCCGCCGGGCGGCGCGAGCCTCTCGAGCGCCACCGCACGCTCCTGGAACAGGCCGTGGAGCGTACGGTGCGCGAGCCGGCCGACCGGGACTTCGCGCTGCGGCCGGACCGGCAGGGCATCGGCTGAGCCGCGGCGCCTACGGCATGAGGTGGTAGTGCGGGAAGTTGCCCGGTACGCGCTCGTCCGCCGTCGTCCCCTGCGTCACGGCCCTCACCAGCAGTTCACCGCCGACGAACGCGCCCCGCCACGACGCCCCGAACCCCCCGAAGAGCTCCTCGCGGTCACCGCGGGAGCGCGGCGTGCCGTGGCCGACCTTGAACGCGCGGATCTGCGGGGCCAGCCGCTCGTACACCACCGGGTCGTCGCAGGAGAGGGTGGCGACGAGGGCGCCGTTGCTGGCGTTCATGGCGGCGAGCAGCTCGGCCTCGGTGTCGACCAGCACGATGGTGTCGACGGGGCCGAAGGGCTCCGCGTGGTGCAGCGGTGAGGTCGAGGGCGGGTTGAGGAGGGTGACGGGCGGGACGTACGCGCTGGTGTCCTGGCCCGGCAGGAAGCGGCCGGCCGCGAGGTCGCCGCGGTGCAGCGGGATCGCGCCCCGGTCGATGGCCTCGGCCACCTGGTCCCCGAGTTCCTTCGCCTTCGCCGCGTTGATCAGGGGACCGAAGTCCAGCTCGGGCAGCGGCCCGGCCGGGTCGGACACCGCCAGCGGGTGGCCCAGCGTCACCTCGCGCACGGCCGGGAGGTAGTGGGCCAGGAAGTCCGCGAACGCCGACCGCTGGACGACGAAGCGCGGGTAGGCCGTGCAGCGCTGCTTCGCGTAGTCGAAGGTCTTGCGGATCCGCGGGGCGAAGTCGGCCCAGTCGGTGAAGTTCCAGATGCCCCAGGTGTTGAGGCCCTCCTGTTCCAGGATGTGGCGCTTGCCCAGGTCCGCGACCGCCGTGGCGACCCGCGCGCCGGTGTCCCGCCCGCCGACGAACGACACGCAGCCGATCTCCGGGGCGCGCACGAGCGCTTCCGACAGCTCGCCGCCGCTGCCGCTGACCAGGGTGACCGGCAGGCCCTCGCGGGTGGCCAGCGCACTGGCCAGGGTCAGGCAGGCGACGCCGCCGTCCGTGGGCGTCTTCGCGATGACCGCGTTGCCGGCCAGCACCTGGACGAGCATGGCGTGCACGAGCACGCTCATCGGGTAGTTCCAGCTGGCGATGTTGCTGACGGGGCCGGGCAGCGGCGAGCGGCCCGCCACCATGCGGTCGATCTCCGCCACGTACCACCGCACGCCGTCGATCGCCCGGTCCACGTCCGCCCGGGCCAGCCGCCACGGCTTGCCGATCTCCCAGACGAGGAGCAGCGCGAGGAGGTCACGGTGCTCGGCCATCGCGTCGAGTGCCGCGCCGACCTGTGCCTTGCGGTCGGCGAGCGGTACCTCGCGCCAGGCCCGGTGCTGGTCGAGGGCGGCCCGTACGGCGAAGCGCGCGGTGGCCGCGTCGAGGCGGGGCGGGCCGGCGATGGGGGTGCCGTCGACCGGGGTGGTGGCGGGCAGCGGGCGGCCGTCGGCCTGCCAGGCGCCGTTCCAGAGGTTGAGGACGCGGTCCTCGCGGAAGGCCTCGGGGGCGACGGCCCGGCAGCGCTGCCAGGCCGTGGCCCACTCGGTGCCGGGTTTGAGGGTGAGGGTGGGTGCCATCGGTGATCTCCGCTCTCGGTGCACGGTCGGGCGGGGAATTGGCGCTTCCTACCGAACGGTAGCCACGGGGCGTACGGAAGGTGAGGCGCCTGCCGCCGATGAGGCCCACGTCACGTGCCGGCGCCCGGCCGGGCGCGGGCGCCCCGCGCGCACCCGCGAGAATGAACCGTCCACCGCCAACCCACCGACCACCGGGACTGATCGACATGGGACGGGTCACCGAACGACGCCGCGTCATCCGCATCCGGGACGGGGCCGTCACCACCCGCCCGGACACGCTCGTGGCCGAGGAGCCGCTGGAGATCCGGCTGAACGGCAAGCCGCTCGCCATCACCATGCGCACCCCCGGCGACGACTTCGCGCTCGCGGCCGGGTTCCTGGTCAGCGAGGGGGTGCTGGGCAGCGCGGACGAACTGGCGAACATCGTCTACTGCGCGGGCGCCACCGACGACGGCGCGAACACGTACAACGTCGTCGACGTCCGCCTCGCGCCCGGCGTGTCCGTCCCCGACATCACCCTCGAACGCAACGTCTACACCACCTCCTCCTGCGGCCTGTGCGGCAAGGCGAGCCTGGACGCGGTGCGCACCACCGCCCGCTGGCCCCTCGCCGACGGCCCGGCGGACGTGCGCCTGAAGCCGGAGCTCCTGGCCCTGCTGCCCGGCCGGCTGCGCGAGGCCCAGCGCGTCTTCGACCGCACCGGCGGCCTGCACGGAGCGGCCCTGTTCTCACCGGACGGCGAGCTCCTGGACGTACGGGAGGACGTGGGCCGGCACAACGCGGTCGACAAGCTCGTCGGCCGCGCCCTGCAGCAGGGGCTGCTGCCGCTGTCCGGGGCCGTGCTGCTGGTCTCCGGCCGGGCGTCGTTCGAGCTGGCCCAGAAGGCGGTCATGGCCGGCATCCCGGTGCTCGCCGCCGTGTCGGCGCCGTCGTCACTCGCCGTCGACCTGGCCGCCGAGACGGGCATGACGCTGATCGGCTTCCTGCGCGGTGCGTCGATGAACGTCTACGCGGGGGAAGAGCGCGTGGTCCTGGGGTGAGACGCGTCGTCCCTGGGTCCTCGGGGCCCTGGGTCCCTGGGGTGAGACGCGTCGTCCTGGGATGAGACGCGCCGTTCTGGGGTGGAACGCGTCCTCCTGGGGTGAGACGCGTCGTCGCGGGGTGAGAGGGATACCGCGGTGAGAGGAGTGCCGGGGCCTACGGGCGGCCGTGCTTGCAGCCGCCGGGCCGGCCGCGCCAGCGGCCGCTGAGCCTGCCGAGCACCCCGAACCGGTCCCACTCGTGGAACATCTCCGCCCACGGGCCGCCGACCTGCCGCAGGGTCCGCCGGATCTCCTCCACGTCCTCGGTGGACATCCGCCGCACCTCGGGCCGCAGCACCGACGCCAGCAGATCGGCGCGGATCTCCTCCCACAGCTCGCTCACGTCGGGCGCGGTGTGCCAGGCGACGAAGCACACGGCGACGTACGTGCGCTCGCGGCGCAGCAGGCCGGCCACCGCGGCGCCGCGCGCCTCGCGCGCGTACGCGTGCAGGAGGTGCCGGTCGTCGGAGTGGATGAGGTCGGGCAGTTCGCCGGGGGCGGGGGGTGGGTCCATGCACAGCAGCCGCCGGGCCAGGGCGTCGCTGAGGCGTTGCTCGATGCCGGCTTCCAGCGGGGCGGCCTGGCGGCGCAGGCCGACCACGCGTGCCGTGTAACCGGGCAGGGCCTCACCGGTCTCGAGGTCACCGGCCTGTTCGAGGAGGAGCAGCGCGGCCCGTTCCCGCGGGGTCAGGTCGGCGCCGCTGACCAGGACGCTCTTGAGGAGGCTCTTCGCGAGGAGGGGGGCGGCGGGGTCGTCGGGGGTGCTGTCGAGGGCGGCGCGCACGAACGGCTGGGCGAGGCCGGCGGCCTGGTGCGAGGCCGCCGGGATCGTGTCGAGCAGGACGACGGCCTCGTCGGAGCCCAGCGGTTCGTCGCCCCAGACGAGCCGGTAGGCGGTGCGCAGGACGGACGGGGCGTCCTGGTGCTCGGGGTCGGCGGCCTCGATGAGCTTGTGCAGGAGCGCGATCCGGTCCTGCTCGGGAGGCGGGTCCTGGGGGGCCGCGTCGTGGCGGCGGGCGGTGGGCCGGGGGCCGTCGGGGCCGGCTTCGTCCTGCGTGTGGGCCGGGCTGGGACGGCCGTCGTCCTCGTCGTAGCCCTGGCCGTAGCCCCGGTCGTAACCCTGTTCGTAGCCCTGGCCGTCTTTGTCGTCGTCCTGGTCGTCGTCGTAGTTGCAGGTGTAGCCGTAGCCGCGGCCGTAGCTGTAGTCGACGAACGGCGCGGAGTCCTCGGCCATGGCGGCGGCCATGCGCAGATGGGGCCGGCCGGTGAGGTCGGCGCCGGGGAGTTCGGCGGCGAGCAGGTGGGTGAGGGCGCGCGGGTCCTCGGTGGCCGCGGTGCGGTCGAGGGCGTCGAGCACCGCGGTCCGCAGCGCGGGGTGGGTGTCGAGGGCGGCCCGTACGACCTTGCGGTCGGGGGATGTCTCGTCGAGGAGGGCGGCGGTGAGACGGGCGGTGAGGACGGGCATGACGGCGCTGCGGTCCACTCTGAGCGCCTCGGCGAGGCGCAGGAGCGTCAGGAAGCGGACGAGCGGCGTCTGGGGAGTGTCGGCCGCGCGGTCCAGTTCCGCGCGCAGGTCGCGCCGGAGGGGGGCGAGGGAGGAGCGGGACGACGTCGTCGTCGAGAGCTCGTCGGTGAGCGACGCGAGCACCGTCCACTCCTCCGGGGTGCGGTCCGTGCCGCCGGCGGCGAGGGTGGCGAGGAGCCGGCTCCCGAGGGGGTCGTCGACGCCGTCGCGGGAGAGGTGTTGGCGGGCCCAGCGAGCCGCGGCCGTACGACCGTTCGAGTCGAGGGTGATGCCTTCGCGGGCGGCCAGGGCGGCGAGGCGCTCCGCCTCGTCCCCGGAGTCCCGTCCGGCTCCGGGCCCGCCGCGGCGGGACGCCTCGGCGAACAGCGCGGGGTGGCCGGCGAGCCAGATGCGGGCCGCGACGGCCGCCCAGAGGTCACGTTCGGCACGGGCGGGGCTGGAGGAGCCTCCGGTGCAGTCGTGGACGCGGTAGCGGCGCTGGGCGGCGGCGGAGACGAAGTCGAAATCGGCGTCGGGGTAGGCGCCGACGATCTGCTGCCGGGCCAGCATGGGGCGGCGGGTGTAGGTGGTGAAGGTGAGCCGGTCGGCGAGCTCGCGGGGCAGGACGGCGCTGGCGATGGCGATCCAGAGCGCGGTGTGGGCGCTGTCCCGCTCGATGACGAGCAGCTGTGGGGCGTCGGGGGTGCGGAAGAGGGTCCGTACGTCCGCGAGGAAGTGCTCGAGGCGGTCCGCGCGGGCGTGGACGAAGTCGAACAGCCCCTTCTTGTCGATGCGCCGCGCGGGCGTGAGCGCGGCCAGCGGCTCCGGCACGCCGTCGCCGGGGGTCCGGTCGGCCCAGGACGGGGACTCCCACGCCTCGATCGGCAGTAGGCCGCCGGGCAGCCCGCCGCCCTCGGGCAGCCGCACGGCGTGGGCGTGGAAGTTGCCGTGACGGCCACCACGGCCCGGGCCGGTGCGGATGGTCCGGCACAGCAGACGGCTGCCGTCGGAGAGCCTGTTGTGGCTGAACGCGACGGGGAACCCGGCGAGTTCCTCGGGCGACGGGCAGTCGGGGGCGTCGGAGGGGGGCTCGTAGCCGATCAGCTGCTCCGCCTCCCCCAGCAGGGTGATGGGCAGTTCGGGGCTCGCGGCGGTGAAGCGGAAGCCCGAGCCGTCCGGGCCCGTGGCGGCGGTGGAGGTGTAGTGCAGCTGCTGCAGATTCACGCGACACCCCGTTTCGCCTTGTTGTTCTTTTTGGTCCTTGCCGTGCGTTTGCCTGGTGCTTGTGTGCCTGGTGCTTGTGCCTGGTGCTTCTGTGCCTGGTGCTGGCGCGTCTTGCGCTTGCGTTGCCTTGTGCTGGCGCGTCTTGCCCTTGCGTTGCCTGTGCTTGCGTTGCCGGTGCCTGTGTTGCCCGGTGCTTGCGTTGCCTTCGCTGCTGACGGCGGCGTGTGCGTCGGCCGCTTCGCCTGCGTCGGCTGCGTCGGCTGCGTTCGGCTGCTTGCGTTCCGTTTACTGCTTACCGCGCCCGGCCGTCCGCTTACCGCACCTGTCCGCCTGTTCGTGCGCGCCTGCTCGCCCGTTCCCGCCTCTCGTCCGGCCGTTCCCGCCTCTCCTGCGGCCCGCTCTCGCCTCTCGTCCGCCCGTGCGCCTTGCCTGTTCCCGCTTGGCTCTTTCCGCGCTCACGCCCTGTGTACGGCCAGTGGGGGCCGGCGGACGGCCGCCACGCCTCCGGCTCTCCACCTTCGCCCCACTTGCGGGTGACATCCCACCAGATCCGGCGCGTCGTCGCCCCGGCTTTGGGGGGAAGTTCAGTCGTCGCCCTCGACCACGCGGGTGAGGAGAGCGAGGAAGAGTTCACGCTCGGCGGGCGAGAGCGCCGCGAGGAGCGCCTCGTTCGCCTCGTCGCCCAGCTTGGCGAGGCGGGCGAGCCGGCGGCGGCCGGCGGGGGTGAGGTCGATGGCGTTCTTGCGGCGGTCCGCGGGGTCGGGGGCGCGGGTGATGAGCTCCTGGGCCTGCAGGTCGTTGAGGATGCCGACCATGTCCTTGGGGTCGAAGCCGGTGGTCCGGCCCAGCTCGGCCTGGGCGACCGGCCCGAGGTCGGCGACCGCGGAGAGCACGGCGTGGTGCGGCATGCGCATGCCGTCCTGGGCCAGCGCCTCGGCGACGAGGCGACGGCCCCGGGCGGAGGCGCGGTTGAGCAGCCAGCTGGGGAGGGTGCGGATGCGGGCGAGGGCGGGCTCACCGGCGGAGGACTCGCCTCCTGCCGGGCCTGCTGCTCCTGCCGGGCCTGCTGCTCCTGCTGTTCCTGCCGGGCCTGCCGGGCCTGCCGTGGAGCTCGCGGAGTTCATGGCGGTCATGGGGTGAGCGTATCCAACAAACCATTGGACTTCCCAACGAAGTCGGGTACCATAGGGACCACCAACGTTGGGGCTCCCAATATTGGGAGCCCCAACGTTATGCCGGTCCGGTCTGTCGTCCCGTCAGTGTGTGTATGTGTCAGTGGAGGTGTGTGCCCATGCGGCGCGTCCGGTATCACGAGTACGGCGGCCCCGAGGTTCTGCGCGTCGAGGAGACGGCGGTGCCCAGCCCCGGGCCGGGGGAGCTGCTGCTGCGGACCGAGGCGATCGGTGTCACGTTGCCGGTCGTCCGCAAGGTCCGCGAGGGCGGGATGCCGCTGCCCGCGGGCGTGGGCGGCGAGGTGGCCGGCGAGATCATCGCCGTCGGCCCGGAGGTGACCGGCTTCGCGGTCGGCGATCGGGTCACGGGCCTGTGCTTCGCCGACGGCTACGCGGACCACGCCGTCCTGCGCGCCGCCATGGCGTCCCCGGTCCCTCCCGGCGTGGACGCCGCCGACGCCGTGGCGCTCGTGCGGTGCGGCCTGGTCGCCCTCGGCGCGTACGAGGCCGCGCGGCCGGCCGAGGGCGAGTCGGTGCTGGTGACGGCCGCGGCCGGCGGCTCCGGCCATCTGGCCGTGCAGCTCGCCAAGGCACGCGGGGCGGGCCGGGTCGTGGCGGCGGTCGGCTCGGCGGCCAAGGCGGACTTCGTGCGGTCGCTGGGGGCCGACGAGGTCGTGACGTACGAGGACGCGTCGTGGGGCGAGCCGGTGGACATCGTGCTCGACGCCGTCGGCGGCGAGCTGCTCTCTCCCGCCCTCGCCGCGCTCGCGCCGGGCGGCCGGCTGGTGGCCTACAGCTCCGGCGGCGGAACCATCGAGGCGTACGACCTGCTGGTGGGCGCGAAATCGGCCATCGGCTTCCAGATGGCGCTCATAGCCCGGGACCGGCCGGAGCTGATGGAGCGGTGGCGGCGGGAGCTGTGGGAGCTGTACGCCTCCGGGCGGGTGCGGCCGCGGGTGCACGTCGAGCTGCCGCTGGAGGACGCGGCCAAGGCGCACGAGATCATCGAAGCCCGCGCCAACCAGGGCAAGGTGATATTGCGACCCGTGTGAGTCGTTTTGCCGGACGGTCGTTGTGGGAGCGACGCCTGCCCCGTACGGTGGCGCACCGGACACGTGGGGCCTGAAACGGCCTTGACGCGAAAGGGCTGGGCCATGGCGGCGCATCCTCCCATCGGTTACCGGCGGCCCGTTCCCACTCCCCTGATCCCGTCGGGCCCTCTGCCCGGCCCCCGCGTCGGATGGCGGGCCGCTGCCGCCCCCGCCGTTCTGTGCGGTGCGCTGCTCGCCCTCTGCCTCACGCCGGCGGCCGCCGGGGAGCCCGGGGCGTCCCTCGCTCCGGCGTCCGCCGGGTTCGAGGAACAGGTCCTGTTCAAGGCCGGCCGGGAACCGGGGCACGGCTATGCCTGCTACCGCATCCCGGCGATCGTCACCACGACCCGGGGCACGCTCCTCGCCTTCGCCGAGGGGAGAAAGGACAACTGCGGTGATGCCACCGACATCGATCTCGTTCTCAAGCGCTCCACCGACGGGGGCCGCAGCTGGGAGCCGCTGCGGATCGTGGACCCCGGCCACGGGGACACGCACGGCAACCCGGCGCCCGTCGTGGACGGCCGCACCGGCCGGATCGTGCTGGCCACCACCTATAACGAGGGCCGCCGCGATGCCGGGAACTGCGAAGTGCCCTGCGACCGCACCCCGCACCTGCGGTACAGCGACGACGACGGCCTCAGCTGGTCGCGGCCGAGGGATCTGACGCCCAGGATCCGGCCCGCCGGCTGGAACTCCTGGTACGCGACGGGCCCGGGCCACGGCATCCAGCTCGCCCGGGGGCCGCACCGCGGCCGCCTGGTCATCGGCCTCAACGCCGAGAGCCATGACGGGTCCCGCACCTCGGCCAACCACGCGGCGCTCGCGCTGAGCGACGACGGCGGGGCGCACTGGCGGCTCGGCGCGGTGGACACGCACCAGGTCACGACCGACCGCACCTACCGTCAGAAGCCCTCCGAGCTGACCCTGGCCGAGCGGAGCGACGGCGCGGTGTATGTCAACGGGCGGGAGCAGGACGGCACGGAGCTCGGCCATCGCGACGAGGCCGTCAGCCGCGACGGCGGAGCGAGCTTCGCCGCGCCGTTCCGGGCCCTGCCCGACCTGTACTCGCCCATGGTGCAGGGGGCGGTCGCCCCGCTGTGGCCCGGGCGCTGGCTGTTCTCGGCGCCCGCCGACCCCGACCGCCGCCGCACGCTGACCATCCGTTCCTCCTACGACCAGGGGCGCACCTGGGAGAGCGCCGAGCGTGGCAGACGGGTCACCGCCGACTGGTCCGGCTACTCCGACATGACGGTCATCGGGCAGGGCACGACGGGGCTGCTCTACGAGGCCGGGAAGGCCGATGCCCGGCAGGAGATCCGCTTCGCGCGGTTCACCGAGGGGTGGCTGGGCGCCCGGCGGGGGCCGGACCCGACGACGCCGGACCGGGCGCCGGGCGGGCGGGGTGCGGATGTGCTCGGCGGCGGGCGGCCGGTCGGGGGCCGGTTCGGCGCCGGGCTCGGGTTCGACGGCGAGGACGACGCCGTGCGCCTGCCCTTCCGGGCCTCGCTGCCGCTGGGCGCGCGGGACTTCACGGCGGCGCTGTGGTTCCGCTACCGCGCCACGGAGGCCGGGGGCGAGCAGCCGTTGCTGTGGATGGGCGGCGTCGGCGGGGCACCGCAGGTGGCACTGCGCGGGGAGCCGGGGCAGGGGCGGATCGCCGGGCAGGTGACGGCGCTCGCCGAAGGGCCCGGCCCGTCCCGGACGGCGACGGTCCGGTCGACGGGCGGGTACGGCGACGGGCGGTGGCATCACCTGGCCCTGCGTCGTACGGGCGGGAAGCTGACGTTGACCGTGGACGGTGTGTCCAGCGCCGTGCCCGATGTGCCGGGGTCGGTGAGCCGGAACTCGACGTTCGGGGTGCATCTGGGGCAGAAGCCGGACGCGCGCGCGTTCCTGAAGGGGGATCTGGATGAGGTACGGGTGTACGGGAGAGCGTTGGCGGACGGGGAGCTGTCGGCGCTGCGGGCGACGAACGCGCCGCCCGCTCGCGGCGACGCCGCGGTGCTGTGGCTGCCTCTGGACCGCCTCGACCCCGGCGGCCGGGTCGGCGCTTCCCGCCGCTGAGGGGCAGCCGGAGCGTCAGAGGGTCCGACGGGCCCCGGAACGGTTGAGGACAACCGCGTGCACACCTGGGAGAGGTATCGAAGAGTTTCGGTGCAGATCCGGTCGGACCCGGTCCATCACACGAGACGAGGCCGGTCGAAGGGGTTCGCGGGGGGACGGTATCGGGTACGGTCACGGCGCTGTGCGGAGCGTCGCGAGGAGCGAGAGGTTGCGCGAGTTCACCGTCCCTTCCCTGGTGACGGCGCCCCACGTCGGAGGACTGGCGGACGTCGTGTTCGACTATGCCGCCGATGACCCCGACCGCGTGGCGCTCGGCCGCCGGGGCGGGGACGGCCGGTGGCGGGACGTGACCGCGGGCGCGTTCCGGGACGAGGTCCTGGCGCTGGCGAAGGGCCTGATCGCCCAGGGGGTCCGGTTCGGCGACCGGGTCGCCATCATGTCCCGGACCCGGTACGAGTGGACGCTGTTCGACTTCGCGCTGTGGTGCGTGGGCGCCCAGCCCGTACCGCTGTACCCGACGTCCTCCACCGAGCAGGTCTTCGGCATGCTGCACGACGCGGACGTCTCGGCCTGCGTCGTCGAGCACGAGGACCACGCGATGACCATCGGTTCGGTCATCGACCGGCTGCCGCGCCTGGTCCGCCTCTGGCAGTTGGACGCGGGCGCGCTCGGTGAGCTCACCGGGGCCGGGACGCGCATCGCGGACGAGGTCGTGCACCGGCACCGCATGGCTGTGACCCCGGATTCCCCGGCGACCGTCATCTACACCTCCGGCACCACGGGCCGTCCCCGGGGCTGTGTGCTCACGCACGCCAACTTCATGGCCGAGGCCGACAACGTCCTGCGCCGGTACGCATCGGTCTTCCACTCGCGTCCCGGTGACGAGGCATCCACCCTGCTCTTCCTCCCCCTCGCCCATGTTTTCGGCCGGATGGTGCAGGTCGCGGCGGTGCGCGGCCGGGTCAAGCTGGGTCATCAGCCGCAGCTGTCGGCCGCCGCGCTGCTGCCCGCCCTGCAGTCGTTCCGGCCGACGTTCGTCCTCGCCGTCCCCTATGTGTTCGAGGGGTTGTTCGCCTCGGCCCGGCGCACGGCGGAGCTGGAGGGCCGCGGCAAGCCGTTCGAGAAGGCCGTCGACGTCGCGGTGCGGTACGCGCGGGCCCAGGAGGACAAGGCCTTCGGCCGGGGCCCGGGGCCCGGGGCCACGCTGCGCGTACAGCACCAGGTCTTCGACAAGCTGGTCTACGCCCGGATCCGCGAGGCGCTCGGCGGGCGGGTGCGGCACGCGATGTCGGGCGGCTCGGCGATGGAGCGGGAGCTGGGGCTGTTCTTCGCGGGCGCGGGCATCATGGTGTTCGAGGGGTACGGGCTGACGGAGACCACCGGCGCCGCCGTCGCCAATCCGCCCGAGCGTACGCGCTTCGGCACCGTGGGCCGGCCCGTGCCCGGTACGAGCGTGCACATAGCCGACGACGGCGAGATCTGGCTCAGCGGGGGCCAGGTGTTCTCCGGCTATCTGGGCGACCGGCGCGCCACGGACCTCGTCCTGCGCGACGGCTGGCTGGCCACCGGTGACCTGGGCGCGCTGGACGAGGACGGCTATCTGACGATCACCGGGCGGAAGAAGGAGATCCTGGTGACCTCCGGCGGCAAGAGCGTCTCGCCGCACCCCCTGGAGGAACGGGTCCGGGCCAACCCGCTGGTCGCCCAGTGCCTCGTCGTCGGCAACGACCGCCCCTATGTCGCGGCCCTGGTGACCCTCGACCAGGAGGCGGTGGCGCACTGGATGGCCCTGCGCGACAAGCCCCTGCCACCCCTTTCCGAACTGGTGCACGACCCGGAGCTCGAGGCCGAGATCAGGCGGGCCGTGGTGGCCGCCAACACCCTCGTCTCACAGGCCGAGTCGATACGCACGTTCCGCATCCTGGCGAGCCGGTTCACCGAGGACCAGGGGCTGCTGACGCCCACGCTGAAGCTCAAGCGGAAGGCGATCGAGAAAGCCTATGCGAGGGAAGTCGACGCGCTGTACGCCACCTGACGTGGCCCGTTGTCCCCCTGCCCGGAAAAATTAGGTGTATCGGGAATGCGATCCGGAAGCTACGGGTTGACCATGGGGTAAGTGTTCATCCGACGGACGTAAGGATCGATTGCCCGTGAGCAAGGTCCCCACCATCACCCTCAACAACGGCGTCGAGATGCCGCAGCTCGGCTTCGGCGTGTGGCAGGTCCCGGACGACGAGGCGACGGCCGCTGTCACGACCGCCCTCGAAGCGGGGTACCGCAGCATCGACACGGCCGCGATCTACGAGAACGAGACGGGCACGGGCAAGGCGCTGGCCGCCTCGGGCATCGCCCGTGACGAACTGTTCGTCACCACGAAGCTGTGGAACAGCGCTTCCGAGACGTGGACGCGCGAGAGCGTCCTGCGGGAGTTCGACGCCTCGCTCGGCAGGCTCGGGCTCGACTACGTCGACCTCTACCTCATCCACTGGCCCCGGGCCATGCGCGACGACTACCTGACGATCTTCCGCACGTTCGTGGAGATCGCCGAGAGCGGCCGCGCCAAGGCCATCGGCGTCTCGAACTTCCAGCCCGCGCAGCTGGAGCGGGTCATCGCCGAGACCTCGGTCGTCCCCGCGGTCAACCAGGTCGAGCTGCACCCGAACTTCGCGCAGGCCGAGCTCCGCGCCTTCCACGCGCGCCACGGCATCGTGACGGAAGCCTGGTCACCGCTGGGCCAGGGCCGGGGCCTGCTGGAGGACCCGACGCTCGCCCGCGTCGCCGCCAAGCACGGCAGGTCGGCCGCGCAGGTCGTCCTGCGCTGGCACATCCAGCTCGGCAATGTGGTCATCCCGAAGTCGGTGACCCCCTCCCGCATCCGGGAGAACGCCGACGTCTTCGGCTTCGAGCTGGACGCCGACGACCTCGCCGCGATCGCCGGCCTGGACAACGGCACGCGGCTGGGCCCGGACCCGGCCGAGTTCGACTTCAGCTGACGCGCCGGGTCCGGCGCCACCGCCGGCCACCCGCGCCACTCCCGCGGCCCCGGGACGCCTGCGCCGTCCCGGGGCCGTCGTGCGTCAACGTGCCCCGTGCCCGGGGGCGATCGCCTCGATACGGCGGGCCAGTTCCACGTCCAGGCCGGTGACCTTGCCGCCGACGCTGTGTGTGTTCACGGCGAGGGAGACGGTGTTGTAGCCCAGGGTCAGGTCGGAGTGGTGGTTGAGCTCCTCCTGGATCTGCGCGATATGGATCACCATCGCCGCCGCCTGGAAGTGGCTGCCGAAGGAGTACGTGCGCGTGATCCGGTCGCCGTCCGTGGTCCAGCCGGGCAGTTCCTGGAGGCGCTCCTCCACGTCCTTCTGCGAGAGCGGTTCGACTGCCATCGCGCATCCCTTCGTCTCGTCGTCGCCCCGTGATCGTGCCGCCGCGATCCGGCGGTGATGCAAGCGTCCCATGGGGTGGCAGCGGTTTCGCGCCAATGTGCGGCCGACGGCGCGGATGAGCCGCCACCTGCCTTCCGGGTCGAGGGGGACGCTCTTATGCTCCGGCGCCGGACCTGACAAGTTACTGGCGGTAGGGGCTGAGGCATGGTGGATCGCGCGGGCAGCACACGCAGAGGGTTCCTGGGCGGCGCGACCGCCGCCGCCGCGACGGCGACGCTCGGCGGGGCGACGGCGCTCGGCGCCACGGCCGCACTCGCCGGCACGGCCCACGCACAGCCCCGACGGCGCACCGGCGGCCGCACCGTCGCGGTGCTCGGCGGCGGCGTCGCCGGGCTCACGGCCGCGCACGAACTGGCCGAGCGCGGCTTCCAGGTGACGGTGTACGAGCGCAAGTCCGCCCTCGGCGGCAAGGCGCGCAGCATGGACGTCCCGGGCAGCGCGAAGGGCGGCCGCAGACCGCTCCCCGGCGAACACGGCTTCCGCTTCATCCCCGGCTTCTACCGGAACCTGCCCGACACCCTGCGCCGCATCCCCTTCCCCGGGAACGCGGGCGGCTGCCACGACAACCTCGTGGCATCCAGCGAGGTGATGCTGGCCCGCACCGGAGGCCGCGAGGACATCCAGATACCGTTCGCGAGCATCGGCAAGGCGCCACCGGTGCTCACGCCGGACGCGTTCCTGCGCATGATGACGGCCTTCTGCGAGACGTTCGCACGGCTGCCCGCCCATGAGATCGCCTACTTCGTGGGGCGGCTGCTGGTCTGGTTCACCAGCTGCGAGCGGCGCAGGACGCGGGAGTGGGAACGCGTGCCGTGGTTCGAGTTCACCAAGGCCGCCCGGATGTCGGCGAACTACCGGCAGCTGCTGGCCGTCGGCATCACGCGCAACATCGTCGCGACCAAGGCCGAGGTCGCCAGCACCAAGACCGTCGCCACCTGCATCGAGGCGTTCCTGTTCAACGCGATGGGCCGGGGCGCCGACGGCGAGCCGGACCGGGTCCTCAACGCCCCTACCAACGAGGCGTGGATCAACCCCTGGGTCACCCATCTGCGGTCGCTGGGCGTGGAGTTCCGCACCGGCTGGGGCGTCAGCGACCTGCGGCTCGCCGGCGGGCGGATCACCGAGGCCGTGCTGCGGGACGCGAGCGGGGCACGGCAGTCGGTGACCGCCGATCACTTCGTCTCCGCGATGCCGGTCGAGCACGCCCGTACGACCTGGAACGCACAGGTCCGGGCGGCGGACCCGCGGCTGGCGCGGTGCGACAAGCTGGAGACGGACTGGATGACGGGAATCCAGTTCTATCTCACCGAGCCCACACCGATCATTCACGGCCACATCAACCACATCGACTCGCCGTGGTCGATCACCTCCGTGGGGCAGGCGCAGTACTGGTCCGGACGGGACTTCCGGCGCGACTACGGCGACGGCACGGTGGCGGACTGCCTCTCCGTCGACGTCTCCGAGTGGGACCGGCCCGGCATCCTCTACGGCAAGACCGCCAAGCAGTGCACCCGCGAGGAGGTCGCCCGCGAGGTGTGGGCCCAGATGAAGGCGAGCCTCAACGACACCGGGCGCACGGTCCTGAGCGACGCGAAGCTGCACTCCTGGTTCCTGGACCCGGCCGTCGAGCTCGGCCCGCGGCCCACCAACGACGAGCAGCTGTTCATCCACCCCACCGGCACCTGGTACAACCGCCCCGAGGCCCGCACAGCGATCCCCAACCTCTTCCTCTCCGGCGACTACGTGGCCGTCGACATCGATCTGGCCACCATGGAGGGCGCCAACGCCTCGGCCCGCGCGGCGGTCAACGCCCTGCTGGACGAGGCGGGCTCCGGTGCCGAGCGGTGCACGATCACACCCCTCTACCGGGCGCCCGAACTCGAGGGGTTCAGGCGGCAGGACGAGTTCCGGCTCGGCCTCGGGCTGCGCAACGCCTTCGATCTGGGGTAACGGGCGCGAACGCTCGGGTTACGGTCGGGCCCATGACGACTGTTGCGGTTGCCCCGGAGCCGGGCGTGGGCGTAGGCGTGGGCGCGCTGCTGCGCGAATGGCGGGACCGGCGGCGGGTCAGCCAGCTGGAACTGGCGCTGCGCGCCGACTCCTCCGCCCGGCACATCAGTTTCATCGAAACGGGCCGCTCGCGGCCGAGCCGGGAGATGGTGCTGCGCCTCGCGGACCACCTCGACATCCCCGTCCGCGAGCGCAACGCCCTGCTCGTCGCGGCCGGTTACGCCCCGCACTACCCCGAGCGCCCGATGGACGACCCGGCGCTGGACGGCCTACGGGAGGGGCTGGAGCGGCTCCTGAAGGGCTACGAGCCGTTTCCCGCGCTGGTGGTGGACGGCACCTACCGGGTACTGGCCGCGAACAGCGGCATCGCCATGCTGATGGAGGGCATAGCCGAACCGCTGCTCGCTCCCCCGCTCAACGCCATGCGGATCACCATGCACCCGCAGGGCCTCGCCCCCCGCATCCGCAACTACCGCGAGTGGCGGGGCCATCTGCTCCACCAGATGGAACGCCAGCTGGCCCTGATGCGCTCCGCCCCGCTGCGCGCCCTCTACGACGAGGTCAGCGCCTACCCGCTGCCCGAGGGCGGCACCGCCGAGATGGCGGTGGGCGAAGGGACGGGGCTTCCCTTCGCCCTGCCGATGGTGATCGAACACGCGGGCCGGACCCTGTCGTTCACCTCCACCATCGCGACCTTCAACACCCCCATGGACGTGACCGTCTCCGAACTGGCCCTGGAGACCTTCCTCCCCGCCGATGCGGAGACGGCCGCCGCCTTGAGGCAGGGCTTCACGCCGTAGCCGGCACCCGGTCGAGGAAACCGAGGACGGAGCGGATCCGGCCGTCCTCGGCCAGCGTGATCACATCCGACCCCGCCACCGGCGCGGCCCCGTCGGCCACCGACACCAGCTCCCACGAGAACCGCGCCGTGTCGTGGTGCCCGTCGACGACCCCGCTCAGCCGGAACTCGAACCCCGGAAACTGCTCCCGCGCCGCCGCGATGACGGCACCGACCTGCTCATGCCCGCGGACATCGGCCAGCGGGTCGGTGTAGCTCCCGTCCTCGCTCCACGCGGCGGCAACGGCCTTGCCCCGCGCCTCGGCGTCCACGGCGTTCCAGGCCTCGAAGTAACGGACGACGGCGCTCTCGTACTGCGACATGACACTCTCCTCAACACCACACAGCAACAACAGAACCAGCCGGCAACCCCGGCCCTACGCTCCCCCGGACCCGAGTGCGCGGGTCCGGGAGGCGCTGCACTCACTGTGCCGGGACGGGGGGTGGGTGGGCGATTACCGGACAGGTAATGGGGGGCGGTGGGGGGGCGGTCGTTGTCGGGATCACACTCTGCCGGAGCGGTAGACCAACAGGGCGATCTGCACGCGGTTGTTCAGACCGAGTTTGGCGAGGATATGCGAAACATGGGATTTGACGGTGGGCACGCTCATATAGAGGTCGGACGAGATTTCGGCGTTGGTCTTTCCCTGGCCGATGGCGACCGCGACCTCCAGCTCACGGTCTCCGAGAAGGCCGAGAAGCCGATGAGCTTCACCTTCACCTACCCGTGCCGGTGCCGGTACGGGGGTGCCGCGTGGGCCGGTCGTCACCGTACCGATCAGCCGGCCCAGAGCTTCGGGCGACATGACCGGCTCGCCGGCCGCGGCCCGGCGTACCGCGTCGATGATCCGGTCGGGGTGGGTGTGCTTGAGCAGGAAACCCGCGGCTCCGGCCTGGAGAGCGCGCAGGACGTAGTCATCGCTGATGAACGTGGTCAGGACCACGATCTCCGGCGCCCGGGGGCGGGCCCGCAGGCGGCGGGTGGCCTCCAGACCGTCGACGGTGGGCATCCGGATGTCCATGAGGACGAGCTCGGGGGTGTGCCGATCCACCAGTGCCTCGACTTCACCGCCGTCGGTGGCCTCACCGACGACCTCGATGTCGTCGGCGGAGGCGAGCACCATGCGCAGGCCCGCGCGGACGAGGGCATCGTCGTCGACGAGCAGGACCCGGATCATGCGGGCCACGGCAGCCGCGCAAGGACCCGATGGGTCTGTCCATCCCGACCGTAGGTGAGGGAACCGCCGACCAGGGCCGCGCGCTCCTGGAGGCCGATGAGGCCGAGCCCGCCCCCGGGGACGCAGGGCCTGGTGCCTTCGGGCACCGGGTTGGTCACCTCCACGGTCAGTCCCGCACCCGGTGCTCCGTGGACCGTGATCGTCACAGGTTGGCCGGGGGCGTGCTTGCGGGCGTTGGTCAGGGCTTCCTGTACGACCCGGTACGCGGTCCGCCCCGTGGCACCGGGCGCTGTCGCTCCGTCGGTGACCGACTCGTCCAGGTCGATCCGCATGCCTGCCGTGCGCGACTCCTGCACCAGGTGGACCAGATCGGCCAGCACCGGCTGGGGCGGTTCGGACCGTGTCGTGTCGGTCAGGGGGGCGCGCAGCACGCCGAGCACCTCCTGCAGATCCTCCAGAGCCTGGTGGGCACTGGTGCGGATGACCGCTGCCGCCTGCTTGACCTGGTCGGCGGGCGCGCCGGGGTTCACCTCCAGTGCTCCCGCGTGCAGGCTCAGCAGGGACAGGCGGTGTGCGAGGACGTCGTGCATTTCGCGGGCCAGTGATTCGCGCTCGCGCTGACGGACGTGGTCGGCGCGCAAGGCCGCCTCCCTCCTGGCGTGCTCGGTGCTCTCGCGCGACGCGCGTACGAACAGGCCCCAGCCGACGGCCGCGCTCACCAGCACGCCCACCAGGACAGTCCCCGTGGGTGCCGCCGCCGGCATCCTCACACCGACAAGGTGCGAGTGCAGCGCCAGGTACAGCGCGAAGGGCAGCAGCGCGCACGCCGTGACAGCGAGCGTGGTCCGCCAGGGGCGAAGGGCGGCCGCGGTGAACAAGGCGACGAGGGCGGCGGGGATCAGCGGCCAGATGGCCGACAAGAGCGCCAGCACCACCGCGATGGGGACCGGCCACCGGCGCCGCCACCACAACAGCGCACTAGCCGCCAGCGGCACCAGCAGATCCGTGCGGCCCTTGAGCGGCGGCGGAAGGACATGGTCCAGTGCCAGGGGGACGACCGACGTGAGCCGCGGGTACAGCCACACACCCCGCGCCCGGGCGTAGCCCACGGCCATCGAAAGACCCGCCGCCCCGATCACGACCGCCGCATCGGTGATGCGATCACGACGGACACGGGACATTTCTTTCCAGCTCACAACGGCGAAGCATACGTCGCCGAAAGGCCCGGCATACCGCTACAGGCCGCAGCGCTATACCAAAGTATATTCCGCAGCAGTGACTCATCCTTTCGTCACCGCACGCCGTCGACTTTCTGCCGATGATTCAGCGGTCACCCGCTTTTAGCGTTTCTTGGGTGGTGCCCGACTTGGGGCCCCGGCCCTTTAAGAACAGAGAAAAGCTGAGGACGGCATCTCCATGCGCATCGCGTTTCTGCTGCACAACGCCTATGCCATCGGTGGCACGACCAGAACCACCTTCAACCTGGCCGCGTCCCTCGCCGAGCGGCACGACGTGCGCCTCGTCTCCGTCTTCCGGCACCGGGCGAGACCGCTGCTCGAGCCGCCACCGGGAATGCCCCTCACCGCTCTGGTGGACCGCCGCCCCTCCGCGTCGGACATGGCCGATCCGCGCGCCAAACAGCCCGGCGTCTACTTTCCCGCGGGCGAGAGTCGCGCCGGCCAGTACCACCGCCTCGCCGAGCAGCGGATCATCGACTGGCTGGCCGCGACCGACGCGGAGGCCGTGATCAGCGCCCGCACCGGACTCAACGTCCTGCTCGCCCGCTTCGGCCCGCGCGACGCCCTGCGCATCGGCCAGGAACACGTCACGCATGACACCCATCCGCACCGTCTCCGCCGCCAACTGCAACTCTGGTACCCGCGTCTCGACGCGCTGGTGACGATGACGCGGGCCGATGCCCGGGCGCACCGCAGCGGCCTGCGCCTTCCGCACGACATGATCACGGCCATTCCCAACAGCGTGCCCAGCACCCCGGCGGCCGCGGCCGACCCCACCGCCAAGGTCATCGTGGCCGCCGGACGCCTGACCCGGGTGAAGCGCTACGACATGCTCATCGAAGCCTTCGCCCGGATCAGCGCCCAGCGCCCCGACTGGTCCCTGCGCATCTACGGCGGCGGCCCCGAGAAGGACCGCCTCGCCGCCGACGTCGAACGCCGCGGCCTGGGCGACCGGGTGCGGCTCATGGGGGCCGTGACCCGGCTGGACCCGGAGTGGGCCAAGGGGTCCATAGCGGCGATCACCTCGGCGCAGGAGTCCTTCGGCATGACCATCACGGAGGCGATGCGCTGCGGACTGCCGGTGGTCAGCACGGACTGCCCGCACGGCCCACGCGAGATCATTCGCGACGGCGTCGACGGTCTCCTGGTACCGCGCGACAACGTCCGCGCCTACAGCGCCGCTCTGCTGCGACTCATGGACGACCAGCAGCTGCGCGCCCGGATGGGGGTGGCCGCCCGCGAACGCGTCGCTCAAGCCTTCGCCCCCCAGGACGCCGCCCGTCGCTACGAGGAACTGCTCACCGCCTCGCTCGCCCGCCGCAACGCCCTTCCCCCGGGTGCGGCCGGATCACGCGAGGGCAACCCGCTCCTGGGAACGGTGGCGCTGCACCGGGCCACCGGCACCCTCCTGGCCCGCGGAGCGGTGCGCCGCGTGCGCCGCGGCGCGCTGACAGCTCGCATGCCGTGACGGTCCCACGGGGACGACGCGCCCGTCACAGGAGACCTACGGCCCGCCACTGATCCCCCGCCTCTCCTGGACGAGCAGGTTGGCATTCCGGGATGCCATGATGGGCCCCGCTTCCGTGTCGTTGAGACCCGCTTCCCCAACCGACACGGTCCGCACCCCGGCCTCGACCCCCCTACCCGCCAGATCCTCCGCCTCACCCCACTGCGCCGCGATCTCTTCCTGCACCTTCCGAGGCTGGCTTTCCAACCATTGCCTGTTCTCGTCGGTGAGGGCGTCGAGCATCGCCGGCAGCGCCTTGCTGAAGTGCTTCTCGAATTCGCCAGGCATGTCCATGGTCTACCTCGCATCGGGTTGAAATGAGCGCCCGTCCTCACGGGTCACCCGGACGGGACAAGCACCCAGGCACTGGCGTCGAAGTGTGTTCGCGTACGCGTGCACCTACACGATCTCTGCCCTTCGGCCTCCGCGCATGCCGTGCTGGTCTGGACGGTGTACCCCCTCACCGGGCCGTGGGCGACGAAGAGGGTGGCGGCCGAGTACGTAGCACGTCTCTCCGCAGACGTGAGCGTTGCAGCGACCTCGGTCATGGCGGCCGTAGCCCTGGGTGTCACCGCCCCGCTGGCTTCCGCCAGCCAGGCCAAGCACGATCGCGCCATTGCCACTACGCAGGCTGCCCACAGCGTCGAGTCGGCTGTCGGCGTGCCGAAGATCCAGACCGAGGGTCTGGACGACCGTCTGGCCGCGCTCCCGAAGGAGCGCACGATGGAGCAAGGTGGTTGAGGCGCTTTACCCGGGGGACAAGGAGTCCCAGGCCGTCACTTTGCGGGTACTGCTGAACGGCGAATCGGCTCAGGCGGCTCGGGCGGACATCGTTGCGTACGGCTGGTGGGACACCACCTGGAAGTACACCAAGTGCGTCGCGGCTGTGGGTGCTGCCTTCATCCCGACGTCCAAGGCATGCAAAGCGATCAAGGAACTCGGTGGTGTTGCCGAGGCGGCAAAGCTGCTGGTCGTCTCCCGCGACATCGATGCCTTCAAGCGGGCGGCGGGCAACGCCCCTCTCCACATCCACTCATTGCCTGCCGCCCGTCATTGCCCTCGGCGGCGGAAATCTCCGTACAGCATCACAGCATCGACCAGCGCATAGGCTACGGCCAGCGTCGCGAGCCAGAACCAGAACGAGGTCACGTCCGGATCGAGCAGCCGGTCGAAGGTCGCCACAACGAGCAACAACGCGAACACCCCGGCCGCATGGGCCTTACGGCGTTGGATCCGCTGCTCCCGGCGCGGGCCGTTGGCCAGCCGGGCTGCGTAGGTCTCCACGTCGCCGAACTCCTCTTGCGCAGAGCGGCACTCTGCGCTGCTGAGGTGTGAGCGAACTTCGGTCACGTACTCGCGGGCGTCCTTGACCGGGATGCCGTGCCGACCGCGCAGCAGCCCGTCCAGGCGACCCATCCACGCCGCGTCGTCCCCGCCATGGCGAGAGCTGAACCATCTGTCAGCGGTAGCATCGGGCAGCCAGTGGGCGCCGACCATCACCGCCACCGATACCGCCAACAGCACCGGAATCGGCAGTGAGAACAGCAGATACTGAGGCAACACGGTCGCCGCGATCATCCCGCACGCCACCATCACGATGAACGCTCCGAGACATGCCCACATGGCCCGCATCCGGCCCGCAGCACGAAGCGCTACAGCCAGACAGAGAATCACAGCACCCGCTGCAAGCGCGCCGGCAGCCGCCGAAGACGCGAACGAAACCTTCACCCATAAGCCGTCACTGATCCAGCGAACTGCGGACAGCGTGAGCCCCATGAATCCGGCCATCACGACAGCAGTGGTGAATCGTTCACCGGCAGTCGCGCCCCGCAAGTCGCGCTTGCCCGCGTGCGTTTCATCGAGACGATCGGCCGCAACCGAAGCCGCGTACTGCCGCGGGTCGCCGAGCAAGTCCTCCGCCGACCTGCCGGCCTCGGTCACCATCTCGTGGACCTCGGACAGGGCCTGGTCCGCAAGGTTCTTCTGCGGGTGGTACTCCGTGACGAGGTGGAGTTCGAAGACGGCGGCCCACCTCTCGTCCTCCTTGCGCGTCCACTGGATGCACGTCCTGGACGTCATGCTTCTTTACCTCCCGCCAGTTCCGTTATCGCGGCGTTGAATTCGCCCCATGCCCTGCGCTGCTCACCGAGGCGTCTTCGCCCCTCCTCAGTGATGCGGTAGTACTTTCGCCCCGGCCCGTTCTCCCCGGCCGCCCACTCGACCTCCACCGCGCCCTCCTCCGCCAGGCGGGTCAGCGCGGGGTAGAGGGTTGCCGGCTTCACGGTGTCCAGCCCGGCTACCGACAGGCGACTCAACAACGCGTAGCCGTAGCTGGTTCCCTCGGCCTCCAGGACGCCGAGCAGGCAAAGTTGCAGAAACGCGCGCGCCCACGCCGCTTGTGGTGCAGCCACCGACACCGGTCCCCTCCCACCCACGATCCCGACTAGTACGATATTCAGACTAGTCGGGGAGTCGTCAGCTGTCACCCCTGGCAGGGCAAGGTCGGCGGGCTGCTGCGGCCACAAGGTCGCCCACTCCCCCTCAACACAACACCGCGCACCCCCGTTGCTCCAGGGCGGCGAACCACTTCGGCCAGTTGGTGATCGGGTTCCATCGGAGGTCCAGCTTTTCGAGGGACGGGAGGTGGGAGAGGGACTCGGGGAGGTCGGTCAGGTGGTTGTTGCGGAGGTCGAGGTGGGTGAGTTGGGGCAGGGTCGAGAGGGATTCGGGGAGGGTTGTGAGGTGGTTGTTGCGGAGGTCCAGGAGGCGTAGGCGTTTCAGGTGGCCGGTGGAGCGGGGGAGGTGTGTCAGGGCGTTGTCCATGAGGCGGAGTTCGCGCAAGGCCGTCAGGTTGCCGAGGGACTCCGGGAGCGTGGTGAGGGCGTTGCCCATCAGGTGGGCTTCGCGCAGTGCGGTCAGGCGGCCCAGGGAGTCCGGCAGGGTGTGGAGGCGGTTGTTGTAGAGGCGTAGTTCGCGGAGCGCGGCGAGGTCACCCATGTCCTGCGGGAGGGCTGTGAGGTGGTTGTCGGTGATGTTCAGGTAGCGCAGGCGGGTCAGGCGGCAGAGGGTGGACGGGACCGTGGTGAGGCGGTTGTTGCTGAGGTAGAGGTAGCGGTCCAGGCCCGTGAGGCGGTGCAGGGAATCGGGGAGTTCGGTGAGGTTGTTGTGGCCCAGGTCCAGCGTGTGCAGGCCCGGTAGGTCCGTGATCTCCTCCGGCAGGGTCGTGAGCCTGTTGGCCGCCAGGTTCAGGCTCCGCAAGCCGCTCAAGTCGCTGATCCACGGCGGTACGGACTCCAGCCGGTTGCGGTACAGGCTCAGAAGCCGCAGGTCGTCGGCGGTGCGCAGGGGTTCCGGAACGGCCGTCAAGGCGTTGTCGTCCAGGTGGAGTTCGGTCATCCCCTCGAACCCTCCCGGCAGCGCCGGCCACCGGTCCAGGCCCCTGCTCCTGAGGTCCAGCCGTCCTTGCCCCTCGTGCGGCGTCATGCGTTCCCTCCCACTCGCCCTCTCTGGACTGTCGCAAGGCTACGAGAACTCTTTATTGACCGATCGTTCCAGATACTCCTAAGATCATCGACGTGGCCAGAACCAAGGAATTCGATCCGGACGCCGCCCTGCAGTCAGCCCTGGAGCTGTTCTGGCGGCGCGGCTACGAGGCGACGTCGATGGCGGACCTCGTGGCGCATCTCGGCGTCGCCCGGGCGAGCCTGTACGCCACGTTCGGCAGCAAGCGCGAGCTCTACCTGAAGGCCCTCGAGCGCTACGGCGAGCAGCACGGGCCGCGCTTCGTCGAGGAGCTGTCGCAGCCGGGGCCGGCGCTGCCCGCGGTGCGGGCGCTGGTGCGGCGCTTCGCGGAGGAGGCCGCCTGCGACGAGCTGCGGCGTGGGTGCTTCGTGACCAACACGGCCGTCGAGCTCGGCGCGCACGACGCGGAGAGCGCGCGCCGGGTCGAGCAGAGCTGGCACTCCGTGGAGACGGCGCTGACCTCGGCCCTCATGCGGGCCGCGGCCCAGGGTGAACTCCCCGCCGGCCGTGACCCGGTCGCGCTGGCCCGCATGCTGCTGGTGCTCCTGCAGGGGCTGCGGGTGGTCGGCAAGGTGAACCCCTCGCCCGGCCTGCCGCGGGACGCCGCCGACCAGGCGCTGGCCCTGCTGGACTGACCCCTCGCCCACCCGCCCCGCCTCCGGGGCGGCAGCGGCATGCCTTCATTCAAGACCGATCGTTCTCATATCGCTTATCGCTTTCTTACGCTGAGGAGAGTCACCCCATGACCGCACGCTTCACCGGCCGGACCGTTCTCGTCACCGGCGGCGGCACCGGCATCGGCCGGGCCATCGCGCTCGCCTTCGCCCGCGAGGGCGCCCGGGTCGTGGTCGCGGGGCGCCGCCCGGAGCCGCTGGAGGAGACCGTGTCCCTCGTCGAGGCCGAGGGCGGCGAGGCCACCGCCGTCACCGCCGACGTGAGCCGCTCCGAGGACGTCGAGGCCCTGGTCGGACGGACGGTGGCGCGCTACGGCACGCTGGACGTGGCCGTGAACAACGTCGGTACGTTCATACCGCCGACGAAGCTCGCGGACATCCCCGAGGACCACTGGCACACACTGATGGCCACCAACCTGACCGGTCTGTGGCTGTCCATGAAGCACGAGATCGGCCACATGCGGGCCCACGGCGGCGGCGCCATCGTGAACATCTCGTCCAACCTCGGCGCCCACAAGCGCCTGCCGGGCCTGAGCGCGTACGCCGCCAGCAAGGCCGCCGTCTCCGCGCTGACGCGTGGCGCCGCCCTGGACCACATCGGGGACGGCGTGCGGATCAACGCCGTGAGCCCCGGTCCCGTCCAGACCTCGATGTCCTCCCGTCCCGGCGAGTCCGACGCGGACAAGGCCGAGCGGATGAGCCGGGAGGTGCCGGCGGGGCGGGCGGGCACCCCCGAGGAGATCGCGGCGGCCGTGCTGTACCTGGCCTCCGGGGAGGCCGGCTACGCGGTCGGCACCGAGCTCGTGCTCGACGGGGGCGTCACGGCCTGAGGGCTTGCTCCGGCCGCCGGATCGGGCGGTCGGAGCAAGCCCTCAGGCTCGGCTGGAGGCTCGGGGTCAGGCCACCAGCTCCGGCTCGGCGGCCTCGGTCTCGGCCTTGCCCTTGCCGGCCTGCGCCGCCTGCGCGTCGTCTCCCGTCTTGCGTCGGGCCGCCATCCAGACGTAGACGAGGATGCCGACGAAGAGGAAGAGCACGCCCTGGTAGACCGCCGCGTACCCGGCGCCCGCCACCAGCCAGAAGGAGAAGGCGAAGCCGCCGAGGGCGAGCACCATGTCGCGCGTCATGCGACCGGGGTGGACCTTGTCGCGCGCACCCGTGAGCAGGAAGTACACCTGTGCGGCGGTGGCCAGCAGGTACGGGACGGTGGCGGAGAACGTGGTGATCAGGACCAGGATCTCGAAGACCCCGCTCACCCCGACCGTGTAGTTGACGATCGTCAGCACCGAGGCGAGCGCGGCGGCGGCGAGCACACCGGCCGTCGGCACGCCGCGCCGCTTGGTCGCGAACATGGCGGGGAACAGCCCGTCCTTGGCCGCCGCGTAGGGCATCTGGGCGCTCATCAGCGTCCAGCCGTTGAGCGCTCCGGTGATGGAAATGACCGCGGCGAGGGCGATCAGCGTGCCGCCCCAGTGCCCGCCGAACATCGCGTCGACCGCGTCGGAGAAGGGGGCGGTGGAGTCGACCAGCTTGTCGTGGGCGACGGTGCCGAAGACGGAGACGGTGCCCAGCAGATAGACCACGGCGGCGCCGACGGTACCGATGACGCTCGCGCGGCTGACGTTGCGCTCGGGGTCACGGACCTCGCCGGCGCTGATCGCGGCCGACTCCACACCGACGTAGCTGTAGAGCAGGATCGCGGCGGAGGCGGTCAGACCGCCGGTCCAGTTGCCGCCGCCGGTGGTGAAGGGACCGAGGTTGTCCGGGTCGAAGAAGAAGAGGCCGACGACCGCCACGAAGAGCATGGGCAGGAACTTCAGCACCGTGGAGATCATCTGCACCGCGCCCACCCAGCGGGTGCCGGCGAGGTTCGCCAGCGCCGGCAGCCACAGCAGGGCCAGGGCCAGGGCGAGGTCCAGTCCCTTGGACTCCTTGCCCCCGGTGAGCACGTGGAGGTAGCCCACGCCGGCGACGGCGAGGGCGGCGTTGCTCACCCACGTCATCGTCCAGTAGGACCACGCGGACAGGAATCCGGCGAAGTCGCCGAACGCCTCGCGTGCATAGACATACGGACCACCGGTGCGCGGGAAGCGTCCGGCGAGGCGGCCGAAGACGAGGGCCAGCGCGATCGCGCCGATCGTCAGGACCCCGAACGCCAGCAGGCTGACCGTGCCGTAAGGGGCGACCGAGGCGGGCAGCATGAAGATGCCGCCGCCGATGATGTTCCCCATGACCAGGGTGATGGCGGTGGGGAGGCCGAAACGGCGTGCGGGTGCGCCGTCGGAGTCGTGCATGGGAGGTGCGCCTCTCGTGCTGCGGGCAGGTCGCCGATTCTGGGGCGACATCGCACACCCATGCAAGAGCACAGGTATGTGCGACAGCACATATTGACCGCAGGCCGCCGAGGCGCAAAATTAGAATTTTTTGTCCCGCACGGCCGGGCCCTCGACCGCAAAAGGTGCTGTCGCGGGGGTCGCGGACCGTGATTCGTCCACCGGGGCACACTCAAGCGGAATCCGCTCGGCCGCAACCGTCCCGGCCGGTATTTGCGGTCGCCCACTCGCCTCGCACAGCCAGCGCCGCAGCACGCGGTGCACCTCCTCGGCGCCGACCAGCTCCTCGCCCTCCCGCACCGGCGCGCTCAGCTCGCGCGGCCACAGCAGGAAGGGACGGCTCTGCTCGCCGCCCAGCCCGCCGTGCGAACCGATCTGCTCCTCGAAGGCGTGCACCTCGCCCGTGACCGGGTCGTAGGCGGAGTTGACCATGATGTCCGCCGCGTGCGGGAAGCCCGCGGTCCGGCGGACGGCCGCCACCGCGCCGGGCCCCAGCCCGCGCAGCGGGCTGCGCTCGGCGCCCTCGCCGGTGTCCAGGTAGTGCTCGCCGCCGCCGGCGCCGAGCACGACCGGGCCGCGCTCCGCCGAGCGTACGAGCAGGAAGCCGACCCCCGGGTGGTCGGCGAGCGTGCGCAGCAGCCCCGGGTGGTCGCGCTCGATGTCCTCGCGGCTCGCCCGCCCCGGCAGGTCCGGGAAGGACACCAGGCCGAGGTTGCCCGAGGCCAGCACGACCGGTTCCCTCCCCCCGGCCGGGCCGCCCAGCCCGGTGCGTACGAGCTCCTGGAGCGTCAGCCCGTAGCGGGCGGCGAAGGTCTCCCCGGGGCTCTGGCCGTGATCCGAGAGGAGCACGATCCGGTACGGGCGCGGGGCGTGCTCGGTGACCTTGGCGATCAGCGCGACGGCGCGGTCGAGCCCGCGCAGCACCTGGTGGGTGTCGCGGCCGCGCGGCCCGGAGTGGTGGGCGACCTCGTCGTAGCCGACGAGGTCGGCGTAGACGGAGGTGCGCCCGGAGAGGATGTCGCCGATGACGGCGGCGACGATCACGTCGCGCTCGACGACGGTCACGAAGGCACGGATGAAGGGGTAGAGGCCGCCCCGGCCCAGGCGGGGGGTCTCGCGGTGGAACTTCGCGCGCGTGGACTGGCCTATCTCGCGCAGGATCTCGGCGAGATAGGAGACGGCGGTGCGGGTGGCGTTGGCGGGGTCGGAGAAGTAGGCGAAGTACCCGGACCGGGAGCGGTTGTGCCGGCCGCGCCGGGCGGCGACCGACAGGACGAGCGCGAGCTGGTCGGCGCCGCCGGTGAAGAGGTTGCCGCGGCTGGCGCCGTCGGCGCTCAGCAGCCCGCGGTCGCCGGTGCGGGCGGCCGCGCGGCGCTGCAACTCGGCGGCGCCGGCGGGGCGGTTGCTGATGATCACCTCGCCGGTCTCCTTCTCGTACCAGCGGAAGGCGGGCACGTCCTCGTTCGAGCCGTGCAGGATGCCCAGCTGGCTGGCGCCGGTCTGGCTGGACCAGTCGGTGCGCCAGGGGGTGAGGCGGTGGCTGTCGGCGGCCCAGGCGGCCACGGTCGGCATCAGCGGGGGTTTGCGGCGGCCGCGGGCGCCGGTCCGCTCGCGCAGCGCCTCGCACAGGACGTCGTGGCCGACGCCGTCGAGCTGCAGGAAGACCGTGCCGGGCGAGGAGTGCCGGCCGGTGGGCTGGCCCCGGCGGCGGCGCTTGCGGTCGGCGAGGCGGGCCAGGCGGCGGCGGTAGGCGCCGTCGTCGCGCACGGCGACGAACCCCCCGGCCGCGGAGGACGCGGCGGAGACCACGGCGGCGACCACGACCGCGGTCTCGGGTTCGGCGGTGCCCCCGCCGACGGGGACCAGGGCCAGGGCGGTCACCAGCAGCGAGCCGTTGAGGAAGAAGACCAGCAGACCCAGGACGCAGGCCGGTACGAGCAGGAAGGCGCGCACGAGCACCGGCCAGACGACGGCGGTGAGCAGTCCGAAGGCCCCGGCCCCCAGGGCGGCGGCGAGGACGAAGCGGGCGGCGCCGTCACCGCCGGCGGGCCGCAGCCGGAAGTCGGGCAGGACGCCGGCGAGGGCGAGCATGGTGACGGTGGACACGGCCCAGGGCAGGACCGCCCCCAGCCATCTTTCCTTGACCAGCCTGCCCGCACGGCGGACGACGCTGCGCAGATGCCCCATGCCTGCAGGGTAGGGCGGCCGCGCCGGGCGGCAGGGTGGCCCGGATCACTCCGGAAGGGATCCGGTCACGATACCTCCGGTTCCGGCCACCGGAGGCGGCGGAGGCCCGACTTCACGTGGGCGGCCGCGGCGGGCGGCGGGCCTGGTCCAGCGTGGGGTCCAGGGCGGAGTCGTAGGTGCCCGCGCCCCGGCAGTGCGGGCACTGGCCGGCGCGGTGGACGGTCTCGGCCGGGCCCCTGAACGGATGGGGGCCGACGGTGTAGGCGAGCGCGCGCGTGGTGTATCCGGAGCCGTGGCACCACGGGCACGCCCTGGCCTGCGGCTCCGGTCCGTGCGGGGACGTGTGTTCACTCACCGGGACCGACCAGCCCTTGCGCGCGATGACCGTTGCGCCTCAAAGCCTAGACCCCTCGGGGGTGTTCCGGCCGCGGTGGCCGGATCTGTCGCCCGGGGTGGCTTCGGTCCGGCGGCTGGGCAGGATGGCGGCATGACCTGCCTACGTACGCCCCGACTGACGCTGCGCCGCTGGCGCGAGGACGACATCGCGCCCATGGCGGCCATCAACGCCGACCCGGAGGTGATGCGCTGGATCGGGGACGGGTCGGTGCGCGACCGGCGGGAGACCGAGGAGCGGATCGCCGCGTGGGAACGGGAGTGGGAGGAGCGCGGGGTGGGGCTCTTCGCCGTGGAGTACCGGGCCGGCCGCCGGCTGGCCGGCTTCGCGGGACTGTCGGTGCCCGCCTTCCTGCCCGAGATCCTGCCGGCCGTGGAGCTCGGGTGGCGGCTCGGGCGGCCGTTCTGGGGACAGGGGCTGGCGACCGAGGCGGCGCGGGCAGTGCTGGACTTCGCGCTGCGGGACCGGGGGCTGGCGAGAGTCGTCAGCGTGCACGCCGTCGGCAACACCGCCGCCGAGGGGGTCGTGCGCAAGCTCGGCATGCGCCGGGAGCGCGAGACGACGCATCCGGCGTACGGGATTCCGCTGTGCGTGCACGTTCTCGAGGCACGCTCGTAACGTGCCGAACGCGCCCATGGAAATCACCTGGTGGGGACATGCCACCGTGACGGTGGAGGACTCCGGCGTCCGGGTCCTGACCGATCCGCTCTTCGGGCGGCGGCTGGCGCACCTGCGCCGCCGCAGGGGTGCCGTGCCGCCGCCCGAGGCGGCCGTCGCGGACGTGGTGCTGGTCTCCCATCTGCACGCCGACCATCTGCATCTGCCGTCGCTGGCCCGGCTCGCCCCCGGCACCGCCCTGATCGTGCCGCGCGGCGCGGCCGCCGCCGTGCGCGGCCTGCGCCGGCTGGCGGCCGAGCGCCGGCTGGCGGTCACCGAGGCCGCGCCCGGGGACGAGGTGGCGGTCGGGGAGGTGCGGGTGAAGGCGGTGCGTGCCGAGCACGACGGGCGGCGCCTGCCGTGCGGGCCGCACCGGGCGCCGGCCCTGGGGTATGTGGTGCGGGGCGCGGCGAGCACGTATTTCGCCGGGGACACGGCCTACTTCGCGTCGATGGCCGACGAGGTCGGCCCGGTGGACGTGGCGCTGCTGCCGGTGGGCGGCTGGGGGCCGTTCCTGGGCCACGGCCATCTGGACGCGCGCCGCGCCGCGCGGGCGCTGGCCCTGCTGGGGGCCCGCAGCGCGGTGCCGGTGCACTACGGCACGTTCTGGCCGATCGGCATGGACGCGGTGCGGCCGTACGAATTCCACGCGCCCGGCGAGGAGTTCGCCCGGCAGGCGGCCCGGTACGCGCCCGGGACGGCCGTCCACCGGCCGGCGCACGGCGAGTCGGTGCGGCCGTGACGGCGGTCCTCGCGGGGATGGTGGCGGAGGCGGCGCAACGGTCCGTGCCGCCGGAGTCGACGCAGCAGGCGGTCGGCTATCCCTCCCTGTTCGTGCTGGTGGTCCTCGGGGCGCTGGTGCCCGTCGTGCCGACGGGGGCGCTGGTGAGCTCCGCGGCGGTGGTGGCGTTCCACCAGAGCTCGCCGTTCTCGCTGCTGTGGGTCTTCCTCGTCGCCGCGTCCGCCGCCTTCCTCGGCGACATGGGCCTGTACTGGCTGGGCGAGCGCGGCGTCGGCTCGCGAGGCGGTTCGCGCTGGCTGCGGCGGCTGCGCGAACGGGCCGCGCCCGAGCGGCTGGCGCAGGCGCGGGCGCGGCTGGAGGAGAACGGGGTGACCGTGCTCGTGCTGTCCCGGCTGGTGCCCGCCGGGCGCGTCCCGGTGATGCTGGCCTGTCTGCTCGCGCGCGTGCCGGCGGCGCGCTTCGCGCGCGGGGACTTCCCCGCGTGCCTGGCGTGGGCGGCCACGTACCAGGTCATCGGGGTGGTGGGCGGCGCGCTGTTCGCCCGGCCGTGGGAGGGCGTGGTGGCGGCGGTGCTGCTGACCCTGGCGGTGGGCGCGGTGCCGACGCTGCGGCGCCGGCTGCGCTGAGGGCGCCGGGCGGCGCTCACCTGTTCGGCCTTGCCTCGCGTGCCGCCGCCCGTGCGAGCGACCAGCGTGGACCTCACCGTGTCGCAATCGACAGGAGGGCTCATGGCGGTCGTACCGACCCGCGCCGGCGGGCAGCTGTTCGCCGCGGGGCTGAGCCTTCAGGGGCAGGTGCCGGGGATCGTGCGCGGGGCGCGGGACAGGAAGGTCGTCGCCGTGGCGGCGGGCGGCTATCACAGCCTGGCGGTGACCGAGGAGGGGCGGCTGATCGCGGCGGGGCTGGACGACTACGAGCAGGTGTCGGGCATCTTCGCGGCCGCGCGCGGCCACCGGGCGGCGGTGGTGGCCGGCGGCGGGTTCCACAGCCTGGCCGTCACCCGCGACGGGCGGCTGCTGGCCGCGGGCAAGGACCACAACCGGCAGGTGTCGGGCCTCCTGGAGGCCGCCCGGGGCCAGAAGGTCACCGCCGTGGCGGCCGGCTGCGTGCACAGCCTGGCGGTGACCGACGACGGGACCCTCCTGGGCGCCGGCCACGACGGTGACCGGCAGGTCTCTGGGCTCCTCGCGGCGGCCAGGAGCGGGCAGGTCGCGGCGGTGGCCGCCGGTGACTTCCACAGCCTGGCGGCGACCCGGGACGGGCGGCTGCTGGCCGCCGGGCGGGACGAGGACGGGCAGGTGTCCGGCATCCTGGAGGCGGCCGAGGGCAGCAAGGTCGTCGCCGTCGCGGCGGCCGCCCTGCAGAGCCTGGCACTGACCGACGACGGCCGGCTGCTGGCCGCCGGCCGGGACGGCAACCACCAGGTGTCGGGCATCCTCAGGGCCGCTCAGGGCCGGAAGATCGCCGCGATCGCCGCGGGTTATCTGCACAGTCTCGTGGTGACGCGGGACGGCGCGCTGCTGGGCGCCGGCAAGGACGGCGACGGGCAGGTGTCGGGCATCCTCACGGCGGCGAAGGGCGAGAACGTCATGCTGGTGGCGGCCGGCGGCTTCCACAGCCTGGCGGTGGCCGCGCCCGACGGGCCCAGGGGCCGGGCGGTCCGGGTGGACCTCGCCGCCGTGCCGGATCCGGCCCGGGCGGTCACGCTGCGGTTCCTGCGCGCCCCGGACGGCCTCGACGTCCACCTGGAATCCGGCGCCGGTGCCCGGGACTTCGGCATCAGGGAGGGCGTGCCGGTGCAGCTCGTCGTGCGGCGCGGGGAGGAGGTCGTGGCGAACGGATCGGTGTACTTCACCTACGACGAGCCGACCGGTGTCGTGGGCGTCGACACCCGGGCCAGCCGTTTCCCCTCGTTCCTGACCTGCACCGGCCACGGCGCCAACCGCTTCACCTTCGCCTGGAGCGGGTAGCGGCGCGTCACAGGGCCGGCAGCACCCGCGAGGCCCCCACCGGCAGGTCCCACAGGTCCTCCCGGGGCCGCCCCGCCGCCTCCCAGGCCGCGCGCACCCGCCGCAGCGGCTCCATGGGCGGCTCGGCGGACAGCAGGAAGGTCGACCAGTGCATCGCCCCCATCACCCGGGCCCCCAGGTCCTGGCAGGCGCGTACGGCCTCCTCGGGGTCGGTGTGCACCGTCCCCAGCATCCAGCGCGGGTCGTAGGCGCCGATGGGCAGCAGCGCCACGTCGATGCCGGGGTAGCGGCGGCCGATCCGCTCGAACCAGAAGCCGTAGCCGGTGTCCCCCGCGAAGTACACGCGCCGCCCGCCCGGCGCGGTGAGCACCCAGCCGCCCCACAGTGAGCGGCAGGTGTCGGTCAGGGTGCGCTTGCTCCAGTGGTGGGCGGGGACGAAGTCGAAGCGGACCGGGCCGGCCGGGCCGGGCAGCTCCACGGCCTCCCACCAGTCGAGTTCGGTGACGCGGGTGAAGCGGCGGCGGCGCGCCCAGGAGGCCAGGCCGGCGGGGAGGAGGAGGTGGGTGTCGCGGGGCAGCCGCTTGAGGGTGGGGGCGTCGAGATGGTCGTAGTGGTTGTGGCTGATGACGACGGCGTCGATCCTCGGCAGGTCCTCCCACGCCACTCCCACCGGGGTGACCCGGGCGGGGGTGCCGAGGATTCTGCGGGACCAGACCGGGTCGGTCAGGACCGTGAGCCCGCCCACGCGCAGGACCCAGCTGGCGTGCCCCGCCCAGGTGACGGCGAGCGAGGCGGCGTCGACGGCCGGCAGCGGGCCGGGCTCGAAGGGCAGCTCGGAGAGCTCCAGCAGCGCCTCGGCGCTCGGCCGCAGCCGGCCCTCGCGGGCGAGGCGGGCCAGGGCGCGCACGCCCGGCAGCGGCGCGGTGAGGCGGTCGGCGAACGACCGGGGCCAGGAGCGGATCTCGCCGAGGGGGCGCGGCTGTGCGAGGGGCCGCTCGGTCTGTTCGGTCATCTGGGGCTCCATTCGTGGGGAACCGGAACCTGGGCGGTGCGGCAGGCGGGCCCGGGCGGGGGCACCGCGGCACGCTCACCGCTCGACGGTAGATCAGATACCGGCGAGTTCACTGAACGCCGATCCAAAAGTGGACAACGCCTCCGCGACATCCGGCTCCGCCACCGGGTCGGCCGCGTCCAGGGCGCGCTGCCGCGCCTCCTCGGAGGCGCCCAGCAGCGGCGCCGTGGAGAGCCGGACCCGCAGCGCGTCCGGCGCGTCGCCGAAGCGGTGCCCCCCGGGGACGGGATGGCCGAGGACGGCCCCGAGATAGCCCTCCAGTTCGACGGAGTCGGTGATGCGGCGCGCGGCGAGGGCGTCGCGCAGTTCGCCGAGGTCGGCGTAGAGGTGGGGGCCGGTCTGCGGCGGCCGGCAGAGCACCCCGGCGGCGTCCAGCCGCTCGCGGACCGCGACGCCCAGCGCCCCGTACAGCCGTGCGGTGGCGGTGGTGCGCTCGCGTACGGGCCCGGGTTCGGTCAGCGCCCAGCGGGCCGCGGCCGCGACGGGCGGCGGCAGTTCGGCCCCCAGGGCCGTCAGGAGCGAGGCGGCCCGCGCGCGCAGGGCCGGCCCGGCGCCGCCGGCGGGGAAGCGGGCGACGGCCACGGGCCAGGCGCCGGGGATCAAGGGGCCGGCGAGGTCGGTGAGGACGACGACGCGGTCGGGGTACATCTCGGCGGGTCCGACGAAGACCGTGGCGTGCGGGTCGTGCAGGACGTCGCGCCAGGTCTCGTCGCTGATGACGGTCAGTTCTTCGGCGGCCGCGGCCTCGCAGACCTCGTGGAGGATCTCCGGCGGGGCCACGGTGCCGGTGGTGTCGTCGGCGACGGACAGCACGAGGAAGCGGGGCCGCCCGCCTTCGGCGCGAATGCGCCGCACCGTCTCCAGCAAGGCGAAGGGGTCGGGCACGCCGCCGCATTCGGCCGGTACGGGCACGTGGTAGGCGAGCCGGCCGGCGAGGCGGGCGAGCGGGCCGTACCAGGCGGCGCAGGGCCGGCTGAGCAGGACCTCGCCGCCCGCCGAGGCGAACAGGGCCAGCAGCAGGGGCCGGGGGCCGGGGCCGGCGAGGACGTACTCGGGGGCGGTGTGCAGGCCGCGCCGGGCCCAGTAGGCGCAGGCGGCGGTGCGCAGGTCGGGGCCGCCGCCGGGGGGTTCCGGTCCCGGGCGGCCGGCGGCTTCGGCCAGGCGCGCGGCGAGTTCCGGCAGGACGGGCAGTTGGCGCTCGGGCGCCGGGAGGGCGGGGGGTGCCGCAGAGCCCTGCTGCATCCGTACGTACCTCCGTACCTACCCCGGCGGGTCTTCCGTCCACCTTCGCAGATCACGGGGTGCGCGGCGGGCCGACACGGGCGGGCGGGTGACGGGCCGTCCGTATCGCGGGACGGGCTTCTCACCATGCGAGAACAGTGCGTACCGTGAAGAGGCCCACTGCATCCGGCGGCGAAGGGACCACCATGCCCGAGGAACGGAACGAGCGGAACGAGGCCGGCACGGTCTACATCCACGGCCACCACGAGTCGGTGCTGCGGTCGCACGGCAGGCGCAGGGCCGCCGACTCGGCCGCCTATCTCCTGCCCGAGCTGAAGCCGCACCAGCACATCCTGGACATCGGCTGCGGTCCGGGCAGCATCACCGCGGACCTGGCGGCCCTGGTCCCGCAGGGCCGGGTGACGGGCCTGGACGCGGCCCCGGGCATCCTGGCGCACGCCCGGGCGGCGGCCCGTGAACGGGGCCTGGACAACACCGAGTTCACCACCGGCGACGTACGTGCCCTGGACTACCCCGACGGCTCCTTCGACGTCGTCCACGCCCATCAGGTGCTCCAGTACCTCGACGACCCGGTGGCCGCGTTGCGCGAGATGCGCCGTGTGTGCCGCCCCGGTGGCCTCGTCGCCGTCCGCGACGTGGTCTACACGGCCATGGCCTGGTACCCGCGCGTGCCGGGCCTGGAGGACTGGCAGCGCCTGTACGTACGGGTGGCCCGCGCCCAGGGCGGGGAGCCGGACGCCGGGAGCCGGCTGCTGTCCTGGGCGCGGCAGGCGGGCCTGACCGACGTCACCGCGACGGCGGGCGCCTGGTGCTACGCGGGCGAGGAACGGCGCGCCTGGTGGAGCGGCCTGTGGGCGGACCGCACGCTCTCCTCCCCCTACGCCGACCTCGCGCTCGCGGGCGGCCACACCGACCGGGAGGGCCTGGAGGCGATCGCCCGGGCCTGGCGGGAGTGGGGTCGTCACGAGGACGCGTGGTTCTCCGTACTCAACGGCGAACTGCTCTGCAGGGTCAACTAGCCTGCCTTCCATGAACATTCTGGGGACTTCGCTACGGGTGTGCGTCGCCGATCTGGAAGCGGCGATCGCGGTGTACGAACGGCTGACGGGGGAAGAGGCGCTGCGCTTCCGGCGCGGAGGGGTGGCGGTGGCGGCCGTCGGCTGTTTCTTCCTCATGAGCGGGCCGGAGGCGGAGCTCTCCGTCCTGCGGAAGATCACCGCGACGGTCGCCGTCACGGACGTGGACGAGGCCCTCACCGATCTCCAGGCGGTGGGGGCCGACATCATCGCGGGCCCGCTGCCGACGCCGATCGGCCGGAACCTGGTGGCCCGCCACCCGGACGGCTCGGTCTTCGAGTACGTGGACCGCCGCCCGGGCTGACTCCTCAGCCCGTACGGAAGTCGTACCGCGCCGGCAGCGGATGCCTCTCGCGGGCGCGGGCCCGTACGGCCTCGGTGACCGGGCCCTCCCCCGCCACCAGGCGCTCGGCGACGGCGTACCAGACCTCGGCGAGGGTGTGCTCGCCCTCCCGCACGTCGTCCATGTCGAATCCTTCGTCGAAGACGGCGCGGGCACCCGCCGCGTCGCCCTGGGCGAGCAGGACGCGGGCCCGCAGCAGCCGGAAGCGGCCGTGGGCGCGGGCGGCGGGCGGCGCGGCCGCCAGCACGGCGGCCGCGTCGTCGGCCCGCCCGGCGTCCAGCAGCGCGGGGACCGCCTCGCCCGCCAGCGCGGTCGCGGCGGCGCGCGAGACCCTGGCGGCGCGGGCCTCGGTCACGGCGGCGGCGTAGCGGTCGGCGGCCCGCTCGGGGTGGCCGTCCGCCTGGTCGGCGGCGGCCAGGGCGCGCAGGGCGGGCCAGGTCAGCCCGGCCCGCAGGGCGCGCTCCCAGCTGCGGACGGCCTGCGAGCGGTCGCCGGCGTGCCATTGGGCGATGCCGAGGTGGTAGGCGGCGGACGGCCCGGGCTCGGCGGCCTCCAGCAGTTCCCGCCAGGGCGGTGAGACCAGGGAGGGGCCGGGCTCGGGGCCGTCCTCGGCGAAGGCTCCGGTGCGCAACAGTCGTAGCCACGGCGCCTGTTCGGCGCCCAGGGTCGCGGCCCGGAACGGTGTGCCGGGCAGGTCGAGCCCGCCGCGCTCGACTTCCAGGGCGCCCCATCCCGAACCGGTGGCCAGCGTCTCCCCGGGCTCGTGGTCGGCGTACGGCCGCCAGGCGGCGTACGCGGCGTCCACGGTGGCCCGCGGCAGGGCCTCCTCCAGCCGCCCGGCGACCTCGGCGCGGGCGGCCGCCCAGTCGGCCCCGTGGACCCGGCCGGGGTCGGCCGCCAGCGGCCCGTACGCCTCGAGCCACGCCAGCTCGCCGCCCGCCTCCAGCCGCAGATGTTCGAACTGGGTACGGGCGAGCCCCGCCTGGATCTCGGCGTAGCCGCCGGTGCCGGGCTCGGTGAGCCAGCGCTGCCACCGCCGGCCGGAGGCTCCCGTACCCCAGAAGAAGAGCTTGCGCCCCCGCAGCAGATCGGTGGAGGTCTGCACGAGCCCCCGCCCGTCCTCGTCCAGGGAGGCGATCCACCGCCGTTCCCCTTCGGGAAGGTCGTAGAAGAAATCGCCATGCCGCTCCGCACGCAGCGGATACGTGCCGTCGGTACCCACCGGGACGTGCCGCAGGGCACGCTCGTGCCCGAAGTGCCAGGCGGTGTCGGCCGGGGCGAGGACGCGGGTGCGCGGCCCCTCGGGCACGGCGGTGTTGGACCACCAGTACACGGGCGCGGGCCGGTCGTGCGGATTGCGCACGCGCACGCCGACGTACAGGAAGTCGGAGCCTTCGGGCAGCCAGAGGTCGACCTGGAAGGGCAGGTCGCGCAGCCGCTCCCACTCCCACAGCCGCAGCATGTGACCACCGTCCGGCGCGGGGACGCGGGCGGCGTGCAGCGGGGCGACGGCCAGGGTGGAGTGCCCGGTGGCGCCGATGTTCCATTCGATGCCGCCGGAGAACCAGGCGCCGTTGAGGGCGAAGCCGGCGGGCTGGAGCACGGGGTTGGTGTAGAGGAGCGATCGGCCGGTCGGCTTGTGCTGGAGGGAGTGCACGCGACCGCCGAGCGAGGGCAGGACGGTGACGCGCAGCCGGTCGTTCTCCAGAACGACCGCGTCGAATTCGGCGGGGTGGCGCTCACGCCCGTAATCATCGAGCCGACGCACAGGCAACAAGGAACGCAGGGGCGCGTACCGCATCTGCCGCACCATGTCGACGGGCAGAGCATCGACAGCTCGCATGTCCTGATGCACGTCACGAGGGGGCAGGAGCGGAGGCAAGGGATTCTCGCTCCCCAGACGCGCCGCCGGCAGCGCCAGGACAGCGGGTCGAACGGTAGTGGCCACGGCAACCTCGACTTCTCACAGGCGGATTACGGGCGGCCGTGCGGTCGGCGCCCTTCATGATCGGTTCCCCGCTCGGCCGGAACGAACCGGCGGGCGGGACCGGGACGGTGCGGTCCCTGGTCCCCGCCCCAGACAGGCGCGTCGGCACCCCAACGCCCCGGAAGCCGGGCCCAGTCGAGCGACCGACCGTCGAAGGCGACGGGCGAGCGCGCGTACCGCACCGGCCCCAACGGCCCAGGACGCTCCAGCAACCAGGGCTCCACCTCATAGGCACCCGTCGGCGACGCGTCCTGCTCGTCGCGCCCCACAGAACGAGCCAGCCACGCCGCGGTCTGCGCGAGAGCGAGCCGCGCCAGGTACGTACCCCCCACCGTCCGCTGGTCCGTGAGGCCCCGCAGCACAGCGGCGGCCAGCAGGTACCCGGTGCCGTGGTCCAGGGCCTGGGCGGGCAGCACGCCGGGCCGGTTGTCCGGCCCGGCCTCGACGGCGGCGATGCCGCACGCGGCCTGCACCAGGCTGTCGAAGCCGCGCCGCCCGCCCCAGGGCCCGTACGTGCCCCAGGCGCTCAACTGGCCGATGACCAGCCCGGGCCGCCGCTCGGCCAGGGCCTGCGGCGACAGGCCGTGCCGGTCCAGCGCGCCGGGCCGGTAGCCGGTCACGACGACGTCGGCGGTGGCGAGCAGCTCCTCGAAGGTGGCGCGGTCGGCGGCCCGGGCGAGGTCGAGCGTGGTGGAGCGCTTGCCGAACCCTGTGTCGTCGTGGGCCTCCTGACTCTCCGGCAGGGATGGGGAATCGACACGCAGCACGTCCGCGCCGAGCAGGGCGAGGGTGCGCGTGGCGACGGGGCCGGCGATGACCCGGGTCAGGTCGAGCACGCGCAGCCCCTCGGCGGGAAGCGCGGGCGGCCCGCCGCTCCCACCGCCGGGCGTACGCACGGCGGCGTCCGCGATCCGCTCGAGCGAGAGCAGGGGCCGCTGCGCGACGGCGGCCCCTTGCGGGTGGACGGCCCACTCGTGCGGGGTGCGCACGGTGACGGCCAGCCCGCCGGCCGCGTGGATCTCCTCTTCCGCCTGCGCGGCCTCGCGGGCGGCGAGGACGTCGGCGACGCGGGCGGCCAGGGCCTCGTCCCCGTCGGCGCCGGCGTCCGGCTGCCCGAGGGCGGCCAGGAGCCGGGCCCGGTGGTGGGGGTAGTTGGCGTGGGTGCGCAGCCAGCCGTCGGCGGTGCGCCAGAAGCGGGAGAGCGGCGCGAAGGGGGTGGCGGCCCGGCCGGCGACGCGCAGGTGGCGTTCGCTGACGAAGGCGGCCGCCACGGCGCCGTCGTCGACACGTACGGCCGGGAGCGGGCCGCCGCCGCGCCGCGCGGCGGCCAGCTCGGCTGCGGCCAGGGCGCAGACCGCCACGGTCGACCGGGCCATCTCCCGTACGGGGAGCCGTGCTTGGAGCGTGCCTGCCGGCCCGCCGAAGTGGACGGCCGCCGTGCGGGCGGGGTCGCCGCCGAGCAGCGCCCAGACGTGGTCCGTCGCCTCGGTCGATCGCTTGATCATCCCCAGAGTCTGGCACTGAGTGCCATCTACTGGGAAGAGGGCCGCCCGGACAGCGGCCCGGACACCATCGGGCCTGCCACGAAGGCGCGTTGGATGCCGGGGGACGCGGCGGCCGGCCCGTCGATCAGCCCCTCCTCGCCGAGCAGGACGTCGGTGATCTGCCGGCTGTAGCGCTCCGCGGACTCCCTCCGGAATCCCAGGAGGGGCCAGCCCCAGACGGACGCCAGGCAGACGCCGTTGCGGACGATGTACGGCTCGGCGGGGTCGGTGCACTCGACGATCGGTTCCACGGCGGTGCGGTTGGTGGCGCAGCCGCCCACCAGGTCGACGACGACCGTGCCGGGGCGCAGGACGAACCTCAGGTCGTCCTCGGTGATGAGGTAGCGCGTACCGCGCCACCGTGCCGGCAGCTCGGCCCCGTTGATGATGAGGTCGCTGGAGCGCAGGTAGCGGCGGACGGACGGTCGGGCGGTGGTCCGCTTGGTGAGGATGTCGACGGCGCTCACGCCGCTGCGGACGCATTCGTCGAGGGCGCCGAAGGCGACGTTGCCGTAGCCGAGGATGGTGGTCCTGATGCCGGCGGGTCCCGGGATGTGCCGGTTGCGCCGCAGGACGAGGTCGATGCCGAAGCGGGCGCCGGCCCGTCCGGTCTCGTGCAGGCACTGGATCCTTCTCCTGCCGTCCCCCCGCAGGGCCAGGCCGGCCCGGTACTCCTCCACGCGGTACGACGGAAGCGCCGCGGCGATCTCCCCGAGCTGCTCGGCCCCGATGGCGAGGACGGCGGGGTCCAGGTCGGGCGGGGGATGTGCCGGGAGCACCTGGAGGGAGCGCGGCCGGAGCCGGGCGGCGTACTGCAGGGCACCGAAGGCGTCCTCGGAGAAGCCGACGAGGGCGAGGGAGCGGGCGGCGGGCGCCCACGGACCGGAGCGCGCCGAGGCCCCGGCCATCATCTGTTCCATGGCCAGCCGGCCGCGGAGGTAGGTGTCCGGGAGAAATCCGGGGCTTTCGCGTATCAATTCCATCGCGATGATGTTCACCGCGTTTTTCTCGGCGACGGCCGCGCGTTGCGGAATGGACCGTACATGCGCCATGCAGAGCAGGCTCGAGCCGGATTCCATGCGCGCCAGGTCGTCGTGGGCGGGCCCTTTGAGTTTGATGACCAGGTCTTTCGACCGGTAGAGGGTGTCCCGTGATTCGACGGTCGCGCCGGCCGCCGCGTAGGCGGCGTCGGAATATCCCGTCGCGACCCCGGCGCCGCGCTCGACGGCGACCTCGCAACCGCGTCTGACCAGCGCGTTCACAGCGTCCGGGGTCAGTGCGACCCGCACTTCGCAGCCGCGCGGATTCTCCGGGGATTCATGCTCTGCCGCTATTCCTACACGCCGGAACGGCGTGGCTGCCGTCCTTTCCGGATCAAAGCCTGCGGTCATGTCGAGGCCCCTTTTCCGTACCGCTCCCGTTCCATCGTACGAGTACGAGAAACGGTAAAAGGGCGGTGGCGGACGGTCACCCCGTGGAGAGGGCCACCGCCGCCGCGTATCCCGGCCCGGCGTCGGTGTCGCACAGCGTCCAGCCGGGTGGCGACGCCGGACGCGGCCCCGTGCCGACGTAGGTCACCGACGGGTTCTCGGACAGCCCCCGGCCCGTGCCCTTGAGGTAGGCCTCCTTGCGGGTCCAGCAGCGGGCGAAGGCCACCGGGCGCTCCGCGCCGGGCAGCGCGTCGAGTTCGGCGATCTCGGCCGGGTGCAGGACCCGCGCCACCTCGGCCGCCACGGACGGGGGCTGGACCTCCTCGACGTCCGCGCCCACCGGGGCGTCGGCGAACGCGAACAGCGCCAGGTCCCCCGCGTGCGAGAGGTTGAAGTGCAGCGGCGGCACCTCCCCCGCGACGGCGACGGCCGGGCGGCCGTGCGGCCCGCCGCAGCCGGGGCAGGGCTGCCGGGTCAGCCCGACGGCCGCCGGGTCCAGGCCCAGGTAGGCGCCCAGCAGGTGGCGCAGCCCCGCGTGCGCGGCCACGAAGCGCTCCCGGTGCAGCGGCCGTACGAAGGCGGCGGCGCGGGCGAGCTCCCGCGCGTCCAGCACGTCGTCGCGGTAGCGGGCGCCGTCCGCCGCGATGTGCAGCAGCCAGGCGTGCGGCGATCCGCCGCCCGCCGGCCACGGCCCGGGCAGCGGATCGCGGCCGAGCACCCTCAGGCGCATCGGTCCCGCTCCCCCGGGTGCCCGGGTGCCGTAGGACCGGCCTCGGCGGCGGCATCCGCCGAGGCCGGGGTCACAGGGGCGACCGCCGTGCGGTCGCCGGGCCGGCCCTCGCCGGCCGGGGCGCGGCCGGCGTACTCGGCGTCGCCGTCCTCCCGCCAGCGGGCCAGGTCGCCGGTGCGGTACATGAGCGCGCCGGCCGGGCCGAACGGGTCCGTGACGAAGCCCTCGGCGTGGCCGTCCGCCAGCCGGTCGCCGGCGACGTACAGCTCGCCGGTGACGCCGGGCGGGCAGGGCTGTCCGGCGGTGTCGAGGATGTACAGCCGGGTGTTCCACACGGGCCGTCCCAGCGGTACGGGCGCGGTGGACTCCGCCGGTTCGCACCGGTGGTGGGCGATGCCGGCGGCGGCTTCCGCCGGACCGTAGAGGTGGTGCAACCGGGCGCCGGGCAGGACCCGGTGCAGGAGGTTCACCGTCTCGCGCGGCAGGGCCTCGCCGCCGCACAGGACGCGGCGCAGCCCGGTGCAGTGCGCCGCCTCCGCCCGGGCCAGGAAGCGGGCCAGCGCGGACGGCGCGAAGTGGGCGGTGGTGACGTCGTGTTCGCGGATCGTACGGGCCAGGGCGGCCGGGTCGTGGTGGGCGTCCGGCCCGGCGAGGACGAGGGTGGCGCCCGCCCTCAGCGGCCACAGGAACTCCCACACGGGCGCGTCGGCGCCGGTGCCGGTCCGCTGCAGTACCCGGTCCCCGGGGCTGAGCCGGTACTGGTCCTGCATCCAGCGCAGCCGGTTGTCGGCGGCGCGGTGGGGGACGACGACGTCCTGGGGGCCGCCCGTGGGTCCGGTGGTGTGCAGGACGTACGCGGGGTGGGCGGGGGTGAGCGCGCGGCCGGGGTCGGTGGGCAGCTGCCCGGCGAGCTCCGCCGTGAGCGCCGGGTCGTCCAGTGCCACGGCCGTGGGCGCGTCGCCCGGCAGTGCCGCCCGGCCGGCGGTGTCCGTCAGGACGCACACGGGCGCGGGTGCCCCGGGCAGGGGCGCGAGGCGGGCGTGCGGGTCGCGGGGGTCGAGGGGCACATACGCCGCGCCCGTCTTGAGGACGGCCAGCAGGGCGACGACCAGCTCGGTGGAGCGTGGCAGGGCCACGGCCGCCCGGGCGCCGGGGCGCAGGCCCAGGCCGATGAGGTGGCGCGCGAGGCGGTTGGCGCGGGAGTTGAGCTCCGCGTAGGTCAGGCGCCGACCGTCCGCGATCAGCGCGAGGGCGCCGGGGGTGCGGGCGGCCCGGGCCTCGACGGGGCCGATCAGGGTCGTCGGGGGCAGGGCGACGGCGGTGTCGTTGAACTCGCCCAGGACGCGCTCGCGCTCCTCGCCGGTGGCCAGTCCCATGGTGGAGAGCGGCCGGTGGGGGTCGCTGCCGGCGATGCGGGTGAGCAGGTCGAGGAAGCGCCGCTGGTGGGCGGCGATTTCGGCGTCGTCGTAGAGGGCGGGGTTGGCGTCGTAGTCGATGCGCAGCCCGGAGCCGTCGGCCCGGTCGTAGATGTTGATGTTGAGGTCCTCGACGGGCCCGGCGCAGACGTTGTGCGCCTCGGAGGGGGCGCCGGCGAACGTCAGTCCGTAGTCGAAGGGCATGACGTTCACCAGGGGGCCGACGAGCGGGCCGGTGGGCGCGCGGTTCCCGGCGGCGGCGTCGCGGCGCAGGTCGGCGTCGCGGTAGCGCTGGTGGCGGCGGGCGGCGCGGATGCCGAGGTCGGCCTGGCGGGTGAGCTCGGCGAAGGTGGCGTCCGGGGCCACGGTGAAGCGCAGCGGCAGGACGTTCATGACCATGCCGGGCACGCGCAGGGCGACGGAGCCCATGCGGCCCATCATGGGCAGGCCCAGGACGACGTCCTCGCCGCGGGTGGCGCGGGCGAGGTAGAGGGCCTGTGCGGCCAGGAGCACATCGGGCCAGGTGGCGCGGACCGAGGCGGCCAGTTCCCGCAGCCGGGCGCTCGCCGTGGGGTCCAGGTGCGCGGAGTGCCGCAGGGACGTGCGGGAGGGCGGGGCGGTGCGGCCGGCGAGGGTGGGGACGCGGGGCCTGTCCGCCAGGTGGCCGAGCCAGTGGTCGCGGTCGCGTTCGTAGCCGGCCGAGGCCCGGTAGGCGGTGTCCTCCTCGACGAGGGCGGCGAGCCGGCCGAAGGGGCTCGGGCCGGGGTCGGCGCCGGCGGCGAGGGCGGTGTAGGTCTCGGCGACGCGGCGGGCGATCAGGGAGTGGCCGTAGCCGTCGAGGACGGCGTGGTGGGCGCGGTGGTACCACAGCCAGCGGTGGTCGCCGACGCGGAACAGGGCGTGCGCGAACAGCGGTCCGGCGGCCGGGGCGAAGGGGGTGGCGCAGTCGGCGCGCATCCAGGCCAGGGCCGCGGCCTGGGCGTCCGCGCGCTCGCGCAGGTCGGCGGTGTGCAGCGGGAAGCCGTGGCCGGGGGCGGGGATGTCGAGGGGCAGCTGGCGGGGCCCGGCGGGGGTGTCGGTGATCCGGACGCGCAGGGCGTCGGCCTCGCCGACGGTGCGGTGCAGGGCCTCGGCGAACAGCCGCGGGTCGATGGCGCCGTGGATGTCGAGGTACTCGGCGGTGTTGAGGGCGGGGCTGTCCGGGTCGAGGGCCTGGGCGTGCCACATGCCCGCCTGAGCGGCCGTCAGCGGCCAGCCGCCCCGCGGCGCCGGGCGCCGGGAGGGGGCGGCGGTGCCGAGGGGCCGCTCCAGTGCGGGGACGGTCATGCCCGGGCCCCCAGCAACGGTGCCCACTGCTCGATGGCCGGCTTCTCGGCGAGGTCGACGAAGGTGACCTCGGTGCCGTGGTCGCGGCGCCAGCGCTCGACGAGGGTCATGATGCGGACGGAGTCGAGGCCGTAGTCCACGAGGTTCTCGTCGTCGGGGATGTCGGCGGGGTCCTCGCCCAGTACGTCGGCGACGTCGGCGCGGATCTGTTCGAGCGTGAGTGCCACGGGAGTCACTTTCCTTCGAAGACGCGGTCGGTGGTGGTGACGACCGCGCACTTGGCGGCCGCCCAGCGCAGTGCCATCGCGTGGTCCTCCGCGGAGAAGTCGGCGACGGCGTCGGCGACGAGGAAGGGCCGGATGTCGCGCATCCACGCGTCGCAGGCGCTCATCATGACACCGATGTGGGCGTACACACCGACAATGATCAGCTGGTCGCGGCCCTGTGCCGCCATGCGCTCGGCGAGGTCGGTGCGGACGAACGCGCTGTACTTCCACTTGGTGAGGACGGTGTCGCCCTCCTCCGGGGCGACGGCCTCCGCGATGGCCTTGGCGCGGGCGTCGTCGGGCAGGCCGGGGCCCCAGAAGTCCTGCTGGAGGCCGCGCTCGGCGGCGCTCTGGCCGCCGGGCTGGGCGGAGTAGACGACCGGGACGCCCAGGCGTGCGCAGTCCTTCTTCAGCCGTCCGATGTTCGCCAGCAGTTCGGTGACGGGCGAGGCGCCGGCGGTGAAGGCGTCCATGAAGTAGTTCTGCAGGTCGTGCACGAGCAGGACCGCGCGGTCCGGGTCGACGGTCCAGTCCACCTTGTTGGCCGGCAGGTCGGCCTCGGTGGGCATGGGATAGGGGGCGATGGCAGGGAGCGCCATGGTGGTGTGGGGCCTTTCTCAGTGCTGTGCGGCGGCGGTGTCGCGCAGGCGGGCGGCGATGGCCGCGCGGAGGTCCTTCTTGGAGACCTTGCCGATGCCGGTCTGCGGGAAGGCGTCGACGAACTCGACGCGGTCGGGGACCTTGAAGGCGGCGAGCCCGCGCTCGCGGACGAACTTCTTGACCGTGATGGACTTCACCGGCTCGGCGCCCTCGCGCAGCACCACGTACGCGCAGGTGCGCTCGCCGAGGTAGTCGTCGGGCATCGAGACGACGGCGACGTCGTGGACGGCGGGGTGGGCGAGGATGTGGTTCTCTATCTCCTCGGCCGCGACCTTCTCGCCGCCGCGGTTGATCTGGTCCTTCGCCCGGCCCTCGACGACGATGTGGCCGCTGTCGGTGAGCCGTACGACGTCGCCGGTGCGGTAGAAGCCGTCGGCGGTGAAGGAGGCGGCGTTGTGCTCGGGCGCCCGCCAGTAGCCGCGGATGGTGTACGGGCCGCGGGTGAGGAGGTGTCCGGTCGCGCCCACGGGCAGGTCGTTGTCCTCGTCGTCCACGACGCGGACCTCGTCGTCGGGCGAGATGGGGCGGCCCTGGGTGGTGACGATGGTCTCCTCGGGGTCGTCGAGCCGGGTGTAGTTCACCAGGCCCTCCGCCATGCCGAAGACCTGCTGGAGGGTGCAGCCGAGCGCCGGCCGGACGCGGCGGGCGGCCTCCTCGCTGAACTTCGCGCCGCCCACGAGGAGGACCTCGAGGCTGGAGAGGTCGTACTCGCCGGCCGTCGCGGCCTCGGTCCACACCAGGGCCAGCGGCGGTACGAGGCCGGTGAGGGTGACGCGCTCGCGCTCGATGAGCGGGAAGGCGACGTCCGGGCTCGGGCGCGGGGCCAGGACGACGCGGGCGCCGGCGTAGAGGGCGCCCAGCGTGCCGGGCGAGCTCAGGGGGAAGTTGTGGGCCGCGGGCAGCGAGCACAGGTAGACGCTGTTCTCGTCGACCGCGCAGATCTCGTTGGAGCCCCACAGCGAGTAGATGTAGTCGTCGTGGGTGCGCGGGATGAGCTTGGGCACGCCGGTGGAGCCGCCGGAGAGCTGGAGGAAGGCCAGCTCGTGCGGCTGGGGGGCGTCCTCGATGGCGACCGGCTCGGCGGGGACGTCGGCCAGGGCGGTGTGCTCGCCGGGCTCGCCGACGACGAAGACGTGCCGGAGGGTGGGTACGTCGGCGCGGACCGTGGCGGCCAGCTTCCGGTAGTCGTAGCCCTCGGCGACGTCGGCGATGACGTAGGCGGCGGCTTCGGTGAAGGAGCAGAAGTGGCGTATCTCGGTCTCGCGGTGCGCAGGCAGGGCGAAGACGGGGAGGGCGCCGATGCGGAAGAGGGCGAAGATCACCTCGAAGAACTCGGCGACGTTCGGGAGCTGGACGACGACGCGGTCGCCCTTGCCGATGCCCCGGGCGAGCAGGCCGGCGGCCAGCCGGTCGGCGCGGACGTCGAGCTCGCCGTAGGTCCAGCGGCGGCCGGCACCGGCGGGATCCACGATCGCGACCCGGTCCGGGTGCTTCTCGGCGCGGTCGCGCAGCATCTGCCCGAACGTTTCGCCACGCCAATAGCCCAGGGCGCGGTAGCGCTCGGCGAACGCGTCCGGGTAGCCCGGCGCGTCGGTGGTCGGCTCGGTCACTGGTCTACCCCCACTGCCTGCAGGAACGTCTGGAACTTGGCGCCGGTCTCGGCCGTCTCGGCCTCCGGCGAGGACTGCTCGACGACGCCGGCGCCGGCGAAGAGGCGCAGCGTGCGCTCCTCGGCCTCGGCGCAGCGGATGGTGACGACCCATTCGCCGTCGCCGCTGGCGTCGCCCCATCCCACCATGCCGGTGTAGGCGCCCCGGTCGAAGGGCTCGAGCTCGCCGATGACCTCGCGGGCGGTGGCGGTGGGGGTGCCGCACACGGCCGGGGTGGGGTGCAGGGCGCAGGCCAGCTCGAGTGCGGAGACGGCGGGGTCGGCCGGTTCGCCGGTGACGGTCGTGGACAGGTGCCACATGGCGGCGGTCCGTACGAGCGTGGGGCGCGCGGGCACGTCGAGGGTGCGGCAGTAGGGGGCGAGGGCCTCGCGGACGGCGTCCACGACGACGGCGTGCTCGTGCAGGTCCTTCTCGGACTCCAGGAGCGCGGCCGCGCGGCGGACGTCCTCGGCGAGGTCGGCGCTGCGGGGCGTGGAGCCGGCGAGCGGGTTGGCGACGAGACGCCCGCCGCGTCTGGAGACCAACAGCTCGGGGCTGGCGCCGAGCAGGGTGCGGCCGGGGCCGGAGGGCAGGGCGAAGGTGTAGCCGGCCGGGTCGCGGCGGGCCAGGCGCTGCAGCAGCCCCGGCAGGTCGAGGTCGCGGGAGGAGCGCAGCTCCAGGGTGCGGGCGAGGACGACCTTGCTGAAGTCGCCGCGCTTCATGCGGCGTACGGCCTCGGCGACGGCGCTGCCGTAGCCGGCGGGCTCGGGGACGGGCCGGATGTCCCAGTCGGCCGCGGCGGGCTCGGCGGCGGGCAGGGCGACGAGCGGGTCCTCGGCCAGCGGCGGCGCCCAGCGGACGGCCTCCGGCACGGCGAGCGTGGCGGGGGCGGTGTGGTCGAAGGGCACGACGCCCATGACGAGCGGTGCGGGGTTGCCGGCGAGCAGCTGGGCGTCGAGGGTGTCGGCCACGCGCCGGGCCAGCGGGGTGTCGCCGTGCGGCACTTCGGCCCGTATGCCGTGGGCGAGGAGGGTGCGGGTGGGCGAGGCGAAGAAGCGGGCGCGGCCGGGTTCGTAGGCGTCGAGCAGCGAGGTCGCCGCGCCGACGGTGGCGGCCCGCCCCCCGGGCCGGGTGCCGGACCGCCCGTCCGGGCGGGCGGCGGGCTCGCTCGGCCGGCCGGCGACGTGGTGAACCGTGGTCACCTGCTGCTCCGTTCCCCCGGTGGATCGCACCGGGCAAGGCTGTGAAGTATGTGACGGACCACCCCGGTCGGGCACCCCGCCTTCCCGCCACGACGGCGGTAGGGACGAACCGGCCCGGTGAGGCACTGCCGCCCTGGGCGAACCCCGCCGTGACGGCGGGCCAGAACACCCGGCCCCTGTCGAGGAGCCGGCCGCCCTGTTTGAAGCTCGGCCCCACCGCCCGGAGGCCGGCCGCCGGGCCCGAAGGGACCCGGCTGGCCAGCCGCCTGACGGCGGGTCGGACGACCGACCCCGCGAGGGACCGGCCACCCTGATGGCACTGAAACCACCGACCGACGGCCCGGGCCGCCAGGCCCGAAGGCCCGACTACCCGACCACCTGACGGCGGGTCGGACGACCGGCCCCGCGAGGGGACGGCCACCCTGGTGGCACTAAACCGCCGACCGGAGACCCGGCTACCAAACCCGAAGGGGCCCGGCAACCGGCCATCTGACGGCAGGTCGGGCAGCTGGTCCCGCAAGGGACCGGCCACCCTGATGGCACTGAAACCACCGACCGACAGCTCGGGCCGCCAGGCCCGAAGGCCCGACTACCCGACCACCTGACGGCGGGTCGGACGACCGGCCCCGCGAGGGACCGGCACCCTGATGGCACTGGCACCACCATCAGGCGGTCCGGCTGCCGAACCCGAAGGGGCCCGGTCAACCGGTTGCCTGACGGCGGGTCGGGCAGCTGTCCCGCGAGGGGACGGCCGCCCGGTGGGACTGGCACCCGGCAGCCGGGCGCCGGGTCCGAAGGGACCCGGCCCGGTGGTCGTGGCGGTGGGCCGGCCGGTGGCCGGTCCGTGGGGGGGGCGTCAGGCGCGTAGGGTGGCGCCGCCGTCGACGTAAAGGTCGTGCATGGTGATGTGGCGGGCGCGGTCGGAGACCAGGAAGAGGACCGCTTCGGCCACGTCGGAGGGGTCGGCGATGCGGCCGAGGGGGATGCCGACGCGGTACGTGGCGGGGTCGCCGTCGAGGACGCGGTCCGGGACCTGGTCGCCGGTCCACAGCGAGCGCTGCATCGCGGTGTCGGTGGAGCCGGGCGAGACGACGTTGCAGCGGACGCCGCTGCGGGCCAGCTCGAGCCCGAGGCACTTGGTGAACATGGTGGCGGCCGCCTTGGAGGCGGCGTACGCGGCCATGCTCGTGCGCGGCACTCCGGCCGCGTTGGAGCCGACGGTGACGATGCATCCGCCGCGGCGCTCGCTCATGCGGCGGGCCGCCGCGCGGGAGGTGTTGAAGACGCCCGTGGAGTTGACGGCGAAGGTCCGCTGCCAGTCCTCGTCGGTGATCTCGACGACGGGCGAAGTACGCAGCACTCCGGCGACGTTGACGAGGATGCCGAGCGGCCCGAGCGTGCGCTCCACGTCGTCGACGACGGCTTCGACGGCGCTGCTGTCGGAGACGTCGGCGGTGTACGGAGTCACCGAGCCGGCGCCGTATTCCGCTTCGAGCTCCTTGATGCCGTCCGGCGTCGAATCGAGGGCCGCGACCCGGGCCCCTTTTGCGACCAGGGCGCGGGTCACGGCCTCGCCTATGCCCTGGCCCGCGCCGGTGACGAGCGCGATACGGCCGGCGAGTTCGGACTGCTCCACGGCGGTTTCCCCCATTCCATTCGAATTAAGGTAAGGCTTACCTTACATGACAGATCCGCCTGAAGGGAATTGATGTGCGAGCGGATACCGGGAAAAGCCGCGAACCACCGGAGAAACAGAAGGCAGCCATTAGGTTAGGCTAACCTCATGCGACTCGTCGTCGAACAGCTCACCGCCGGATACCCCGGCCACCCGGTCGTACACGGCGTCGACCTCACCGTCCCCGAGGGACAGGTCGTCGCCGTCGTGGGGCCCAACGGCTGCGGCAAGTCCACCCTGTTGCGCTCCGTCGCGCGGCTGCACCAGCCCGACTCCGGCACCGTCCGGATCGGCGACGCCGACGTCTGGGCCCTCACCCCCCGCAAGGCCGCGCACCGCATCGCCCTGCTCCCCCAGTCACCGCAGGCGCCCGAGGCCGTGACCGTCGCCGGGCTCGTGCGCTACGGCCGCCACCCGCACCAGGGCCTCTTCCGCCAGTGGTCGCGCGAGGACGAACGGGCCGTGCGGGAGGCGCTGGAGGCCACCGGCACCGCCGCGCTGGCCTCGCGCCGCCTCGACCAGCTCTCCGGCGGCCAGCGCCAACGCTGCTGGCTGGCCATGGTCCTGGCCCAGGAGACGCCGATCGTGCTGCTGGACGAGCCCACCAGCGCCCTGGACCTGGGGCACGCCGTGGACGTCCTCGAGCTCGTCCGCGAGGTCGCGGCCGCCGGCCGCACCGTGGTGATGGTCCTGCACGACCTGGCGAGCGCGGCCCGCTACGCCGACACCATCGTCGCCATGCGCGACGGCCGGATCGTCGCGCACGGCCCCTCCCGCGAGGTCGTCGACGCCGCCCTCGTCCGCGAGCTGTACGGCATCGAGGCCGATGTGCTGGCCGCCCCCGGCGACGGCTCCCCCGTCGTCGTCCCCGCCGCCCGCACGGGCGCCGCCGGGGCGGCCGTGCCGGCGACGGCCGCCGTCAGCTGACGGTCATTTGACGAGCTCCAGGACCGGGATGCCGGGCACCGCCATGCCGAAGGTCTGCGCGTAGAGGGACAGCTCCGCCTCCAGCGCGCGCACCACGGTCGCCGCCCGCCGGAAGCCGTGGCCCTCGCCCTCGAAGGCGAGGTAGGCGTGCGGCACCCCCCGCCCGGCCATCGCCGCCACGAACCGCTCGCTCTGCGCGGCCGGGCACACCGGGTCCTCAAGGCCCTGCAGCAGCAGGAAGGCGGACGAGACGCGGTCCACGCGGCTGAGCGGGGACCGGTCGCGGTAGCGGTCGGGGAACTCGGCGAACGACCCGATCAGCGTCTCCAGATAGCGCGACTCGAAGTCGTGCGTGCCCCCGTCCGCCCAGGACATGAGGTCTATCACCGGGAAGCTGATGACCCCGCAGGCGTACAGGCCCGTGGAGACCAGGGAGGCGGCCGTGGTCCAGCCGCCCGCGCTGCCGCCCCGGATCGCCAGCCGGTGCCGGTCGGCGCTGCCCTCGTCGGCGAGCGCCTCGGCGACGGCCGCGCAGTCCTCCACGTCCACGATCCCCCACCGCCCCGCCAGCCGGTCGCGGTACGCGCGCCCGTAGCCGGTGGAGCCGCCGTAGTTGACCTGGGCCACGCCTATGCCGCGCGAGGTGAAGTAGGCGATCTCCAGGTCCAGCACCAGCGGCGAGCGGCTGGTGGGGCCGCCGTGTGCCCACACCACGAACGGCGGGAGCTCGTCGGCGGGTGCCGAGTGGTCGGGGCTGTGCGGCGGATAGATGTGGGCGTGGACCTCCCGCCCGTCCGGCCCGGTGAAGGTCCGGATGAGCGGCTCGGGATAGTAGGCGGGGTCGACCACGTCCGTGTGCCGGGCGCCGATCGCCCGGGCCCTGCCGGTGCGGGTGTCGAGCTCGACCACCTCGTAGGCGGTGCGCGGGCTCGCGGCGACGCCGATGACGCGGCTGCCGCCGCACGCCAGCGTCGCGGCCCACTCGGTCCACGGCCCGGCGGCGTCCACCAACTCCCCCGTCTCGGGGTCGAGTATGCCCAGCGTCTGGGCGCCGCGGCCGTGCACGACGGCGACCGTCCCGGAGGCCAGCGGCACGAACCAGCGCTGGCCGACCTTCCACAGCGGGCCCGCGAACTCCTCCTCGCGGCGGCACAGGTTGACGCTCTCGCCGGTCTCCGGGTCGAGGCGGTGCAGGTTCCACCACCCGGTGCGGTCGGTGACGGCCAGCAGCCTGCCGTCGGGTGCCCACTCCACCTGCGCGACCGCCTCCGCGGCGCCGCCCATGACGGTCCGGGCGCCCGTGAAGCGCGGTCCGTCCCCGGTGGCGGTGACGTCGGCCAGCTTGAGCTCCGAGCCGTCCCAGGGCATGCGCGGGTGGTCCCAGGCGAGCCACGCCGCGCGCCGGCCGTCCGGGGAGAGCCGCGGCCCGGTGACGAAGCGGTGGCGGTCGTCGCTCAGCTCGCGCACGGCCGCGCGGTCACCGGCGGCGGAGCCGTCCAGCGGCACGGCCGCGATCACGCGCCGCACGTCGCACGGGCCGTCACCGGTGAACTCCTCCAGCACACACCACACTTCACCGTCTCCGTGCCGCAGCACCGGCTCGGCCCAGCGCAGCCCGCCGCCCACCGCCGACACCGGGGTCAGCGGCCTGGGCGCACCGCCCGCCGGGTCGTCCGGCTCCCAGGCGTACAGCCGCTGGTCCGCGAAGTGCACGAAGACCACCAGCGGACCGCCGGCGGCCCGGGGGACGGCCGCCCACGGGACGCCCCCGTACTCCAGCACCCGGCTGCGGACGTTCCACGGCGCGGGCAGCGCCTGTTCCTCCCGTCCGTCGGGCAGCAGCCGGACCAGCGTGGAGCGGCCGCTCTCCGCCGGGCGCGGCGCGACCCACCACACCTCGTCGCCGACCGTGCCCACGTACTCCGGCCTGCCGTCGTGCGTCGCGGCGAGCTCCGCGTCGATGGGGGACTGCCAGGCTCCGTAGGGCGCCGTGGACACCATGATTGCTACGCCTCCTCAAAACGGTCCATCAGGAAATGATCGAGCACGCGGACACCGAAGTGCAGCGCCTCGACGGGCACCCTCTCGTCGACACCGTGGAAGAGCGACTGGTAATCGAAGCCCACGGGCAGTCTGAGCGGTGAGAAGCCGTAGCCGGCGATGCCCAACCGGGAGAACGCCTTGGCGTCCGTACCGCCGGACATGCAGAACGGCACCACCCGTCCCTCCGGGTCGAAACGCTCCAGCGCCGCGCGCATCCGCGCGAACACCGGGGAGTCGACCGGGGCTTGCAGCGCGGGCTGCCCGTGGTACACCTCCCACTCCACATCGGGGCCGGTCAGCATGTCCATCGTGGTACGGAACTCCTCCTCCCCGCCCGGCACGGTCCGCCCGTCCACGAAGCCGACGGCGGCCCCCGGAATGACATTGATCTTGTACCCGGCGTCCAGCATGGTGGGGTTGGCGCTGTTGCGGACGGTGGCCGCCACCAGCGCGGCCGCCTTGCCCAGTTTGCCCAGGAGTTCGTCCATGTCGAGACCGGGTGCGTCCAGGTCGGCCTCGATGCCCTGCGCGGCGGCGATCGAGCGCAGCGCGGCCCGTACGGTCGGGGTCAGCCGCACCGGCCACGGGTGCGAGCCGATCCGGGCGACGGCGGAGGCGAGGGCGACCACCGCGTTGCGGCGGTTGACCTTCGAGCCGTGCCCGGCGGTGCCGTGCGCGGTCAGCCTGACCCACGCCGAGCCGCGTTCCCCCGCGCCCACCGGGTACAGCCGCAGCCCCCCGTCGGCGTGGAAGGTGTACGCGCCGGACTCGCCGATGCCCACCGTGCAGCCCTCGAACAGCGCGGCGTGCTCGTCGGCGAGGAAGCCCGCCCCCGGGTCGCCGCTGTCCTCCTCGTCCGCGGTGAAGGCGAGCACGATGTCGCGGGGCGGGCGCACCCCGGCCCGGGCCCAGGCCCGTACGGTCGCCAGGACCATCGCGTCCATGTTCTTCATGTCGATCGCGCCCCGGCCCCAGACCTGGCCGCCCCGGACCTCGCCCGAGAAGGGGTGCACGCTCCAGTCGGCGGGCTCGGCCGGGACCACGTCGAGGTGGCCGTGGACGAGCAGGGCGTCCGCGTGCGGGTCGGTGCCGGGGACCCTGGCGACGACGTTCGTGCGCCCGGGCTCCTTCTCCAGCAGGAGCGGTTCGACGCCGGCCCCGGCGAGGCGTTCGGCGACGTACTCGGCGGCGGGCCGCTCCCGGCAGTCGCCGCCGCCCCGGTTGGTGGTGTCGATCCGGATCAGGTCCGAGGTGAACCGCACCACCTCCTCCAGCGCCTGTTCGTCGACGCCCCCGTCCCCGCCGCCCCCGTGACCCCCGTGACCCCCGTTGATCGCATCAGCCATATTGGTCCTCCACCGCCGCGGACACGACGGTGGTGACCGCCTTGAAGCAGCGGATAGCCTCGTACATGGTCGGCATGGTGTAGGCGACCCGCCGCTCACCGCTGTGCTCGACGCCCGGCACGGCCGTGGCCGCCCCGGCGAGGTGTTCGGCGTCGAACTCCAGCTCCATCGTGTACGGCCCGCGGCGCGCCGGCTCGTGCCGCACCGCGAGCGCGGTGGCGGCCTTCGCCGCGGCCCTGATGTCCCGGGCCGTACGGGCCGGGGGACGGCACACGGCCGCGTACCGCGAGACGTAGTCCTTCACGGCGACCGAACGGGCCTCGGGCGCATAGCCCTTGGCGTCCTCGCACGTACGGTCGTCACCGGTCACCAGCACCACCGGAACACCGTATTCGGCGACGACCAGGGAGTTCAGCAACCCTTCGCTGGCCCGCGCGCCGCTCACCCATACGCCGGTGAGGGAGTTGGCCAGGTAGGTGTGGGCCAGCACGCCCTCGGTGCCCGCCCCCGTGTGGTAGCCGACGAACGCGATGCCGTCGACGTCGCCGTGCTGGACCCCCTCGACCATGCTGAGGCTCTTGTGTTTTCCGGTGAGCATTTCCGCTCGCTCGTCCAGCTTCTCCAGCAGCAGATTGCGCATGCTCCAGTGCGCCTCATTGACGAGGACGGCGTCGGCGCCGCCGTCGAAGAACCCGGCGATCGCCGCGTTCACGTCCGAGGTGAACAGGTGCCGGCAGCGCTCCCACTGCGGGGCGCCGGGCAGCACGTCACCGGGCCAGGTGACGCCGGTGGCACCTTCCATGTCCGCGGAGATCAGGATCTTCACCATGCACCCGTTCTATCTCAGGTGGGGTGCTCACGGCACGGGTCCCGGCGCCGGTTTGCGGCGGGTCAGCTCGCGGGTTTTCCGGTGAGGTGGGCGAAGACGTCGTCGAGGGTCGGGCGGCGCAGGGCGAAGTCGGTGACCGGGATGCCGGCTTCCCGCAGGGCGGCCGCCACGTCGGCGATGTCACCGAGGCCGTCGGCCACCTGGATCGCCAGGCGGCCCTTGTCGGCGTCCACGGTGGGTTCGGCCGTCAGGACCGGGCGGAGCGTGGTCAGCGCGGCGCCGAGGTCGGCGGGGGACTCAACGGTCAGCTCGAGCCGTTCGCGGCCGACCTTGCGCTTGAGTTCGTCGGGCGTTCCGTCGGCGATGACGCGGCCGGAGTCGACGACGACGATCTGGTCGGCGAGGAAGTCGGCCTCCTCCAGGTACTGCGTCGTCAGCAGGAGGGTCACGCCGTCGTCGACGAGCTCGCGCACCAGCTTCCACAGCGCCATCCGGCTCACCGGGTCCAGGCCCGTGGTCGGCTCGTCGAGGAACAGTACGGGCGGCGAGGTGATCAGGCAGCTGGCCAGGTCCAGGCGGCGGCGCAGGCCGCCGGAGTAGGTGCCGACGGCCCGGTGGGCGACGGCTGACAGCTCGAAGCGGTCCAGCAGTTCGTCGGCGCGCTGGCGTGCGGCGCGCCGGCCCAGGTGCAGCAGCGAGCCGAGGAGGACGAGGTTCTCCCGGCCGGTCAGGACCTCGTCGACGGCCGCGTACTGGCCGGCGAGCCCGATGCGCCGGCGCACCTCGCGCGGCCGGCGGACGATGTCGAAGCCGGCCACCCGGGCGTGCCCGCCGTCCGGCGTGACGAGGGTGGTGAGGATCTGCACGGTCGTCGTCTTGCCGGCGCCGTTCGGGCCGAGCAGGCCGAGGACGGTGCCGGCGCGGACGCTGAGGTTGATGTCGGTGAGCGCGTCGACGCGCCGGTAGCGCTTGCACAGCCCTTCCGCGTGGATCGCCGTGTCCGCCGTGGGCGCTGCGGTCATATCGTCACTCCCGATCTGTGGTCGCCGGCCGCTGCAGCCCGGTCCAGGGTGGCGGCGGCCGCTGACGCGGTGCTGACAGGCGATGGTGGGGCGCTCAGGCGGCCAGGCGCACGGGAAGGCCGCTGTATCCGTACACGAAATTCGAGTGCAGCAGCCGGGGGCTGCCGAGGAGCTCGATGACGCTGACCTTCTCCCGCAGGGCGGTGAGCATCGCGTCCACGTGGGTGCGCCCCAGAAAGGCCCCGAGGCAGAAATGCGGCCCGTATCCGAAGGCGACGTGTTTGTTGGGGGTGCGCGAAAGGTCGAAGCGGTAGGGGTCGGCGAAGACGTCCTCGTCGAAATTTGCGGAGCTGTTCCACAGGGTCACCACGTCGCCCGCCCGGATCGTCCGGTCGCCGAGCTCGACGTCGACGTGGGCGTGCCGGCCGAAGTGCATGGCCGGGGTGGTCCAGCGCAGGACCTCCTCCACCGCGGTCTTGGGGTCCGCCTCGCCTTCCTTGAGGGCCTTCCACTGGTCCGGGTGGCCGGCGAGCGCGATGACCGCGCCGATGGAGGACATGCGGCTGGATTCGTCGCCGCCGATGATCAGGCTGTAGCAGTTGAAGACGATTTCCTCCTCGGTCAGGGGTTCGCCTTCGACGGTGCCGGTGGCGAGCGCGCTGATCACGTCGTCGCCGGGGTCGCGCCGGCGCTGTGCGGCGAGGGCGGAGAAATAGAGCAGGATTTCGTTGCGGGCCAGCCATTCCTCGGTCTTGCTGTGTTCGGCGCTGGTGCGGGAGAGGGTCTGGGTGTTCCAGTGGACGAGCTTCTCCCGGTCCTCCACGGGAACGCCCATCAGGTCGCCGATGGTGTGGATGGGGATGTGGTCGGCCAGTTCGGTGACGAAGTCCAGGGTGCCCCGCTCGACCGCCTCGTCGAGCAGGGCGCCGGTCCTGCGGTGCACGCCGGCCACCACGGGCGCCAGGACACGGGGCGAGAAGGACTTGAGCATCAGGTTGCGGATGTCGCGGTGGCGGGGCCCGTCGGTGACCGCGAGCATCTTCCGGGACGCCGAGTCCTCCCCCTTCAGCAACGTGTCCAGGACATTGCCGCGTTCGGAGGTGAAGCGCGTGTTGTCGCGGTAGACGGCCATCACGTCGGCGTGCCGGGAGACCACCCAGAACGGGGGTGCGCCCCGGGTCGCCGGGTGGAGGTGCACGGGCCGCTCGGCGCGGAAGCGGGCCCACATCGCCCGGAGGTCGGTGCGGGTGAACGTCTGCGGATCGGTGAGGTCGATGCCGTCCAGGTCATCGGCCACCGGCACGCCGTGCTCGGTCATGGCCAGCCTTTCTGTCGGCGGATCAGTGGTCGGTGGGTCAGTGGTCGGCGGATCGGTAACGGCGCAGGCTCAAGGGGACGGTGAGCAGGAAGACGACGCCGAGGGAGAGGGCGATGGCCAGCCAGGCGTGCTGCGCGGGGAAGCCGCCCGCGCCGGCGACGGGGTTCCCCCACAGTTCTCTGACGGCCGTGACCACGGCGCTGACGGGGTTCCACTCCGCGACCGGCCGGAGCCAGCCCGGCAGCCGGTCGACGGACTGGAAGGCGTTCGACAGGAACGTGAAGAGGACCGTGACCAGCCCGGCGAAGACGTTGATCGTCTCGAGGTTGCGCGAGAACATCCCCAGCATCACGCCGACCCACAGCATGGCGTACATGAAGGCGGCGAGGACGGCGAATCCGGCGAGCACGGCGAGCGCTCCGCCGTGCGGCCGCCAGCCGAACCCGAGCCCGAACGCCGTGACGACGGCCAGCCCGATCAGGCCGACGACCAGATCGCCGAGGGTATGGCCGACCAGGACCGCGGATCTGGTGATGGGCAGGCTGCGGAACCGGTCGACGAGGCCGCCGCGCCGGTCCGCGGCGACGGCCACCGCCGTCGGGCCGATGCCGGCGAGGCCGGCCTGCGCGGCGACGCCCGCGAAGATGTACTCCTGGTAGCTGCCCTGCCCGGAGATCGACAGCGAGCCCTGGAACAGATAGCCCAGGACGATCATCGAGACGAGGGGGTTCATCACCAGGCCGATGAGCCGGCCGGGGCCCCGGCGCAGGCGCCGCAGCCTTCTGCCGGCCACCGCGAGGGACTCCACGAGCAGGTCCGGCAGCGCCGTGGGCCGCCGTGTGTCGGTGAGGGTCACCATGACCGACCGCCGTTCGGGTTGGCGTCGAGGCGGCGGAGCGCGGCCTCGACCGCCCGCCCGACGAGGGCCTGTGGTTCGGGGTGCATCAGGTACTCGTGACGGCAGGCCACCGGGTGGACGCGCAGGTCGCCGGCGACGTGCCGTTCCCAGCGTGCGATGTGGCCGGCGAGTTCGTCCTGGCTCCACTCCTCGGTCGCCGTGAACAGGTGCATGTCGCCGGCGAAGCGGCCGGGGGTGAAGCCTTCGAGCAGCGTGCCGTGGGCCCGGACCACCCGCAGCACGTTCAGCACGCCCTGCTCGCCGAGTTCGGCCAGCGGATTGCCGGTGTGCCTGAGGACGTCGAGGAGTCCGGCCGGCGTCACGTCCCGGCCGGTGAAGCCGTCCCGGCCGTGGCCGAGCGCCTCCAGCGCCCGCAGCAGCAGCTCCCGGTCGTCCTGGCCGCTGTCGTCGCGGCCCGTGCGCCCGGGGTAGCCGTCGAGGTCGGCGAGGAAGTCGACGTGCCGGCCGGCCTCCTGCAGCTGGACGGCGATCTCGTGGGCCAGCACGCCGCCGTAGGACCAGCCGAGCAGCCGGTACGGGCCGTGCGGCCACAGCCGCCGGATGGTGCGGACGCAGTCGGCGGCGACCTCGCGGATGTCGGTGGGCGGGGGCGCGGTGCCGCCGGCGGCCGGCGACTGCAGGCCGTACAGCGGGTGGCGGGCGTCGAGGTACCGGGCCAGCCCCGTGTAGGCGAGGCTGAAGCCGAGGCCGCTGTGCAGGAAGAACAGCGGGGTGCCGGTGCCGTGCGGCCGGATCGGCAGCACGGTGGCGAACGGGTCGAGGTCCTCCCGCGCGGCAGGTGCCTCCTGCCGGGCCCGGGGGGCCAGTTCGGCGACCGTACGGTGCAGGACCACGTCCGCGACGGACAGCCGCAGGCCGGCGGCCCGGGCCCGGCTGACCAGCCTGACGGCCAGCAGGGAGTGGCCGCCGAGGTCGAAGAAGCTGTCGTCGACGCCGACCCGGTTCAGCCCCAGTACCTGGGCGAACAGGGCGCACAGCGTCTCCTCGACCGGGCCCCGCGGCTCCCGCGAGGCCGTCCCGGCCGTGAAGTCCGGTGCGGGCAGGGCCTTGCGGTCCACCTTGCCGCTCGGGCTCAGCGGGAGCGCCTCCAGCACCGTCAGGGACGGCACCATGTACTCCGGCAGCCGCCCGGCCACGTGCTCGCGCACCGCCGCGGTGTCCACTGTCCCGCCGGCGGCGGGTACGACGTAACCCACCAGGGCCGTGCCGCCGGGGCCGTCCGGGCGGGCGACGACCACGGCCCGGCCCACGCGGGGGTGCGTCAGCAGGGCGGCCTCGACCTCGCCGGGCTCGACCCGGAAGCCGCGCACCTTGACCTGCTCGTCGGCGCGGCCGGCGAACACCAGCTGTCCGTCGGCGGTCCACCGCACCAGGTCCCCGGTGCGGTACATCCGCTCGCCCGGCCCGAACGGGCAGGCCACGAACCGTGCCGCCGTCAGGCCGGCGCGCCCCACGTATCCACGCGCCAGGCCCGCGCCCGCCAGGTACAACTCGCCCACCACCCCCGGGGCGACCGGCCGCAACCCCGCGTCCAGCACGTACGCCCGCGTGTTGCGGATCGGGCGGCCCAGGGTCACCGGCGCCTGCCCGGTGAGGCCGGCCGCCGTCGACCAGATCGTGGTCTCGGTCGGCCCGTACAGGTTGGTGACCTGCTCGGCGCGGGCCGTGAGGGCGGCGGCCAGCGCGGCGGGGACCGCCTCGCCGCCGACGAGCAAGCGCAGCCCCCGTACGACGTCCGGGTCGCGGTCGAGGAGTTCCTGCCACAGCGCGGGGGTGGCCTGCATGACCGTGACCCGGTCCCGCTCGACGACGTCGGCCAGGGCGGCCGGGTCCAGGGCGATGCCGTCCGGTCCGATCACCACGCCGGCGCCCGAGAGCAGCGGAACGTAAACCTCCAGTGCCGCGATGTCGAAGGACCAGGTGGTGACGGCCAGCAGCCGGTCGTCCGGCCGCATCGGGAACCGCTCGCACATGTCCAGCAGGAAGTTGGTCAGCGAGCGGTGCTCGATCATCACGCCCTTGGGGCGCCCGGTGGAGCCGGAGGTGTAGAGCACGTAGGCCGGGTGCCGTTCGAGCAGCGGTGCCGCCCGGTCGGCGTCGGTCAGGGCGTCCGCGCTCCGGCCGGCCACGGCCCGGGCCACCTCGGGGTCGTCGAGGACCAGCCGGGGTACCGCGGTCTCCGGCAGCGTCGCGGCGACGGCGGAGTCGGTCACCAGCAGGGCGGGGCCGGCGTCGTCGAGCACCAGCCGGATCCGGCCGGCCGGGTGGGCCGGGTCGACCGGCAGGTAGGCGGCGCCGCTGGCAAGGACGGCCAGCATGGCCACCACCATGTCCGCCGACCGGGGCAGGGCCAGGGCCACCAGCCGCTCGGGGCCGGCGCCGAGCGCGATCAGGTGGCGGGCCAGCCGGTTGGCGCGGGCGTCGAGTTCGGCGTACGTCAGCGCCGCCTCTCCTGCCCCTCCTGCCCCGCCCGCCACGACCGCGACCGCGTCGGGGGTGCGGGCGACGCGCCGGCGCAGCGCCTGCGGCACCGTCGCGACGTCGGGCGCCGGCCGTGCGGTGTCGTTCCATTCCCGCAGGATCCGCCGGCGCTCCGACGGGTGGAGGACGTCCAGCTGTCCCAGCGGTACGTCCGGGTCCTGGGCGGCCTGTTCCAGCAGCCGCGCGAGCCGGGCGGCGAGCGACCGGGCGGTCGAGGCGTCGAAGACGTCGGCGCTGTACTCGAGCACGCCGCCGATTCCGGCCGGGTCCCCGTCCTCGGAGAGGTGTTCGCCGACGGTGAGGGACAGGTCGAACTTGGCGGTGTCGGTGGCGACCGGGTGCGCCGCCGCCCGTAGGCCGGGGAGGTCCAGGGCGGCCTCGGCGTTGTTCTGCAGCACCAGCATGACCTGGAACAGCGGGTTGCGTCCCATGGAGCGCTCGGGGTCGAGCACCTCGACCAGCCGCTCGAAGGGTACGTCCTGGTTCTCGAAGGCCGCGAGGGCCGTTTCGCGGGTCCGTGAGAGCAGGGTGCGGAAGGTGGGGTCGCCGGAGACGTCGGTGCGCAGGACGAGGGTGTTCATGAAGCAGCCCACCAGCTCGTCCAGCGCGTCATCCGTGCGCCCGGCGATGGGCGAACCGATCGGCACGTCCTCCCCCGCCCCCAGCCGCGACAGCAACGCCGCCAGCCCCGCCTGCAACACCATGAACAGGGAAGCCCCTGCCGAGCGGGCGAATCCGGCCAGCGCGCGGTGCGTCCCGGCATCCACCCGGAACGGTACGGTCCCGCCCCGGTGCGAGGTCACCACCGGACGCGGACGGTCGAACGGCAACGCCAGGTCCTCCGGCGCACCGGCCAGGTTCTCCCGCCAGTACGCCAACTGCCGCGCCGCCAGGCTCTGCGGATCGGCCTCGTCGCCGAGCAGCTCACGCTGCCACAGCGTGTAGTCCGCGTACTGCACCGGCAGCGGCTCCCACCGCGGTGCCTGGCCCGCGCATCGCGCCGTGTACGCCACCGACACATCACGTGCCAAGGGGGCGAGCGACCAGCCGTCGGCGGCGATGTGGTGGACCACCAGGAGCAGCAGGTGGTCGGCCGCGTCGACGCGCAGCAGCACGGCGCGTACGGGTGTCTCCACCGTCAGGTCGAAGCCCCGGGCGGCCTCGGCGGCCGACGCCTCGTCCAGCGTCTCGCGCGTCACCTCGCGCACGGTCAGCCCGCCCCAGGCGTCCAGCACCCGCTGCCGTGGCTCGCCGTCGACCTCGGGGAACACCGTCCGCAGGCTCTCGTGCCGCCCCACCACATCCCCCAGGGCCGCGTCCAGCGCTGCCACGTCCAGCTCACCGGACAACCGCACCGCGAAGCGCATGTTGTACGCCGCCGAGGCGGGGCCCTCCAGCCGGTTGAGGAACCACAGCCGGCGTTGCGCCGAGGACAGCGGCAGCGCCCCGGGGCGGGCCGCCGGGCGCAGTGCGGGGCGCAGGGCGCGGTCCTTGTGGAGCCGGCCGGCGAGCCCGGCGACGGTCGGTGCCTCGAAGACGTCGCGGACCGACAGTGCCGTGCCCAGGGCGGTGCGGGTGCGGCTGACGAGCTTGGTGGCGAGGAGGGAGTGGCCGCCGAGGTCGAAGAAGCTGTCGTCGATGCCGACCCGGTTCAGCCCCAGCACCTGGGCGAACAGTTGGCACAGGATCTCCTCGACCGGGTCCCGCGGCTTGCGGGAGGCGGCGTCCGCGGCGAAGTCCGGTGCGGGCAGGGCCTTGCGGTCGACCTTGCCGCTCGGGGTGAACGGCAGGGCGTCGAGCACCATCACCGCCGGCACCATGTACTCCGGCAGCCGCCTCGCCACGAACTCGCGGACGCCTGCGGGATCGACCGGCTCCCCCGCGGCCGGGGGCACGACGTAGCCGACGAGCACGTCGCCGCCGGGGCCGTCCGGCCGGGTCACGACGACGGCCTGGCCGACGGAGGGGTGCGCGGTCAGGGCGGCCTCGACTTCGCCGGGCTCGACGCGGAAGCCGCGCACCTTGATCTGCTCGTCGGCGCGGCCGAGGAACACCAGCTGTCCGTCGGCGGTCCACCGCACCAGGTCCCCGGTGCGGTACATCCGCTCGCCCGGCCCGAACGGGCAGGCCACGAACCGTGCCGCGGTGAGGCCTGCGCGCCCCGCGTATCCGCGCGCCAGGCCCGCGCCCGCCAGGTACAGCTCGCCCACCACGCCCGGGGCGACCGGCCGCAGCCCCGCGTCCAGCACGTACGCCCGGGTGTTCCAGATCGGGCGGCCGATGAGGGTGTCGGAGCCGGGGGCCGTGGCGCTGCGGACGTCGTCGCGGGTGGCGACGGCGCCGACTTCGGAGGCGCCGTAGAAGTTGACGAGCCGGGCCGAGGGCAGGCAGGCGTGGAACCGGGCGACGGTGGCGGCGGGGAGCTGCTCGCCGCTGCAGATCCACACCGTGCAGCCGGCCATGCGGGAGAGCTCGCCGCTGTCGAGGAAGGCGTTCAGCAGGCTGGGCACGACGGTCAGCCGTGCGACGCCGTGCCGGACGACGGCCGCCGCCAGGTCGGGCACGCTGCGCGCGGTGTCGGCGTCGACCAGGACGACCCGGCCGCCGGACAGCAGCGGGGCCAGGAGTTCGGTGATCCCGTCGATGACGCTGACGGGCGACTTGGCGCAGATCGCGGCGGTGCGCTGGGCGGGGAACTCCTCCGCGAACCACGTCAGCCGGTTGACCAGGGCGCGGTGCAGTCCGAGCACGCCCTTGGGCCGTCCCGTCGAGCCCGAGGTGTAGATGATGTAGGCGGGGTGTCCGGGCAGCAGCGGGGCGGTCCGCTCGGCGTCGGTGACGGCGTCCGCGGAGAGTGCGGCGGCCGCCCGCCCGGTGGCGGGGTCGTCCGTCAGCAGCCGGGCCACGGTGGTGCGCGGGAGCCGGGCGGCGGTCGGTGTGTCGGTGATCAGCAGGGCCGGGTCGGCGTCGTCGAGCATCAGCCGGAGCCGCTCCGCCGGGTAGGCCAGGTCGAGCGGCAGGAACGCCCCGCCGGCCTTGAGCACGGCCAGCAGCGCCACCATCAGCTCGGGCGAGCGCGGCAGGGCCAGTGCCACGGTCCGCTCGGGGCCGATGCCGAGCCGGATCAGGTGCCGGGCCAGCCGGTTGGCGCGGGCGTCGAGTTCGGCGTACGTCAGCGCCGCCTCTCCTGCCCCTCCTGCCCTGCCCGCCACGACCGCGACGGCGTCGGGGGTGCGGGCGGTCTGGGCCGCGAACACCGCCGGGAGCGGCACGTCCGGGTGGCCGCCGGCGGTGTCGTTCCATGTGGACAGCACCTGCCGGCGCTCCGGTGCGGAAAGCACCTCCAGCTGTCCCAGCCGCCGGTCGGGGTCGTGCGCGACCTGTTCCAGGAGTCGCACGAGCCTGTCGGTGAGCGTCCGGGCGGTCGACGCGTCGAACACGTCGGCGCTGTACTCGAGGAATCCGTCGAAGCCGGTGGGCGCGCCGTCCGTGCCGTGGCGCTCCACCAGGAAGAAGGACAGGTCGAACTTGACCGCCTCGGCCGCCGGCGGCTCGAAGGCCGCCCGTACGCCGGGGAGGTCCAGGGTGGCCTCGGCGTTGTTCTGCAGCACCAGCATGACCTGGAACAGCGGGTTGCGTCCCATGGAGCGGGTCGGGTCCAGCGCCTCGACGAGCCGCTCGAACGGTACGTCCTGGTGGGCGTAGGCGGCCAGGCAGGTCTCCCGTGCGCGGTCGAGCAGGGTGCGGAAGGTGGGGTCGCCGGAGACGTCGGTGCGCAGGACGAGGGTGTTCATGAAGCAGCCCACCAGTTCGTCCAGCGCGTCATCGGTACGGCCGGCGATGGGCGAACCGATCGGCACGTCCTCCCCCGCGCCCAGCCGCGACAACAGCGCCGCCAGCCCCGCCTGAAGCACCATGAACACCGACGCGCCGGTTTCGCGGGCCAGTGCCGCAAGGCCCCGGTGTGCCTGGGCGCCGACGCGGAAGGGTACGGTCCCGCCCCGGTGGGAGGTCACCGGCGGCCGGGGACGGTCGAAGGGCAACGCCAGTTCCTCCGGCGCACCGGCCAGGTTCTCCCGCCAGTACGCCAACTGGCGTGCCGCCAGGCTCTGCGGATCGGCCTCGTCGCCGAGCAGCTCACGCTGCCACAGCGTGTAGTCCGCGTACTGCACCGGCAGCGGCTCCCACCGCGGCGCCTGGCCCGCACACCGCGCCGCGTAGGCCACCGATACGTCACGCGCCAGGGGTGCCATGGACCAGCCGTCCCAGGCGATGTGGTGGACGATCAGCAGGAGCAGGTGCTCCGTGGCGTCGACGCGCAGCAGCACGGCGCGTACCGGTAGGTCCGCCGACAGGTCGAAGCCCCGGGCGGCCTCGGCCGCCGACGCCTCGTCCAGCGTCTCGCGCGTCACCTCGCGCACGGTCAGCCCGCCCCAGGCGTCCAGCACCCGCTGGCGCGGCTCGCCGTCGACCTCGGGGAACACCGTCCGCAGGCTCTCGTGCCGCCCCACCACATCCCCCAGCGCCGCGTCCAGCGCCGCCACGTCCACCTCGCCCGACAACCGCACGGCGACCGAGGCGTTGTACGCCGCCGAGTCCGGGCCTTCGAGCCGGTTGAGGAACCACAGCCGCAGCTGGGTGAAGGACAGCGGAAGGTGCGCGTCCGCGTGGGAGGCGTCCCGGTCCGCGGGCCGCAGGGGCGGGCGGACCTCGCCGCCGGCGGCGAGTTGCCGGGCGATGCCCGCCACGGTCCGCTCCTCGAAGAGGGTACGGATGGGCAGCTCGGCGGCCAGCGCCGACCGGGCCCTGCTGACCACCCGGGTGGCCAGCAGGGAGTGCCCGCCCAGCTCGAAGAAGTCGTCGTCGATGCCGACGCCGGCCGTCGTGCCGAGCACGTCCGCGAAGATCGCGCAGAGGATCTCCTCGACCGGGGTGCGCGGGCCCCGGCCCCGGGGGGCCGTGACGCTCCCGGGCGCGGGCAGCGCCTTGCGGTCCAGCTTCCCCTGCGGGGTCAGCGGCAGTTCGTCGAGGACGACGACCGCCGCGGGCACCATGTACTCGGGCAGGGCCGCGGCGAGGCCCTCGCGCAGCGCCATCGGGTCGGTGGCGCCGCCCGTCGCGGTGACCACGTAGGCGACCAGGCGGTCCTCGTCGCCGTCCTCGCTCCGCACGACGGCGGCGGCCTGGGCGACGTCGGGGTGCGCGGTGAGCGCGGCCTCGATCTCGCCGAGCTCGATCCGGAAGCCGCGCAGCTGCACCTGGTCGTCGGCGCGGCCGGCGTAGTCGAGCCGGCCGTCCTGGTCCCAGCGGGCCAGGTCGCCGGTGCGGTACATGCGTTCGCCTGCGGGGCCGTAGGGGTCGGCCACGAACCGTTCGGCGGTCAGGGCGGGCCGGTGCAGATAGCCGCGGGCCAGGTTGCCGGCGACGTAGAGCTCGCCGACCACGCCGGCCGGGACGGGCCGCAGGGCGTCGTCCAGCACGTAGACGCGGTGGGCGGCGGTCGGGCGGCCGATCGGCGGGCGGCCGGAGCCGTGCAGCCGGTCGCTGACCGTGGAGGCGAGCACGGCCTCCGTGGGCCCGTAGCCGTTGAACATCCGCAGCCGGTCCGCCCAGCGGGCCACCACGTGCGGCGGGCAGGCCTCGCCGGCGACCACCATGGTCATGTCGGCGGGCAGCTGTGCGCCCTCCGGCAGCGCGGCGGCGACCACCGGCGGCAGGCCGGCGAGGTTCACCCGGTGCCGGTGCAGCAGGTCGACCAGCGGCCGGCCCGGGACGCGGCACTCCTCGTCGGCCACGACGAGCGTGCCGCCGCCGAGCAGGGAGAGGCTGAGCTCCCATACCGAGGCGTCGAAGCTGAACGAGGCGAACTTCAGCACCCTGGTGTCGCCGTCCACGCCGAACCGCTCGATGAGGCTGGCCACCATCGCGGCGAAGCCCGAGTGGTCGACGATGACGCCCTTGGGCCGGCCGGTGGAGCCGGAGGTGTAGATGACGTACGCCGGGTGCCGGGGGTGCAGCGGAGCGGTCCGGTCGGCGTCCAGGGGCGTGGTGTCGGGCAGGCCGTCGAGGAGCGCGGCGGTCTCCGGGGCGTCGAGCAGCAGCACGTCGTGGGCGCCGCCCGTCAGCCGTGGCGCCAGGTCGCCGGTGGTGAGCAGCAGCGCGGGCCGGCTGTCGGACAGCATGAAGGCGATGCGGTCGGCGGGGTACTTGGGGTCGATGGGCAGGTACGCGGCGCCGGCCTTCAGGACGGCCAGGATGGCGGTCGTCATGGTGACCGGGTCGGCCGCGGCGAGGGCGACGATCCGTTCCGGTCCGGCGCCGCGGGAGATCAGCAGTCGTGCCAGGCGGTTGGCGGCGCGGTCGAGCTCGCGGTAGGTCAGTTCGTGGTTCCCGGAGACCACGGCCACGGCGTCCGGCGTGGCCGCGGCGCGGGCGGCGAACAGGTCGGGGACGACGGTGCGGGGTGCGGGGGCGGCGTGGCCGGCCCAGTCGCCCAGGATCCGTCCGCGCTCCTCGGGGGCGAGCAGTCCCACGTCGCCCAGCGGGATCCGCGGCTGCGCCAGGAGGGTGCGCACCACGTGGACGAGCCGGTCCAGCAGGTCGGTGATCGCTTCGCGTGCGTACACGTCGGGCCGGTACTGGGCGTTGAGGGTCAGCCGGCGGCCGGGGTGGACCAGCAGGCCGAGGCCGCGCTCGGCGGCGAGCCGGGTCTCGCCGTTGCTCAGCCGCAGGTCCGGGACCAGGGCGTCGAGGCCGGCGATGTCGGCCCTGGGCTGGTTCTGGAAGCTGAAGACGGTGTCGAAGAGCTCGCCGACGCCGGCGAGGCGCTGTATTTCGGCCAGGCCGATGTGCTGGTGTTCCAGGAGGTCCGTCTGCTGCTCGTCGAGCGTGGCCAGGAGGTCGGCGAACGGCACGGCCGCGTCGAGCCGGGCCCTGACCGGCAGCATGTTCAGGAACAGGCCGACCATGGAGTCGATGCCGGGGAGTTCGGGCGGTCGTGCGGAACTGACCGCTCCGAAGACGACGTCGGTGCGGCCGGTCAGCCGGCCCAGGAGCACCGCCCAGCAGCCCTGGAGGACGGTGTTGAGGGTCAGGCGGTGGCGGCGGGCGAAGGCGAGGAGCTCCGCGGTGAGGTCCTCGGACAGTTCGACGCCGGCGGTCTCGGGCGGCCTGGGGTGGTGCGGCTGTGCGGCGGGCGCGAGGCGGGTGGGTTCGGTGACGCCGTCCAGGGCGGTGCGCCACGCCGCGCGTGCCGCTTCGGTGTCCTGGGCGGCGAGCCAGGTGAAGTAGTCCCGGTAGGCCGGTGCGGCGGGCAGGGCGCGGGGGTCGGCCCCGCCGGCGTAGAGGGCGAACAGTTCGTGGGCGAGGATGCCCATCGACCAGCCGTCGACCAGCAGGTGGTGCAGGGTCCACAGCAGCCGTACCCGGCCGGGGGCCAGGCGGATCACGGTGAAGCGCACCAGCGGGGGCGCCGTCACGTCGAAGCCGCGCGCCCAGTCGGCGTCGGTCAGGCGTGCCGTCTCCGCCTCCCGTTCGGCCTCTGTGGGCAGGCCGGACAGGTCGGTCTCGGTCCAGCCCACCGTGGCCTCGGGCGCCACGACCTGCGTTGGTGCCTGGCCCGGGCGGTCCGGGAAGGACACCCGCAGCCCGGCGTGGCGGGCCAGCAGCGCGTCGGCCGCGGCACGCAGCGCGGCGGCGTCGAAGGGGCCGTCGATGTCGATGATGACCTGGAGGAGGTAGGCGTCCGTGCCCTGCTTGTCGAGTTCGGCCTGGAAGAGCAGGCCCTCCTGCAGCGGCGACAGCGGCAGGAGCTCTTCCGGCGGCCCGGCGGAGGCGGCCGCCACCAGGCTCTCCAGGGCGCGGAAGAAGGACTGGGCGATGTCCTCGGCGTCCTCGTCGGCCAGCAGGTCCGGCGCCCAGATCCAGTCCGCGACCAGGTGCGGCCCGTCCGGCCGGTCCTCGGTCACCGGGGTGGCCGCGAGGACGTGCCGCAGCGGCATGTCGGGGTGCGCGCCCGTGCCGACGACGGCGTGGGCGGTGTCGTAGGACCAGTCCCCGGCGGCGGTGCCGGCGGGGAACCGGCCGAGGTAGTTGAAGCCGATCTCCGGCACGCCGTGGCGGGCGAGCGAGGCGACGGTCTGGGGGTTGAGGTGGCGCAGCAGTCCGAAGCCGAGGCCGTGGTCGGGCAGCCGGCGCACCTGTTGCCGCACCCGGTCCACCGCTGCCGCCCCTTGCGTCCCGCCGGTCTCCAGGCGCACCGGCAGCACGCTGGTGAACCAGCCGACCGTGCGGGAGAGGTCGACGTCGTCGGTGAACTGCTCGCGGCCGTGCCCCTCCAGCTCGACGAGCACGCTGCCGGCGTCCTGGCCGCGGCGTCGGCGCCAGTCGTCGACGGCGAGGGCCAGGCCGGTCAGCAGCAGGTCGTTGATCTCGCCGTCGTAGGCGCGGTGCGCGCAGGCGAGCAGGGCCGCGGTGGTGTCGGCGGGCAGCTCGGCGCGGAGCCGGTGGGCGCGGCCGTAGACGTCGCGCGCCGGGTCCAGGGGGCGGTCGCCGAGCGGTGGGTCGTCGCCGGTCAGCTGCTCGGTCCACAACGGGAATTCGCGGACGCGTCCGGCGGTGCGGGCCTGTTCGCCCAGCAGCCGGGTCCAGGTGCGGTAGGAGGTGCCGACGGGGTCGGGGGCGCTGCCCCGGCAGGCGGCGGCGAGGTCGGAGACCAGGACGCGCCAGGAGACGCCGTCCACGCACAGGTGGTGGGTGAGCCAGACCAGCCGGCCGGGGCGGGTGGGCCCGGCGTCGAGCAGGACCAGCTGGGTCACCAGCCCGGCTTCGGGGTCGAGGCGGCCGCGGGCGGCGGAGAGCTGTTCACGGACGGCGGCCGACAGGGCGTCCGGGTCGCCGGCGAGGGCCGAGACGTCGACGCGCCGCACCACCGCGGCGACGTCGACGGAGCCCTGGGGCAGGGCCTCCAGCGACCACAGGCCCTCGGCCGGCACGGTGAGCCGGGTGCGCAGGGACGCGTGGTGGTCCAGGACGGTGGCGGCGGCCTCGGTGAGCCGGCCGGCGTCCAGCCCGGCGGGGGTGGTGAGCACGACGTACTGGCTGTACTGCCGGGAGCGCGCGTCGAGCGACACCAGGTCCTCGCGCAACTGATGGGCGACAGGGGCGAGTTCGATCTCCCCGGTGTCGTCCTGGTCCGCCACGGGCGGGGCCCCTTCGCCGGCGGCGGCCACGGCGGCGAGCGCCGCCGGCGTGCGGTGTCTGCGGATCTGCTTGGGGGTGATCAGCAGGCCGGCCTTGCGGGCGTGGCTGACGGCCTGGATGGAGCCGATGCTGTCGCCGCCCAGGGCGAAGAAGTCGTCGTCGGCGCCGACGTCCGGCACGGCGAGGACTTGGGCGAACACCTCGCACAGGATCTCCTCCCCGCGGGTGCGGGGCGCGCCGGGCCGTACCGGGGCGGCGGCCGGCGCCGGGGGCAGCGGATCGGGCAGCGCCTTGCGGTCGACCTTGCCGTGGGCGGTCAGCGGCAGGGCGTCCAGGGCGAGCAGGGTCTGCGGCACCATGTACTCCGGGAGCACCAGGGCCAGTCGCTCGCGGACCTCGCCGGTGTGCAGCGTGGTGCCGGCGCGCGGGACGCAGTAGCCGGCGAGCTGCCGGTGCCCGCCCACGTCGCCGACCACGCGCACGACGGCGTCCGCGACGCCGTCGAGCGCGCGCAGCGCCGTCTCGATCTCGCTGAGTTCGATGCGGTGGCCGCGGATCTTCACCTGGTGGTCCCGGCGGTCCAGGAACACCAGTTGGCGGTCGTCACCCCACACCACGCGGTCGCCGGTGCGGTACATGCGGGTTCCGGCGGGCCCGAAGGGGTCGGCGACGAAGGCGCCCGCGGTGCGCGCGGGGTCGGCGAGGTAGCCGCGGCCGACGCCGGCGCCCCCGACGTACAGCTCCCCGGCGGCGCCCGCCGGCACGGGGCGCAGGTCGTCGCCGAGGACGTACAGGCGGGTGTTGCGCACCGGGGCGCCGATGGGGACGGGCGCGCCGGGTGCCGGTCGGCCCGGGAGGATGCGGGCGTGCGTGACGTCGTCCGAGCACTCGGTGGGGCCGTAGGCGTTGACGAGGGGGATGTGCGGGTAGCGGGCGTGCCAGCGCCGGCACAGGGCGGCCGGCAGGGCCTCGCCCGTCACCACGAGGTGGCGCAGGTCCGGCAGGTCCGGCGCCCCGCCGGCGACGTCCCAGGCATCGAGTGCGGCGCGCAGCAGGGACGGTACGACCTCGAGCACGGTGACGCGTTCGGCGGCGGCCAGCGGGAACAGCAGGCCGGGGTCGGCGGCGGTGTCCCGGCCGACGACGCGTACCCGGCCGCCGACCGCGAGGGGGGCGAACATCTGCCAGACGGAGATGTCGAAGGTGACGGGGGCGTTGTGGACGAGGAGGTCCCGGCCGGTCAGCTCCAGGTCGTCGACCTTGGCGAGCAGGTGGTTGATCATTCCGGCCCGGTGCACCATCGCGCCCTTGGGTGTGCCGGTGGACCCCGACGTGAAGATCACGTAGGCGAGGTCCTGCGGGGAGCCGGCGAGTGGGGCGAGGTCGTCGGGCCGGTCCTCGGTGCCGTCGGGCACGAGCACACGGACCGGCCGGCCGGCGGCGGCGACCGCCTCGTGGGCGAGGTCCCGGTGCTGCGCGTCGGTGATCAGGCACGTGATGCCGTGGTCGGCGAGCAGGGCGGCGGTCCGGGCGACGGGCGCGTGGGGGTCCAGCGGCACGTACGCCCCGCCCGCGCCGATGACGCCGAGCGCCGAGGCGATGAAGGCGGCGCCGGGCGCGGCGAGCACACCGGTCAGGCCGGCTCCGGGCAGGGTGCGGGAGAGCGCGCTCGCCCGGCCGGCGAGCTGGGCGTAGGTGGTGGTGGTGCCGTCCTCGGTGACGGCCGGCGCGTCCGGCTGCCGCGCGGCCAGCTCGCGGACGCGGGCCGCCAGGCAGTCGAACTCCGCGGGCCGCTCGGGGCCGGTGGCGGCGCGCAGCCACGCGGCGCGGTCCCAGGCGGCGATGTCCAGGGCGCCGACGGGCTGTTCGGCGTCGGCCGCGGCGAACGTGGTGACGAAGCCGGCGAGCCGGCCGAGGTGCGCGGCGATCTCCTGCCCGGTGTAGCGGTCGGGGTTGCCGTTGAGGTGGAGCTCCATGCCGCCGTCGGCGCTCTCGACGACGGTGACCATCAGGTCGTCGATCAGGCCCGTCGAGAGGTTGTGGACCCGTGCGGCGCAGGGGCCGAGGGTCAGTTCGGCCTGCTGCGGCAGGAGGTTGACGAACGGGCCGAACGGCCTGCGGTCGTCGCCGCGCAGGCCGCTGTCGCGGCGGATGGCGCTGACGCGGTGGCGCTGGTGGCGCAGCACCTGGAGGAGCTCGCGCGAGGTCTGCCGGAGCAGGGCGGCCTTGGTCAGCGCGGGCCGCACGGGCACCCTCAGCGGCGGGTAGTTGGCCATCATGCCGGGGACGGACCGCTGGAGCGCGTCCCCGCGGGCGGTGGCCGGCAGGGTGAGCAGGATGTCCTCGACGCCGGTCATGCGCTGGGTGTAGGCCGCGACGGCCGCCATGACCACCGTGGGCCAGGTGACCTCCGACCGGCTCGCGCTCGCCCGCAGCAGTTCCGCGGTCGCGGCCGGCAGCGTCGCGGTCCTGCGCAGGAAGCCCTGCGGCGGGGCCGGCGAGGGGTCCCGGTGGGAGAGGCTGACGGGCTCGGGCGGCTCGGGGAAGCGGCGCCGCCAGAACTCCGCGTCCCGCCGGGCCCGGTCGGAGGCGGCGTAGGCGCTCTCGGAGGCCAGGAGCTCACGCAGCGGCGGCAGGGCGCCGTCCGCCGCGTCGCCGGCGTCCACGGCGTAGAGCTGCGCCAGCCGGCGCCACAGGATCGTCTGGCTGAACCCGTCGCACAGCAGGTGGTGCACGCACAGGTAGAGCAACGCCCGGTGCGGGCCCACCGTGATGAGCGCGAGCCGGAACAGCGGGAAGTCGCCGAGGTCGTAGGGCCTGGCGAGGTCCGCGTGGATCCAGGCGAGGGCGGCGTCCTCGGGGTCCGGCTCGGCGCTGACGTCGAGCTCGGTCAGCGGCAGGTCGGGCAGCGGCTCCAGCAGCTGGCGCGGTTCGCCGTCGACGTCGGTGAAGCGGGCGCGCAGGCACTCGGCCTCGTCGGTGAGCCGGGCGAGCGCGGCGGCGAAGCGCCGGTGGTCCAGGGGTCCGCGGATGTCCAGGTAGCCGGCGGAGTTGTAGGCGTTGCTGCCGGCGGCGTCCTTCGCGTCGAGCCAGATCTCCACCTGGCCCGCGGACAGCGGCAGTGCGGTACCCAGCAATGAGGTCATCACAGGCTCCAAGGGGAGGTCGGGCCGACCGGAACCGGACCGGCGGCTTCGGTGGCCGTGATCGTGCTGTCGTCGAGGGCGCCGGGACCGTAGACGTCCCGCACCCATGCGTCGTGGTAGACGGTGTCCAGATAGCGCTCGCCGAGGTCGGGGGCGATCGCGACCGCGGTCAGCTGCCCGCCGGGCCGGTTCGCCGCGAGCCAGCGGGCCGCGCCGCTGAGGACGGTGCCCGTGGAGCCGCCGAGCAGGAATCCCTCGCGCAGCAGGGCCCGGCAGGCGCGCACCGTGTCGATCTCCGGGACGAGCACCGTGTCGTCCACGTAGGAGTCGTCGAGGATCTCCGGCCGTACGCTGGTGCCCAGTCCCGGGATCATGCGCGTGCCCGGCTCGCCGCCGAAGTTGACCGAGCCCACGGCGTCGACGCCGACGATCGTCACCGAGGGATTCGTCTCGCGGAAGAACCGGGCGCAGCCCATCAGGGTGCCCGTGGTGCCCGCGCCGACGAAGAGGACGTCCAGTTCCGGGAACGCCTTCGCGATCTGGGGTCCGGTCGTCTGGTAGTGCGCCGTCCAGTTGCCGGGGTTGGCGTACTGGTTGAGCCAGTAGAAGTCCCGGTGCTCGGCGCACAGCCGGCCGACGCGCTCCAGACGCGCGCCGAGCAGGCCGCGCTCCGGGTGGGGCTCGGTGACCACTTGGACCTCGGCGCCCAGGCGCTGCATCAGCCGCCGGGAGGCGAACGTGCAACGGGAGTCGGTGACGCAGACGAAGCGGTATCCCCTGCTGGCCGCGACCAGGCTGATCGCCACCCCGAGGTTTCCCGAGGAGCTCTCGACGATCGTCATCCCCGGCCGCAGCGTTCCGGCGCGCTCGGCGGAGGCCACCATCTCGCCCGCGGCTCGCAATTTGATGGAGCCGGCGAAATTGAAACCCTCGCACTTGAGGTACAGGGGACGGCCGAAGAGCCGTCGAAGGTCGACGAACAGGTCGTCCACGTCGAATTCCTGCGGCGTGGTGATAACTGGCATGCGTCCACTCCCACCCGGTCGGTCGGCTGCGGCGGCCGCTTCAGGGGCGTACGTGCCGACGGCGAGGACTTCATGTTTTCCGAAGTCCCTGACGCCGGACTGATGGGCAATGACGGGGGGCCTGGGGTCAGATCGCCGCCGCGGGCGACGGCGCGGCGCGGTCGATCCTTCCGCCGAGCAGGCCCTGGAAAAGGTTCAGTCTCTGCATGTTGGCGGTGCCTTCGAGGAATTCCATGGCCCGGGCGTCGCGCGCCAGCTTGTCGAGCAGCGGGTGCGCCAGCCGGGCCCCGGGGCCGAAGAACGCGCAGGTCGCCATGGTCGCGTCCTCGGCGAGCCGGGCGGCGCGCAGCTTCGCGGCGGAGGCCAGGTGGCCGTCGCCGCCGCGTGCGTCGACGGCCGCGGCGGCGTGGCGCACCAGGTGGCGCGCGGCGTCGATGCGGCGCCCGAGCGCGTCGAGGCGGTGCCTTTCGGTGGCCGTCAGCGTGCGGCGGTGGGCCCCGACGTACTCGTGGGCGGCGCGGGCGATGCCGACGGCGATGGCGGCGACGCCCGGGCGCAGCAGGTTGAAGGTCTGGACGAAGCCCCATACGCCGCGCCGGGTGGGCGGCAGGTGCCGGCCCAGGACGTGCTCGTGCGGGACGGGCACCTCGTCCATGACGATCGAGCTGATCCGCGCGCCCCGCAGGCCGATCATGTCGAGGGGTTCGGCGCGGAAGCCCGGGGTCGCGGTGTCGACGAGCACGGCGGTGATGCCCAGCGGTCCGGGCCGGCTGCGGGCGAACACCACGGCGAGCCGGGCGCGCGAGGCGTTGCCGACGTAGCGCTTCTCCCCGCTGAGCAGGGCGCCGTCCGGGGTGGGGGTCAGGGCGGTGGTCAGCGCGCCGGCGTCCGAGCCGCGGTCCGGTTCGGTCAGGGCGAAGCAGGTCCACAGCGGCTCGCGAAGCATCCGGCCGTAGAACCACTCCTTCTGCCGCTCGTCGGCCAGCAGTCCGACGGCGACGCCGGCCAGCAGCGGGCCGGGAGCGGCGACGAGCGTGCCGACGTCGGCGCAGGCGAGCTCCTCCATGACGACGGCGCGTTCGGTGGCCGAGTCCCCGTGGAAGCGGTGTCCGTCGATCTTCTCCGGTTCGTGGCCGTACGCGGCGGGGATGCCCATCGTCGCCAGGTACCGGACGGCGGGCAGGTCGAAGTGGCGCCGGATGGCCTCGGGGTCGCGGTCGATCTCCAGGGCGAGGGGGCGCAGGTCCCTTCCCCACTCGCGGACCTGGCCGCGCAGTGCGGCCAGCCGGTCGTCCGGCGCGCTCATGTCTCCTCCTTCATGTCCCCCATGCCCCCGAGTCCCCGATGTCGTCCGCGGTGCTGTGGACCTCGGCCAGCAGTTCCGAGACGTAGGCGGTCATGCCGGGGCTGTCGGTGAGGTAGCCGGCGGCGCCCAGCAGCCTGACCTGCTCCCGGTCGGCCCGGGTGAGCCGGCCGTGCAGATGGTGCAGCAGTGCCGGCGGCGCGGCTTCGGGCTCCGTCCCCTCCAGCACCGCGCGGACCTCGAGGTGTTCGACCAGGACGTCGGCGAGGGTGCCCTTGACCATCTGCTGCTGCAGGACGTAGGTGTCGCCGGTGCGCCGGCGGCCGAGGTGGCTCAGGCAGCTGTCGCGCAGGGCCTCCGAGAGGCCCAGGCGCAGCCACACCAGGCCCAGGGCGTAGGGGGCGCGTCCGTCGTCGCCGGCCGCCGTGTCCTCGGCCGGCGGTCCGTCGGCCGCCACGGCGGCCATGACCACGCCGCCGCCCGGCAGGTCGGCGGTGCTCACGACGGTGTCGCGGCCGGGCCGGCGGGCGCGGGTCACCCCGGCGATCCAGACCGTGCCGGCGCGGGCGTAGATGTCCTGGGGGGCGATGGTGTGGCCGCCGGGCCCGCACGGCAGCAGCCCGGGCAGGACGTGGGAGCCGAGGGCGGTGAGCGCCGGGGCCAGTCCCGCGCGCCGGGCGATGTCATGACACTCCATCAGCGGGTCCGTCGCCCGTGGTGCCGCCGTGGTCATCCGGTGCCTCGTTCGAGGAGGCAGACGGCGAGGTCGCCGGTGCGCGGCTCGTAGTCGGCCACCGCGATCCGCTCCTCGCGCCCCTCGCGCCGGCGCTGGTCCGTGGCGAGGGCGGCGAGCGCGGCGGTGGCCGGGTAGCCCGCGGCGGAGCGGACGATGCGGCCGGCGTGCCGGGGCAGGTCGCGGATCGGGTCGGTGCCGGGGCCGGTGACCACCGGCAGCGACGCGTCGCAGCCCAGCTCGTCGAGGATGCCGCGCACGGCGTCGCGGACCTCCCGTGGCGCGATGCCGGCGAGCTGGCGCAGCCGTATGCCGTCGGCGGGGCCGTCGCCGCCGAGGACCAGCGCGACCCCGGCGTCCCCGGCCAGGTGCTCCCCGGTCTCGTACGGCAGCGTGGCCTGGTCGAGGACGAACACCGCGACGCGGTGGTGGTCGTGGCGGGCCGCGTAGCGGCCTGCGATGTGCAGGGCGGTGAAGGCGGCGGCCGAGCCGCAGTCGGAGACCGTGAACACCTGGGGCCGGCCGGGGAGCACCTCGGACAGGCAGGTGACGGCGGCGAGCCGGCAGTCCAGGTCGGGGGTGACGTGGGCGACGACGGCCAGGTCGACGGGCAGGTCCTGCGGCGCCAGCATGGTCAGCAGGCGGCGGGTCATGGTGGTGAAGGTGTTGCCCCGCGCCCGCTCGGCGATGTCGGGCCGGTGGGTGACGCCGTGGATGCCGGTGAGGTCGGCGAAGTGCCGCCGGGAGAAGGCGTCGTCGATGCGGGAGGTGCCGGCGGGGAACCGCCGGTGCACGATGCGGGTGAGTCCCAGGGGGAGGCGGGAGCGGTCGCCCGGGGGCGCGGGCGCCGGTACGGTGTGCGCGCCCATGCTCAGCCGCCCAGTTCCGTGGCGACGAAGTCGGCCAGTGAGCGCACGCTCGCGAAGTGGGCCATCTCGAGGGTGTCGGTGTCGAATTCGATGCCGAAGGTCTCCTCGAGCCGCATCAGCAGTTCGAAGACGCCGGTGGAGTCGAGGCCGAGCTCGTCGAAGAGCCGGGAGTCCTCGGTGATCGTGGGCAGTTCGTAGTCGAGCACCTCGCCCAGCGCGGTGGAGATCCCGCTGACGATCTGCTCGCGGTCGGCGGCGGTGACGGTCGGTTCGGCCATGGTGTGCGGTCCTTTTCGGTGGTGGTCCGGGGTCAGGGGGCGGTGGTCGGCCGCGTGAGCGCGGCGGCGGCCGGCAGCCGCTGGCCGCGCAGCAGGTCCGCGGGCAGGTCCCGCTCGCGCACGAGGTGCGGCTGCCCGCCGAGCACCAGCACCTCGGCCGGATAGCCGTGGCTGAGGAAGTGCACGGGCGAGGCGGTGGGCCCGTAGGCGCCCGAGCGCAGGACACCGAGCAGGTCGCCCTGGCGCAGCGGGGGCAGCTCGGCCTTCTTGGCGAGCGTGTCGTTGGGCGTGCACAGGGGTCCGGTGACGTTCCAGTGCTCGGTCGCCGTGTCGTCGGCGCGATTGAGCAGGCGCATCGGGAAGTTGCGCTTGACGAAGGAGCCGATGCCGACCGCCGCCATGTGGTGGTGGGTGCCGCCGTCGGTGACGGCGAACCGCTCGCCCAGCGAGGTCTTCACGTACCGCACCCGCACGACGTACGTGCCGGCCGTGGCGGTGAGGTAGCGGCCGAGCTCCATCACGAGCCGGGTGCCGGGGTGCCGGTCGGCGAACTCCGCGAGGACGGGGTTGATCCCGGCGGCGAGGACGGGCAGGTCGAGGTCGCGCTCGCCGTCGAAGTAGGCGACGCCGAGGCCGCCGCCGACGTCCACCATCTCCAGCTCGAAGCCGAGGGCGGCGGAGAGCCGCTCCGCCAGCTCGAAGATGCGCGCGGTGTTCTCGACGATGGTGTCCTCGGCGAGGATGCGGGTGCCCATGTAGACCTGGACGCCCATCAGCCGCACGTGGGGGAAGCGGCGTACGAGGCCGGTGTCGGCGAGCAGTTGCGCCTCGTCGATGCCGAACTGGCGGGGCTTGCCGCCCATGGTCAGGCCGGAGCCCTTCACGGAGAAGGCGGGGTTGACCCGCAGGGCGACCGCGGCCCGTACGCCGCGCTCGCGGGCGAGTTCGTCGATCAGCGCCAGTTCCTGGAAGGACTCGCAGACGATCGCGGCGACGCCCTCGTCCAGGCAGGCGGCCAGCTCCTCGCGGCTCTTGCCGGGGCCGAGGAAGATGATGTCCCGGCCCTCGACGCCGGCCTGCCGCGCGGTGAGCAGCTCGGTGACCGAGGAGACCTCGGCCCGGGCGCCGTGCGCGTGCAGGAGGGCGCAGATGGCGACGTTGGGGTTGGCCTTGAGGGAGAAGAAGATCTGCAGCCGGGGGTCGAGCAGGGCGCGCAGCTCGCGCATCCGCCCTTCGAGGACGTCCCCGTCGTAGAGGTACAGCGGCGTGCCGTACGTCTGTGCGATCTCGGAGATCGCGATCCCCTGGATGCCGGCACTCGTGGTCATGAGCGGTTCTCCCCTCTCGCGGCGAGCCGGTCGGCGATCTCCGCGTCGGTGGCGTGCAGGTCTTCGGCGCGGTCCGCGACGACGATCCCGTACAGGCGTCCGTCCACGGGTGCGCCGGGGGTGCCGTCGGCGGGGAAGCCCGCGTTGACGGTGGCGAAGTTGTTGACCAGCAGGCCGGTGCCGCCCGCCCGTTCCAGGAGCAGGCCGCCGAGCAGCCGGCGCACCTCGCCGAAGGGCAGGGGCGCGTCGAGCCGCAGGGGGTAGTGGCGGGCCAGGGCGACCCGCCCCTCCCCGACGAACCGTTCCTGCAGGCGTGCCTGGTAGGTGGACATGTTGTTGCGGGCGTTGATCTCCACGACCGGGTACAGCTCGCCCGCCGGGTCCACCATGGCGTCCACGCCGACCACGCCGAAGTAGCCGTCGGCGGCCAGGCGCTTGCCCAGGACCTCCGCGGCGCTCCTGAGCGTCGTCGACTGGGCGGGCGTCAGGTCGGCGGGCATCCTGTGTCCCTTGTGGACCCCGTTCTCGGTGAGCAGTTCCTTGACGAAGTCGAAGCGCACCGTCCCGTCGCGGCCGACGGTGAACTGGTAGTTGAGGTCGGCGCGCTTGTCCACCCACTCCTCGACGACGAAGGCCACGGCGCTCCGCCCGGAGCGCTCGGCCTGCCGGGCGATCAGATGGTGGACGCGCTCGCGGCGGCGTGGGCTCTCGAGCATCGCGATGCCCTTGCCGGAGACGCCGAACGCCTCCTTCACCACGTACCGCCCGCCCTCGCTCGCGCCGGCCGCCTCGAAGGCGTCGGCGAGCTCGGCGAGCGTCTGGCAGGCCCATCCCCGGGGCTGTCGCAGCCCGGCCTCGTCGGCCAGGCGCCGGCTGTAGACCTTGCTGTTGACCGCCTTGCACGTGGCCGCGTCCGGGCCCGCGACCGGCAGCCCGCTCACGGCCGCGAGGCGCTCCTCCACCTCGGAGACCCCGTGCACGGCGAGCTGGGCGCCCCCGGCGGCGAGGCCGGACAGGGTGCGCAGCAGCGCCGGGTCGGCCAGCGCGTCCTCGGTGACGGTGCGCTGCGGCTCCTGGTGGCTTACGACATGCATCCGGGGCAGGTCCAGGCCCAGGGCGGTGAGGTAGCCGAGGTACTCCTCGTCCGGCCGGGCCTTGAGCACCACGTGGTGCGACCCGCCGGCCAGGAGCAGGGTGAACTCGTCCATGCGGTTGACGACGGCGTTGGCGGACGCCGCCGAGACACGCGGCAGCGTGTGCTCGCCGCGCGCCCACTGCTGCTCCACCTCGAAGTTGCCGAGGAAGACCAGGGGCGTTGCGGGCGATCCGGTCAGCGCGGTCGTCAGCCGCTCGGTGAAGCCGGGGCTGTGATCGGGACTGTGATCGGAGCGGTGGTCGGAATTGTGGTCGGGGCTGTTGCCACCCATGTGCCGTTTCCCCTCAGTGCTCGAGGACCATCGCCGCGAACGACTGGCCGAGCCCCGCGGAGGTCATCAGATAGCGGTCGCCGGGCCGGAGCATGCCGAGCTCGCGTGCGGACTGATAGTTGATGAAGGGGTCGGCGCAGAAGCAGTGGCCGGTCCGGGCGATGTTCTCCAGGAAGATGCGGTCCTTGTCGATGCCGAGCCGGTCGGCGGCCACCGTCCAGGAGACCCGGTTGACGTTGTGCGGCAGGACGAGGTCGAGGTCGGCGACGCCGAGTCCGGCGGCCCGCAGGGCGCCGTCGACGACCTCGGCCATGGCGTCCTGGTAGATGCGCGTCGCCTCCCGCTTGCCCTCCGGGCCGAGGTCGATGACGCCGTCCTCGCGGCCGTGGATGCGGGCGTCGTAGCCGAGCACCCGGTCGCGGGCGCCGTCGGCGCCGACCAGCACGGCCGTCACGCCCTCCCCCATGATCGAGACGTCCTCGACCCACTGCGAGAAGGGGGTGAAGGTCTTGTCGCCGGCGAGCACGAGGGCCAGCGCCCGCGGGTCGTCGTCGCCGGCCAGCAGGGTGCCGGCCACGTCGATGGCGAGCAGGCCCGTCGCACAGCCGTGGTCGGCCACCGAGAACACCTTCGCCCGGCGCAGGCCGAGCGCCTCGCGCACCTGCTGGAGGGGGCTGAGGGGGTACGGGGCGGTGGTGCGCAGCCCCTTGGCGCGCACGACGTAGCGCACCCGGTCCTCCTGCCCGGCGAGGGCTTCCAGCTTCCCCGCCGCGGCCAGCAGCAGGTCGGTCTCGGACTGGTCGGGCGCCTGGCAGATCCGGTCCAGTCCGTAGAGCCGGGTGAACCTGCGCACCTGCTGGTCCGTCAGTCCCAGCGGTTCCCGCAGCCGTGCGACGGGTACGGTCGGTGGCAGGTAACTCGACACCGCTTCTAGCGAGGTCATTTCGCCGGGCCTCCTTGAGTGCAGGGTCGGACCCACTCAAGACTCGCCAAGGCCGCTGACAGTCGGCTGACACCTCACTGATCGCCGCGTGACGCGGCGTGGCCACCGTGCGGGGCGGGGATCTCCCGCCACGCGCGGTGGCCACGGGCGGCGCGGCAGCGCCGTGGGGGGCGTCCGGGGCGGGCAGTGGCCCCGGACGCCGCCCGGTCAGGCGGACTTGACGGTGATGGCGCCGTTGCTCGTCGTCAGGTCGAGCTGGTACTGGCCGTTCGGGTCGTTGGAGACGCCGATGTCCTTGCTGCCGTTGTTGGTCTTCGCCGTCACCTTGTACCGGCCGTCGGGCACGGTGAGCGTGATGGCGCCGTTGGAGGTCTTCGCCCGGACGTCCTGTGCCTTGGCCGGGGTGAGGTTGATCTTGCCGTTGGAGGTCCGGGCCTTGATGCCGTCGCCCTTGAGCCCGGTGCCGGTGATGCGGCCGTTGGTGGTGTGCACGTCGACCGCGCCGGCGACGTCGTCCAGGTTGACGGCGCCGGAGCTGGTGCCGACCGTCACCGCGCCGACGCGGGAGAGGGTGATCCGGCCGCTGGATGTCTTGCCGGTCACCGGGAGCCCGGCCGGCAGGTCGACCGTGTAGTTCACCGAGCAGTCCTTGCCGCAGCCGCCCAGGACCAGGACGCCGTCCTCCACGCGGTAGGTCTTCCCGCCGGGCTTGTCGCCCTTGTAGTCGACCTTGCGCTGGAGCGAGACCTGGCCGGCGCCGTCCTGGCCGCGCAGCGTGATGCCGCCGGAGCGGCTGTCGAGCCGGACGGAGGTGATCTTGTCCTTCAGCACGTCGTCGTCCGAGAAGCTCTCCGAGGCTGCCAGACCGCACGCGCTGAGCCCGCCGGCAGCGATCCCAGCCACCGTGATGGCTCCGAGGAAACGGAACTGCTGGCGCATGAATTACCCCTAAATCTCCGGAAGTTGGTGGTTGAGAACCCTTTGGGGTCCAACGCTCGACCAAGCTATCGCACCCCCGGGGGCCCGGCCATGGGGGAAACCCCCGGGTCCCGCTGGGGGCTGCACCCGGCGCACCGCGTCGGCGCAGGTACGTCAACTCCCTGCCGCTCACGGTCAGTCGCACATCAGCCCACTGTCAGCGCGTTCGGCCACAGTTCGTCGCATGGCAGCCACGAAACCGTCGTCCGCCGCAGCGGTGACGCGGACCCCTGAGAAGACTCTCGGTGTGCTCGGTGGCATGGGGCCCACGGCGACGGCGGAGTTCCTCCGCCTGCTCGCGGCGGGCGCGCCGGCGACCGAGGACCAGCAGCACCCACGGATCGTCCTGCTGTCCGAGCCCGGCATTCCCGACCGGACGGACGCCCTGCTGAGCGGGGACGACGAGCCCGCGCGGCGGGTGCGGGAGGGCCTGTTCACGCTGGCGGGCTGGGGAGCCGGGCTGCTGGCGATCCCCTGCAACACCGCCCATGCCTTCCTCGGCCGCACCGTCGCCGAACTGCCGGTCCCCCTCGTCGACATCGTCGACGCGACGCTCGCGGAGGCGATGCGGCTGAGCCCGGCGGGCGGCTGGCTCACGGCGACCACCGGCACCCTGGCCAGCGGCCTGTACCAGGAGCGCGCGGCGGCGCTCGGCTACCGTCTGCACATCCCGGACGGCGGGACCCAGAAGCTGATCCACGACAGTGCCATGCGGGTGAAGGCCAACCGGATCGAGGAGGCGGCCCGCACGTTCCGCGCGGCCGTGCAGAGCCTGTGGCTGAGGCGGGAGGTGCCCGTCCTGGCGGCCTGCACCGAGCTCCCGATCGCCTATCAGGGCGGCGCGCTGCCCCCGGAGATGGCCGTCTCCAGCCTGTCCGCGCTGGCCCGCGCCTGCAACGGCGCCCTGTACGGGCCCGCGCGCTTCTCCCCGCGCCACGACCTGCGCGCCGCGGTCTGAGCGCGGCGGCCGCGGCCCGGTGCGGGCCGCGGCCGCCGTCCGCTCGCTCAGCCGCAGCCGCCGGCGTGGCCGTCGTCGGTGGCGCGGGGGCCGAGCCCGGCCACGGACACGGCCGGCCGCGGCAGCGCCGCCTCGGGCGCCGTCCGCGCCCGCAGGTGCGCGACGAAGCCGGGCAGCCGGTCCAGCCCCCAGAAGCGGCTGAAGCCGTGCACGAAGAAGGGGACGCCGAACACCCCGTCCTCGCAGATGTCCAGGAGCAGCCGCAGGCCCTCGCGGCGCAGCCGCGGGTCCTCGCTCGCGCCCGCCAGCACGGCGGGGTCCAGGCCGAGCCCCGCCCCGATCTCCGCGACGACCGCGCGGTCGCAGATGTCGCGCCCCTCCTCCCACCGGGCGCGGTAGGCCGCCGCGATGTACCGCGGGCCGAGCCCCTCGCGCAGCGCCACCAGGTAGGCCAGGTGCGGGACCTCCCACACCGGGTCGCGGTCGACGGGCCAGGCCATGGTGATGCCCCGCTCCGCGGCGAGGCGTCTGACGTCCTGGAGCACGTACAGGTGCTTGGCGCGGGACATGACCGCGTACGGGAAGGAGCCGCCGTGCTCGGTCAGCATGCGCTCGCTGCGCTCGTCCGGCTCGAAGAAGGGCCGCCACTCCACGGCGGCGGCCACGTCCGGGTGGTGTTCGAGGAGTTCGCGGTAGGCGAGCCAGGAGTACGGGCTGCGCAGGGAGAAGTAGAACCGCGGGGTCTTCGCGCGCGCGGTCACAGCACCAGCCCTCCGTCGACGCCGAAGACCTGCCCGGTGATGTACGAGGCGCGCTCCGACACCAGGAAGGAGACCAGGTCCGCGACCTCCTCGGGGCGGCCGAACCGGCCCAGCGGGATGCGCGCGGCCAGCCGGTCGGCGGCCTCGCCCGTCAGGGCCGAGGTCATGTCGGTCTCGATGAAGCCGGGGGCGACGGTGTTGACGCGGATGCCGCGCGGGGCGACCTCCTTGGCCAGGGCCTTGGCGAAGCCGATGATGCCGGCCTTGGAGGCCGAGTAGTTGGTCTGGGTGGCGTTGCCGTAGACCCCGGCCACCGAGGACATGGTCACCAGCGTGCCGGCCCGGCGCTTCATCATGGCGAACACGGCCGCGCGGCAGATGTGGTACGTGCCGTCCAGGTTGACGCGCAGCACCTCCTGCCAGGACTGCTCGCTGAGCATGATCAGCGGGTTGTCGCGGACGATGCCGGCCGAGGAGACCACCGCGTGGACGGGGCCCAGTTCCCGTTCGGCGGCGCGCACGAACCCCTCGGCCTCCGCCTGGTTCGCCACGTCCACCTGCCGGGCCAGCACCCGGGCGCCGGCGGCCTCGGCCTCCTTGGCCACCTCCCGGGCCGCCTCCTGGTGGGAGCGGTAGCAGAAAGCCACGTCGTAGCCGTCGGCGGCGAGCCGGGTCACCACGCCGCGCCCGATGCCGCGGGAGCCTCCCGTCACCAGGGCGACGCGCCGTTCGTCTGCGGACATCATGACCTCTCGTCGGTAGGGGGTGCGGGTGCGGCGGCGGGCGCCCCCGGCGCCAGCACCTCCGCGCCGCGCAGGGCGAGGGTGAGCTGCCCGACCTCCAGGACGGGCCGGCCGTCGACGGTGCTGCCGCCGGTGGTGATGACGGCGTCGCCGAGGTCGCGGACCACGCGCACCTCGTGCACGACGACCGAGCCCGGGTACACGGGGGCCAGCGCCCGGGCGTCGCGCACCCCGGCCAGCAGCACCACGTTCCCGGCCAGGACGTCGGAGTTGGGCTTCTCCCAGCAGGCCAGCAGCACCGCCGACTGGGCCCAGGACTCCAGCAGCAGCCCCAGCGGGTAGGCGTACGCCTCGTCGGCCGCCTCGTCGCCGAGGCCGCGGTAGCCGGGCTCGGCGAGGGTGACCGCCTTGTGGGTGACCAGGCGCCGGCCCGGCTCGGCCTCCGCGACGCGGTCGACCAGGAGCGCCGGGTGCCGGTGCGGGATGGCGCCCTTGATGCGGGCCGTGCCGTTCACGCGGGCTCCCGCGGGTAGTGGAGCGAGAGCTCGGCGGCGGGGCGCCCGTCGGCGCTGACGCCCGCGGCGACGCGCACGCCGTCCCCGGTCCGCTCGACGCGGGCCTCGATGAGCAGCTGCTGGCCGGGCCGTACCGGGCTCAGGAAGCGGGCCTTCTTCAGCACGACGTGCCCGGCCGCCCGCGGCGGTGCGCCGTCGGCGCCGGTCACCAGGTCGTGGACGTACTGCACCAGGCCGAAGCCCGGTACGAGCGGGAAGCCCGGGTAGTGGCCGGCGAGGAAGGGATCTTCCGCGTCGACGGTGACGGCCGCGCGGACGAGCCGTGTGCCGTCGTTCTCCGCCGGGGGCGCGGGCCGGGGCCCGGCGCCGACGACGGCCAGTGGTGTGGTGAGCATCGTGGTCGTTCCTCTCCCGCTATCCGCCCAGGAGGGCACAGCCGACCGTGCCGTCCGGGTCGATGCCGGTGACCAGGGCCGCCGTGCCGGCGGGCAGGTGCCCGTCGCCGGCGGCGGCCAGCACGGCCGCCAGCTGGAAGGCGGTCGCCGCGGCCGAGGTGTCGCCCAGCAGCGGACGGCAGCGGATCCACCTCGGGTCCGCGTCGTCGGGCAGGGCGGCGAGCACCGCGCCCTCCTCCTCCTCCTGGGTGCCGAGGGGGGCCACGACGCGGACGTCCTCGCCGCGCACCGCGGCCTCTTCGAGCAGCGCGCGCACGCACCCGGTCAGCGCCGGGCCGGCGTCGTCCGGCTCGTGGTAGGCGCGGAAGCGGGTGCCGAGCAGGCGGGCGGCCGGCGGGCGGCCGGCCCGGCGGGCCTCCTCGGCGGGCTCCAGCAGCCAGGCGGCGCCGCCCTCGCCGAGCGGCGGCCGCGGGCCGCCGTCCGCCGCGTGCCACTCCAGCCAGGACCGCTGGACGGAGTACTCCTCGGCGGCGCCGCACAGCACCCGGTCGCAGTGGCCGCCCCGGTGCAGCCGGGCGGCGTAGGCGAGGGCGAGCAGGCCGGTCAGCCGGCCGCCGGCGATCGTGGTGTTGGGGCCCTTGATGCCGTGCCAGATGGCGCTCTGGCCGGCCGCCCGGTTCATGACCGTGTTGGGGAACCGGGCCGGGTCGACCAGATAGGGGCGGTCCCCGGTCAGCGAGTCCCGGGTGAAGTCCATGATGCTCTGCACGCTGCCCGAGCCGGTGCCCAGCACCAGGGCCGTCCGCTCGGTGCGTGCCGGCAGTCCGGTCCCGCAGCTCTCCAGCAGCCGGCCGAAGACGGACACGGCGAGCGCGGTGACGCGGTCCATGGTCCTGGTGCCCTTCTTGCCCAGCGCCCCGGCGGCGCTGAAGCCGGGCACCAGGGCGGCCCGGTCGTAGGGCCCGGGATACGCCTCGAGGTCGAGGTCGAGGACGGCGCTGGTGGCGTCCCGTATGCCCGCCGCGTACGCGTCCGCGCCCTCCCCGAAGGGGGAGACGGCCGACCAGGCGGAGAAGACGAGTTCGCCGGCGGCGCCGGGGCCGGCGGCGGGACGCTCCTGCCGCACGGTGGCGGCGGTCATGCCGTCCCCCGGCCGGCGGTCTTGCCTTCCTTGCCGTTCAGGGCGTCGAGCAGGCGGTCGTCGAAGTCGACCAGGCTCCAGTCGCGGCGGTTCTCGATCACGGCCCAGCCGTGGGTGATGCGCCCGGTGGCCGTCGGTACGAGCACGCCGTCGCGCAGCACGTAGGAGTCCATGCGCGCCGTGTAGGTGAAGCGCTTGAAGACGTTCTCGACGGTGAAGACGGTGTAGAGCGTCTCCTCCATCCGGGCCTCGTCCAGGATGGTGATCCTGGAGTGCGGGACGACGGGGATCCAGTCCTGCTCGTCCAGCAGGGTCTTGATGGACACGCCCCGGTCCTCGAGGAAGAGGTCGACGATCTCCTCCATCTGCCGCAGGTAGCCCGACATCTGCACGCGCTCGGTGAAGTGGCAGTAGAAGTACGGCATGCGCCAGGCCCAGCCGAAGGCGTTCCGGCCGGCCGTCAGCCGGTCGAGCGGGTCGGCGCCCGGCTCCACGCGGACCGGCTCGCCGCCGGCGCCCAGCCGGTCGACGACGTGCTCCGCGAGCTCGGTGGGCGGCTCCTGCGCAAAGTGGCCGCGCGGGTCGAGCCGCAGCTGGACGGCGACCTTGGAGACCACCGCCTTGACGGTCTCGCCGCCGCGCTCGACGGTCATCTCGACGAGGAACCGCAGTCCGTCGCCCTTGGCGGGGGCCGGGCGCACGGTGGCGGTGGCGAGGTCGTCGATGTGGAACGCGGTCTTGATCTTGGTGTCGATGTCGGTGATGTCGACGCCCAGGCCATGGCGCTCGTACAGCCGGCCGGCCGGGAACCCGCGCTGCCGCAGGTGGTCGTAGACCGCTTCCTCCACCATGTAGTTGACGTGCTTGAAGCCGATCCAGGTGCAGATGTTCGACCCCTCGTAGCGGGGCCGGATCTCCAGCCGGGTCGTGCCGTCCGGCGCGGTGGTGCTGGTGCTCATGACATCTCCAGTCGGGAGGAAGGGGATACGGCGGCGGGGGGCAGGGCGGCGCTCAGGAAGTCGCACACCAGTCGGGTGACGAGCCCGGGCCGCTCCACCATCGGGAAGTGGCCGCAGCCGGCGACCGTCTCGAAGCGGGCCCGCGGCACGCCGGCGGCGAGGGCACGGCCGTCCTCGGGCCGGGCCGCGATGTCCTTCTCCCCGGACAGCACGAGCAGGGGGGAGCGGACGGCGCCCAGGTCGAGGAAGGGCGAGCGCAGATAGGTGTCGAAGAACCGCACCCAGCCGTAGGGCCCGACCTGGTCGCGCAGCCTGAGCGCCATCCAGTCGCGGTGCGCCTTCGCGTACCGTCGGGTCTCGCCGACCTCCAGCGCCTCCTGGAAGACGCGGTGGAAGTCGTTGAGGTAGTACGAGATCACCGACCAGTCGAAGTCGCGGGGGCTGGCGCGGTGGAAGGGGCTGATCACCACGGTCGGCCGGGGGGCGATCCGGCCGGCCGCGGTGGCCTCGGTCAGCAGGTTCGCCGCGTAGGAGTGGGCCACCACCGCGTCGTACTCCTCGCCCACCAGGTCGACGAGGTAGCGCGCCGGGTCGGGGTGCGCGGCCCAGCCGCGGTTGTCGGACATCGCCCGCCAGGGCAGGTCCGCGGCCCACAGCTCGTAGCGCCCCTCGGCCCGTCGCGCGAACGGGTCCCACACCGTGGCCCTGCCGCCCAGGCCGTGCAGCAGCAGGACGCGTACCGGATCGCCCGAGTCCGCGGGCCGGCGCAGCCGCGCGACGACCTCAGTCATGCGGCCGGCAGGCGCCGAGGATCAGCACGGCGTTGTTGCCCGCGAAGGCCAGCGCGTTGTTCTGCACGATGCGCACCTCGGCGGGGCGGGCGTGGTTGGGCACCGGGTCCAGGCCGCACTCCGGGTCGGTGTGCCGGTGGTTGATGGTGGGCGGGATGAACCCCTCGGTGATGGCCAGGGCGCAGGCGGCCGAGGCCAGGGCGCTGGCGGCGCCCATGGTGTGGCCGAGCATGGACTTGATGGACACGGTCGGCGGCGGTTCGGGGAACACCTGGCGGATGGCCCCGGCCTCGGTCACGTCGTTGGCCTTGGTGCCGGTGCCGTGCGCCGAGATGAAGTCGATGTCCTCGGGCTTCACGCCGGCGTTGCGGTGGGCCAGTTCCATGCAGGCGGCGAGGCTGTCCTGGTCGGGGGCCACCGGGTGGTGGGCGTCGCAGTTCAGTCCGTAGCCGAGCACCTCGGCGTAGATCCGGGCGCCGCGCTCCAGGGCGGAGCCCAGGCTCTCCATGAAGAGGATGCCCGCGCCCTCGCCGGTGAGGATGCCCTTGCGGTCCACGTCGAAGGGCTGGCTGACCTCGGGGGCGATGGTGCCGAGCCGGTAGAAGCCGGTGAAGGTCTTGCGGCACACCGCGTCCGCGCCGCCGGCCAGGGCGATGTCCACCTCGCCGGCCCGGATGGCGTCGAAGCCGGAGCCGATGGCGTAGTTGCCGGCGGCGCAGGCGGTCGGGATGGTGACGGCCTGCACGTCGGTGAGGGCCAGTTCCGCCGCGATGCTGCCGGAGAGCTGGCCGGCGGGCGTGCGGCGGGCCACGACGGGATCGAGCCCCTCGGGGCCGGTACCCAGTTGCCTGCCCATCAGTTCGTCGAGGTCGCGTGATTCGCCGTCGGTGGTGCCGACGGCGACCAGGACCCGGCGCCGGCGCAGTGCGGCCCGCTCCATTCCGGCGTCGGAGACGGCCATGCCGGCCGCGGCGACGGAGAACTGACTGGCCCGGCCGAGGGTGTGCGGGTCGATGTGCCCGATCCACTCGGCCGGGTCGAAGTCGTCGATCTCGCAGCCGTTGGCGTGCGCGTAGCCGGTCGTGTCGAACGACGTGATCGGCTTGACGCCGCTGCGGCCGGTGCGGAGCCCGGCGAGGAATTCCGCGGGGCCCGTGCCGATGCTGGTGACCGCGCCCAGCCCCGTGATGACGACCCGGCGCGGTGCCGCCCTCTCGCTGCTCACCACAGCCTCCCCTCGGTCAACTCTGCTCGGCAACGGGTTACTTGGCCAGGCTTTCCTGGACGACGGCGACCACGCCGTCGAGGTTGACCATGCGGGTCAGCTCGGCCTGGTCGATCTCGATGTCGAAGGTGCGCTCCAGGGAGGAGAGGATTTCGATCGCCCCGAGCGAGTCGGCGTTGTGGTCCTCCTTGAAGAGGCTGGTGTCGGTCACCTCGGCGGCCTCGATCTCGAGAATCTCGCAGACGATTTCCTTGATCTGGGCGCGCTGCTCGGCGGTGATGACGACCGTGCTGGGCATTTCGCCTCCAGGTGAATGCGTACGGCGGATTGCCAGAATTATTCGTGGCGCCGCTGACGCGGAACTGACGTGCAACTGACCGGTGACTGACGTCCCGTCAGTGCGGCCTGGCCGCCCAAGGCCCGCTTGTTTCCGGCCACTTGACATCCCACCTATCACCTGTCAGCTTCTCATGACAGGTCACCCTCACGCTCGTCCTCGCACCCGCCTGCGCGGCGCGACCCGCCGGCGGAGGCGAAGCGGCTGCTCGCCGCACCCGGCCCACTGCCCCGGCCCGTGCCCGCCGGGTACCCCGACAGCCTTCAGGGAGCTGAACGCATGATGACCGCAACCGTGCACGGCATGGACGACGTCGTCCGGCTGAGCGACGTCCGCCGGGCGTACGGCAACGAGCACAACCGGGTGCTCGCCCTCGACGACGTCTCCATCGGCTTCCGCCGCGGCACCTTCACCGCCGTGATGGGCCCCTCCGGCTCCGGCAAGTCCACACTGCTGCAGTGCGCCGCGGGGCTGGACCGGCCCACCTCGGGCTCGGTCACCCTGGACGGCCTGGAGCTGACCGGACTCGACGAGAAGAAGCTCACCCGGCTCCGCCGGGAGCGCGTCGGCTTCGTCTTCCAGGCCTTCAACCTGCTGCCCGCGCTCACCGTCGCCGACAACGTCGCCCTGCCGCTGCGGCTGGCCGGGCGCAAGCCCGCACGCGGCAGCGTCGAGCGGGTCCTGGAACAGGTGGGCCTCGGCTCGCGCAGCGGCCACCGCCCCGGCGAGCTGTCCGGCGGCCAGCAGCAGCGCGTCGCGATCGCCCGCGCCCTGATCACCCGGCCCGCGGTGATCTTCGGCGACGAGCCGACCGGCGCGCTGGACACCCGTACGGCCCTGGAGGTGCTGCGGCTGCTGCGCGGATGCGTACACAGCGGCGGACAGACCGCCGTCATCGTCACCCACGACCCCGTGGCCGCCGCGCACGCCGACCGGGTCGTCTTCCTCGCCGACGGCCGGATCGTCGACGAGCTGCGCGGCGCCGGCGCCGACACCATCGCCGAGCGCATGACGCACCTGGGCGCCTGGGGAGACCTCGACGCCCCCTATGCCGGAAGGGCGCTGTGATGTTCGGCCTCGCGCTGCAAACCCTGAAGTTCCGCATGGGCGGCTTCCTCGCCTCCTTCATCGCCCTGTTCTTCGGCGCCCTGATCCTGACGGCCTGCGGTGGCCTGATGGAGACCGGCATCCGCACCCCGGTCTCCTCCCCCGAGGGCGAGGAGACCGCCGGCCGGCTGATCTCGCTGTCCGCCGTCTTCGGCGGGATCGCCGTCATGGTCGCGGTGTTCGTGGTGGGCTCCACCCTCGCCGTGCTCGTCCACCAGCGACTGCGCGAGATGGCGCTGCTGCGCGCCATCGGGTGCCTGCCCGGCCAGATCCGCCGCATGATCGTGGGGGAAGCCCTGGTGGTCTCCGCCGGCGCGCTCGCCCTCGCCCTGCCGCCCGGCCACTACGCCGGGCGCTGGATGCTCGGGCAGATCGCCGGCAGCGGCGTCATCGCACCGGGCACCGCCTACCGCGCCGGCTGGATCCCCATGGCCGCCGCGGCCGGCACCTCGCTGCTGTCGGCGGTGGCCGCCGCCTTCATCGCCTCGCGGCGCGCCGCGCTGACCCGCCCCGCCGACGCCCTGGCCGAATCCCTGCTGCCCGGCCGCTGGCTCAGCGCCCCGCGGCTGGTCTTCGCCCTGCTGTGCCTCGGCGGCGGCACGGCGCTGGCCGTCGTCACCGCGACCGTGATGCCCGCCGACGTCGCCGCCAGCACCGCCGGCCCCTCGGCCATGCTGTGGGCCGGCGGGGTCGCCCTGATCGCCCCCGGCCTGACCCGGGTGCTCACCGCCGTCCTGCGCGGGCCGCTGCGCGCCGCCGGTCTCGCGGGCCGGCTCGCCATGGACAACGCCCGCGCCCGCCGCGTCCAGGTGGCCGGCGCGGTCACCCCGGTGATGCTGGCGACGGGGCTGGCCACCGCCCTGATCTATCTGCAGACCTCGCAGGGCTCGGGCGGGGACGGGGTCGGCGCCTGGGTGAACTACATGCTCGCCGGGACCATCATCGGCTACGCGGTGATCTCCCTGGTCAACACCTTGATCGTCGCCGCCGCCGAGCGGCGCCGGGAGTTCGCCCTGCAGCGCCTCGTCGGCGCCGGCACGGGCCAGATCATGGGCATGATGGCCGTGGAGTCGCTCCTGGTCGCCCTCATCGGCGTCATCCTGGGCACCGGCGTGGCGCTCGCCACGCTGACGCCCTTCACCCTCGCCCTCGACGGCTCCTACCTGCCCCACGGACCGGTGTGGATCTACCTCGCCGTAATCGGGTTCGTGGGCACCCTGACCATGGCGGCCACCCTGCTGCCGACGCGGTACGCGCTGCGGGCCCGCCCGGCCGACGCCGTCCGCGTCTTCTGAGGCCGGCCCGGCCGGCGCTAAGGGACGGCCACGGACAGGAAGTGCCGCAACTCCGCGAAGTCCTGGGGGTGGGCGACGATCCATGCCCAGTAGCGGGCGATGGTGCGGGCGTACTCGCAGTAGTACCGGCGCACCGCCCTCACGAGCCGGCGCTGGTTCTCCCGCGAGACGGCGTCGCTGCGCCACACCAGCAGCATCTCGGTGCTCTCGGTGCCGGAGATCGGCACCAGGGACACCTCGCGGGTGGCGCCGGTGGGCGTCGTCAGCGCCGCCGCGGCCGCGTCCCGCACCCAGTTCATGGCCTCGTGGTGACCGTCGACGTAATGCAGCACCTCGGGGTCGGTCTGGTCGAACTTGGCGAAGAGGTGCTTCTCGATGGGATGGAACCAGTGATCGCGGGTGTAGCAGACCCAGTTGAGCGTCGCGAGGTGGGTGGTGTCCACCCAGTCACGTGCCAGCAGGGGGTGGCCGGGGGCCAGCGCCAGCCAGATCGGCTCGCGGACGATCACCGTGGAACTCAGGGCGAGTTCGGGGACGTCGGCGGGGGCGACGAGCGCCATGCTGGGCACCAGCGCCGCGTTGAGCACGCCCCGGCGCACCGCCTCGACGGCCGCACAGGGGCTGAGGGTCTCGGTCTGCACCTCCGCGACGGGCAGCGCGGACTGCAGCGCGCTGTGCAGGGACGGCGGCGTCCACTCGGCGTTGCCGAACCGGAATACGTCCGACGCGTAGGCGGCCGCTTCGGCGATCACCATGTCGGCGTGGTGGACGAGTTCGGCCAGCATGGGGAGCAGGCGCTCACCCAGGGCCGTGGGCACGACCCCCGAATGGGAGCGTATGAAGAGATCACCGCCGACCGCTTTTTCTATTCTGCGTAATTGTGCGGTGAGACTCGATTGCGGGAGATGAAGCTCTGCTGCAGCCTTGGAAATACTGCCTACTCGATCTATGACGGTAACGATTCTGGCATGCCGCAACTCGACGTTCACACATCCCCCGCCCGCAACCAGCGCTTCCTGGCATGTTCCCCCGGCGCAAAAAGGCCGAGGGAACCAACACGCTAACAGGAGGCCCAGGGTCCGTCCACAGCCCTGCTGCGGCGAATTCATAAGGGAATTGGCGAACTTCAGGATGCTTTCCGGATACATCCGGAAATCTCCTGGGAAGGCGGTGTATCAGGATGCCCGGCCGGCCGGGACCAGGGCCCGGCGCGGCTCGCCGAGGGTGTCGTCGTGCTGCAGTATCGCCTGGTAGGCCCGGTGCAGGGCGCGGCCGGGCTCCAGCCCGAGGTCGCCGGCCAGGCGCCGGCGGGCGCCGTGGAAGACCTCCAGGGCCTCGGTCTGCCGGCCGTCGCGGTACAGCGCCAGCATCAACAGCTCGCTCAGCCGCTCCCGTTCGGAATGCTCGGCGGCCAGCTGTCTGAGCTCGGAGACCGAGACGCGCGCGGCGTCCACGGCCAGCTTGGCCGCGGTCAGGTCCTCATAGGCGGTGATCCGGCGTTCCTCCAGGTGGGCGGCCTGGATGCGGCACCGCAGGCCGTCGCAGGCGTCCATCAGCGCCGGCCCGCGCCACAGCCCGAGGGCCGCCTCCAGGGCGACGATGGCCCCGGCCGGGTCGCGGCGCACGAGATCGGCGCCGGTGTCGGCGAGCGCGAGAAAGCGGTGCGCGTCCACCGCGTTCGCCGGAACGTCGAGGAGATATCCGCTGTTGACGGTTCGGAGGAGATCGCTCCCCTTTTCCCCGGCGACCGATTCCAACAGCTTGCGCAACCGGCCGATATTGGCCTGCAGAGCGTTCCGGGGATTCACCATGCGCTGCTCGGCCCAGAGTTCGTCCACCAGCTGGTCGAAGGCGATCGGCACCCCGGGAGACAGCGCGAGAAGCGACAGGACGACGCTCGCCCGCTTCGACGCCATCATGTACTGCTTGTTTTCGTGCGACAGGAACAGTGAACCGAGAACGTTGATCTCCACAGCGAGTACCCCCATACCAGCAAGCTGTCCCGGCAAACTCTGCCCAAAGCCCACTCGTCCGGGGAAATACCACCTGGGGCGAGCGGGCACAGCCGATTGGTATGAGGCCCGCGGGGAACGGCGCCGGACCGGCGGGGGTTCCGGTCCGGCGCCCGCTTATAGGCCCGTCCATCACGTGTAAGAAAAAGAGTACAGGTGGTGGCCTAGCCTGGCAACGGCCCGTAGCGGTCCACCTCGTGGAAGAAGCCCTCCACCACGGCGAGTTCACCGGCGGCGCGCACCTGGTCGTAGACGAACTTGCCGACGGCCAGGTCGAGTACCCCCAGGCCGAAGGGCGAGAACACCACCGGCCGGTCCGCCGGGATCTCCACCTGCCCGGTCATCACCTCGTGGAGGGTGCCGTCGATGAAGTCCCGTCCGCCGGTGAGCCGTTCGGTCAGGTGCGGGGAGGTGTCGGCCTTCAGGCAGTGCTCGACGTCGTCGAGGACGTTCGCCGAGGCGAGCAGGACCTCGGGGGCCAGGTCGCGCAGCGAGACGTTCAGGACCACCGGCCGGTGCGCGAACCAGCCGGCGTCGCTCACATGGGGAGCCGCCGCCGTGGTCGCGAAGACCACCAGGTCGCTGGCGCGGACGAGGTCCTCGGCCCGGTCGTACACCGTGACCGGCGCCCCTGACGCCGAGGCCGTCGCACAGGCGCGGAAGCCGGCGGCGTACTCGGCCGACACGTCATGCACGCCGACCTCGTCGAACTCCCAGCCGGTGCCGAGCAGATAGGTGAGGATGTGGCGGGCGATGAGCCCGGTGCCGAAGAAGCCGACCCGGCGGGGCCGGGTGCGGCCGCGGGAGAGCCAGTCGGCCGCCAGCGCGGCCGAGGCCGCGGTGCGGGCCGCGCTGATGATGGAGCTCTCCAGGCAGGCGATCGGATAGCCCGTGTCGTGGTCGTTGAGGATCAGGACCGCGGAGGCCCGGGGAATGCCCGCGGCCACGTTCTGCGGGAAGCTGGAGATCCACTTCAGCCCGTCGACCCGGGTGGCGCCGCCGAGCGAGGCGGGCAGGGCGATGATGCGCGAGGCCGGGCGGTCCGGGAACCGCAGGAAGTACGACGGCGGGTTGACCGTGTCGCCCTCGCCGTGGACGCGGTAGGTCGCTTCCACCAGTTCGGTGGTGCGCCTCTCATGGCCGGACAGAACGCGATGCACCTGGGCGCCGGGAATCACCGCGAACGGCGGAACCTGTGCTTGCTGTGTCATGCGGTAATGCTGCCGACACGCACTGACACGATACTGACAACCCGTCCTCCGAACGCCCCCACGGCCGCGGTGTTCTGTCCCACCAGCGTTTTTCGCCCGTCCCTTAATGACCTGGTAGGCCCTTCCCGCCCGGCCTAGGGTCGTTGTTCGGTGGCGCCACCCCACAACGACCCTTCCCTTCGGGTGGCAACCACCGGTGCCCGGCCGATCCGGCCTTTTCCGGTACCGGAACTCGTGGACGACCGAACAGGAGTCACCAGTGCTCAACAGAGTTGTGATCGTGGGCGGCGGAACAGCGGGATGGATGACGGCCTCGTATTTCAAGGCCGCGTTCGGGGACCGCATAGACATCACCCTCGTCGAATCCGGCAACATCAGCACGGTCGGCGTCGGCGAGGCCACCTTCAGCGACATCCGGCACTTCTTCGAGTTCCTCGGGCTCAAGGAGAAGGACTGGATGCCGGCCTGCAACGCCACGTACAAACTGGCCGTCCGCTTCGAGAACTGGCGGGAGCGGGGCCACTACTTCTACCACCCCTTCGAGCAGATGCGGTCGGTCAACGGCTTCCCGCTGACGGACTGGTGGCTCAAGGAACGGCCCACGGACCGGTTCGACAAGGACTGCTTCGTGATGGCCTCCGTCATCGACGCCGGCCTCAGCCCCCGGCACCGCGACGGCACCCTCATCGACCAGCCCTTCGACGAGGGCGCGGACGAGATGCAGGGCCTGACGATGTCCGAGCACCAGGGCAAGACGCAGTTCCCCTACGCCTACCAGTTCGAGGCCGCGCTGCTGGCCAAGTACCTGACGACGTACGCGGTGGAGCGCGGCGTCAAGCACATCGTCGACGACGTGCGGGACGTGCGGCTTGACGAGCGCGGCTGGATCGCCTCGCTGCGCACCGCCGAGCACGGCGACCTCACCGGCGACCTGTTCATCGACTGCACCGGCTTCCGCGGGCTGCTGCTGAACAAGGCCCTGGACGTACCGTTCCTCTCCTACCAGGACACTCTGCCCAACGACAGCGCGGTCGCCCTCCAGGTGCCGATGGACATGGAGCGCCGCGGCATCCTGCCGTGCACCACGGCCACCGCCCAGGACGCGGGCTGGATCTGGACGATCCCCCTGACGGGCCGGGTCGGCACCGGCTACGTCTACGCCAGGGACTACCTCTCCCCCGAGGACGCCGAGCGCACCCTGCGGGAATTCGTCGGCCCCGCCGCGGCGGACGCCGAGGCCAATCACATCCGGATGCGCATCGGCCGCAGCGAGAATTCCTGGGTCAAGAACTGCGTGGCCATCGGCCTCTCCAGCGGATTCGTGGAGCCCCTGGAGTCGACCGGCATCTTCTTCATCCACCACGCCATCGAGCAACTCGTCAAGAACTTTCCCGGAGCGGACTGGAATCCCACCCACCGCGATCTCTACAACGACGCCATCTCCCATGTCATGGACGGCGTCCGGGAATTCCTGGTCCTGCACTACGTCGCGGCGAAGCGCTCGGACACCCAGTACTGGCGCGACACCAAGACCCGGAAGATCCCCGATGCGCTCGCCGCCCGCATCGAGAAATGGAAGACGCAACTCCCGGACTCCGAGACGGTCTTCCCCTACTACCACGGCCTGCCGCCGTACTCGTACATGTGCATTCTCCTGGGCATGGGCGGAATCGACCTCAAGCCCTCCCCCGCGCTCGCCCTCGCCGACAGCGGTGCCGCGCACCGGGAATTCGAGCAGATCCGCGAGAAGACCCAGCGCCTGACCGAGGTGCTCCCCAGGGCCTACGACTACTTCACCGGCATGCGCTGACCGGGCCGGCAGGCCGGGAAAGGACCCCTCGCCATGGACGCACTCCACCTCCTGCCGCGCCTGGTGCACGGGGCGGCGGCCCTGACCGCGGTCCTGCTGATCGCGTGTGCGGGAAGGGGAGCCGCCCGGTGGCTGCGCCAGCCGGAGGTCATCGGGGAGATCGCGGCGGGCCTGCTGGCCGGGCCCGCCGCCATCGCCCTGCTCGGCAGGCGGGCCTTCGACGCCGTACTGCCGGGCCCCGTCTTCGACCTGCTCAAACTGACCGCCCAGGCCGGCCTGGTGCTCTTCCTGGTCGGCCTCGCCCACAAGCTCCGGGCCGGCCCCGGCCGGCCCCCGCGCCGCGCCACCGCCCGCCTCGCGGCGGGGTCGCTGTTCCCGCCCCTGCTCACCGGCGTCCTGCTGGCCGGCTGGGTCCTGCTCTCCGGGGACACGGCGGCGCGCGGCACCGCCCCGCTGCCCGCCTTCCTGCTGATGGTCGCGGTCTCCATGTCCATCACCGCGGTGCCGGTGATGGCCCGGATCCTCGCGGACCGCGGCATGGGCGAGTCGACGGCCGGACAGCTGGCCCTGGCCTCCGCCATCGTCATCGACTCGGTCGGCTGGCTGCTGCTCACGGTCGCGATCAGCCTGGGCGCCGGCGACCTCACCGGCACCCTGCACGCCGCCCGGGCACTCGCCGCCGGCGTCGTGTGCGCGCTCGCCATCCGGTACGGGCTGCGCACCCGGGGAGCGCGCCGGGTCTGCGCACGAGTGCCCCGGACCATGGCCGTCCTGCTCGGCGCGGCGGCCCTCGCCGTGGCGCTGGCCATGGAGCACCTCGGCATGACCGCCATCCTCGGCGCCGCCCTGGTCGGACTGTCCGTCCCGGGCGACGAACGGGCCCCCTGGGCACGCCCGGTGCACATGGTCACCCGCACGGGCCGCGCCCTGGTGCCCGCCTTCTTCGTCGTCACCGGCATCACCGTGCTGGCCGACGCGTCCTCCACCGTCTCCTGGACGCTGATCGTCTCGGCCGTCGTGCTCGGCTGCGCCGGCAAGGGCCTGGGCGGCTACCTCGGGGCGCGGTGGGGCGGCCAGCCGCCCGCCACCGCACGCCGGATCGGCGTGCTGACGAACACCCGCGGCCTGACCGAACTGATCGTGCTCCAGGCCGGTTACAGCGCCGGCATCCTCGCGGCGCCCATGGTCCTGGCCCTGCTGGTGATGGCCCTGACCACCACTGCCATGACCGGCCCCCTGCTGAACCTGCTCGACCGCGCGGACCTCCGCGAAGGACTCCCCGACCAGCCCCCCACGCCGATCCATCACGGGACCGAGGCGGTTCCCGCAGAGACAGAAGGCAGTACGCGATGATTGACCCCGCCGTACAAGCGGCCTCAGAGGCGACACCGGACGGCTTCCGGACGATGATGAGCGGCTTCCCCACGGGCGTCTGCGTGGTCACCACCACCGATCACGAAGGGGCACCGCGCGGCATGACGTGCTCCTCGGTGTGCAGCGTCTCGCTCGAACCTCCGACCCTGCTGGTCTGCCTGCGCGACGGCAGCCCCACGCTGGAGGCGGTCGTCAAACGCGGTACGTTCGCGGTGAATCTGCTGCACGAGGGGGCCCAGGGGGCGGCCGAGCTGTTCGCCTCCGGCAATCCGCACCGCTTCCGGCTGCTGCCGTGGGAGCAGAGCCCGGACGCGGCCGGACCGCACCTGGTGGAGGACGCGCACACCGTCGCCGACTGCGACGTGGTGCTGATCCAGAAGGTCGGCGACCACGTCACGGTGTTCGGCGAGACCCGCCGGATCGTGCGGCAGCACGTCCATCCGCCCCTCCTCTACGGCCTGCGCCAGTTCCGCGGCTGGTCCGGGACGTGACGGCGCGCCCATGCCACGGCGGTCCGGTCCCGCTTCCGGGTCCGGACCGCCGTGGCCCTACCGCTTCCCGCGCGGCGCCGCCTATACGGCATGCCGCACGGGCCCGCCGTCGAGCAGGGCAACGCCCAGCGGTGTCACGGTGTGCAGCACGGTGTTGCGGATGCGACGGGTGGTGATCAGGCCCGTCTGCCGCAGCACCGCCGTGTGCTGGCTGGCGCCGGCCGCGGAGATGCCGAGCCGGTCGGCCAGCTGGCTGGTCGTGCAGGTGGCCCGCAGCGTCTGCAGGGCGGCGGCCCTCGTCTGGCCCACCAGAGCCCCGAGCGACTGCGCGCTGCCGTCGGGCTCCTCCCACAGGCCCGCCGCCGCCTCGGCGGACGGCGGCGCCGCGAACACCAGCACCACCTGGCCGCTGTCGTCCGGCGGCCCGGTCAGCAGGCCCGGCCGGTGATGGAGGAAGACCGAGGGGGTGAGCACCAGGCCCCGCCCCTCGAGGAAGACCTCCTCGTCGGGGCCGCCGGGGATCTCGAGCACCGGCGACCGCCAGGTGATCCTGGGATGCAGGGTGGTCAGCAGCTGCTCCACCCCGCCGGCCATCACGATCCTGCCGCGCGCCTCGCACTCCGCTCCCAGGTAGGCGAGCAGCTGCTCCCAGTACGGAGCCACGGCCGCCCGCCAGACCTCCGGCAGGCACGAGGAGCCGCGCGGCGGTGCCGGCGCCGCACCCCGTGCCGTGCCGCCGTCGTCGGCCCCGTACTGCAGGGCCTGGCGGAGCAGGGCGTCCAGGTCACGGGCGGCGGCTCGCGGGGGCAGCGCCGGCCGGCGGGGCAGCCGCCCCGCGACCTGTCTGCGCCATCGCGCGTACGGCGCTTTGACGCCGCGGGCCAGCAGACCGCAGGCGAACGCGGTCTCGACGAGCGGGCCCATCGTGGTTCTCAGCCGGGTCCGGGCCAGGTCGCCCGCGGTGAAGTGGATGGTCTGCATGGTGATACCCCCCGTTGTCCCGCACGGAAGTTCAGGAGGCCCGGGAGCCGGTGGCCTCGCGCAGGCTGCGCGGGCGCATGTCCGTCCAGTTGGCCTCGACGTAGGCCACCGCCTCCTCGCGCGGGCTCGCGTCGAGGGCCACCGTCCAGCCGTCCGGCCGGGGGGCGAAGGCGGGCCACAGGGAGTGCTGGCCTTCGTCGTTCACCAGCACGAGGAACGTCGCATCCTGGTCATCAAAGGGATTCGGCACGTCGCGGCTCCAGGTCCGGGTCGGCTACGGTACGGGCCCCGGGCGTTCCGCGTGGGGTGGCAGGAACCTGGGCCCGCCCCGTCATGCTCCCGTGATCCACTGACACGGCGCTGACCGTCCTCTGATGCGGGCGGCCGTGCCGTCACTCGACGCTGCGCAGCAGGCTCTCGACGGCCTTGAGGCGGGCGTCGAGCTCCGCCAGCCGGATGCGCAGGGCGTCCTGGTGGGCGACCGATTCCTCGGCGAGCTCGCGGTAGTGGGCCATGGCCACGGCGTCCGCGCGGTGGCGTTGCAGCCGGAAATAGGCGATCACGCTCGCCGTGATGCCGCCGACGAGGATCAGGACGATGGTGATGGCTATGAGGGCGCCGGTCATGTGCGTTTTCCCTTCACGTCGTTCGGATCCCGGCCGTCCTCCCGCAGGGCCGCGAGGATCGTGTCCACGGTCAGGCGCAGGTCGAAGGGCGCGAGTTCGAAGTACTTCAGCGCCTTGCCGTCCTCGGAGAGCTCGAGGTTGCCGACGACCAGGCCGGCCTTCTCCAGACGTTCGATGTGCATGTACAGCAGGGGCCGGGAGACCCCCAGGCGGCGGGCGAGTTCGCTGACGTACATCCGGCCCTCGGCGAGCTCGGCGATGATCCTCAGGCGTTGGGCGTGACCCACGGCGGCGAGCACGGCCAGGAGCTCCTCGCTGGTCATGGCCCACCTCTGGCATTACGGGGAAACTGTTGGACGAGACTGTTTCCCACCACGCGGACGGCTGTCAAACGATCTCCGCCCGGCCGGTGGCGGCCCCGCCCCGGGCGTCAGGGGCGGCCGGCCACGAACCACTGGGCGGGCAGGTCGATCCGCCGGCCGTCGGGGTGGAAGGCGGTCATGGCCAGTTCCGTGCGCCCCTCGGCGTAGATCTCCAGCCCGGCCGAGCGCAGCAGGGCGGACACCTCACCGTCGGCCGCCACGGCGGGCCGCAGACCGTGCGTCAGGACGCGCCGCAGCTTGTCGGGCGGGCCGCCCGGCCCCTGGACGACCTCGGCCAGCACGTCCCTGGCCGCCTCCCTCAGCTCGACCACGAAGGCCCGCCCCCGGTGGCCGGCGAGCCGCGCCACGGCCCGCGCGACCGGCGCCCGGTCCTGGGGATCGCTTTGATGGATCACCGCCCGGAGATAGACGTTGCTGTCGCCCAGCCGCTCGTGCAGGGCGCCGACCGCGGCCGCGTCCACCAGGTCCAGCCGTGCGTACTCGGCGAGCGCCTGCGGGTCGGCCCGCCGTGCGTGCTCCACCGCCGCCCGGGACAGGTCCACCCCGACCGCGCGCGCGAAGTGGCCGGCCAGGAAGCGGGTCTGGGTGCCGTTGCCGCAGCCGAGGTCGACGACCGGCAGGGCGCGGTCCGCGTAGGGGGCGAGGAGGTCCAGGTGGAGTGCGGCGCTCAGGCAGGGGTCGGAGTCCCAGATGGCGTCGCCCTGTTCGTCGGAGGTCTCGCTCCAGAAGCCCTCCCAGGCGGTCAGATACCGGTCCGTCACGCTCATGGGCGCACCAGGCTCTGCTCGAACCACACCGTCTTCCCCCGTCCCGTATGGCTGGCGCCCCACTCGCGCGCCAGGGCACTGACTACCCGCAGGCCGCGTCCGTACTCCTCGTCCGGGGCCACGGCGAGCAGCCCCGGCAGGGTGTGGTCGTCATCAGTGACCTCGCACAGCAGCACGTCGGTACGGACCAGGCGCAGGCCCACCTGCCGGGTCTCGGCGTGGCGCACGGCGTTGCCGACGACCTCGCCGACGAGCTGCTCGGCGACCGGGGCGGCCGTCGCCAGGCCCCAGGCGGCCAGCCGGTCGCGGACCAGCCGCCGGGCCCGGGGCACCTCGTCTGCCTGCGCGGGGAGGCTCCACTGGGCCACGTGCCCGGGCGGAATGCCGTTGAGGCGGGCCACCAGCAGGGCGACGTCGTCCTTGCGGCTGTCGCCGGTGTTCAGTGCGCGGATGATGGCGTCGCAGGCGGCGTCCATGGACGCGGCCGGGTGGGCCGCGGACTCGCAGAGCGCGGCGAGCCCCGTGCCGATGTCCTGCCCGCGCACCTCCACCAGCCCGTCGGTGCACAGCACGAGCCGGTCGCCGGGCGCGACGCGCACCGTCCGCGCCTCGAAGGGCACGCCGCCGACCCCTATGGGCGCCCCGGTGGGCAGGTCCAGCAGGCTGCTGCGGCCGTCCTCGGCGCGGACGAGGACGGGCGGGATGTGCCCGGCGTTGGCGATGCACAGCTCCGAGCGGATGGGGTCGTACACGGCGTACAGGCAGGTGGCCAGATAGTGCTCGCCGAGGCGTTGCGCGAGGTCGTCGAGGTTGCGCAGGAGCTGGCCGGGCGGCAGGTCGAGGGCGGCCATGGTCTGGACGGCCGTGCGCAGCTGGCCCATCATGGCGGCCGAGTTCAGGCCGTGGCCCATGACGTCGCCGACGACGAGGGCGGTGCGGGAACCGGGCAGCTTGATGGTGTCGAACCAGTCGCCGCCGACCCGGCCGAGGCGGGTGCCGGGCAGGTAGCGGGTGGCGGTGTCGCAGCCCGCCATGCGCGGGCTGAGCTGCGGCAGCATGCTGTCCTGGAGGGTGTCGGCGACGTTCTCCTGGTAGGTGTACATGCGGGCGTTGTCGAGGACGAGCCCGGCGCGGGCGGCGAGTTCGGCGCCGGTGGTGCGGTCCATGTCGTTGAAGGGCTCGCGGCCGTCGCGGCGCATGAGGACCATGAAGCCGAGCACCACGTTGCGGGCCTTGAGGGGGACGACCAGCATCGAGCGGCCGGTGATCAGGGGCCGGAGGTCCCGCTTCTCGAACTGGCCGGAGATGCGGTTGGCCAGTTCCTCGCCGATGCGCGGGATGAGGACGGGTTCGCCGGAGACCATGCACTGGAAGAACGGTGTGTGCTCGGGGAAGGCGATGGCCTCGCCGACGGGCACGGTGTCGTCCCAGCGGCCGGGCTCGTCGTTGTGTTCGACCCAGACGCGGTGCCAGACGGTGGTGACGTCGGGCGGTCCGTCGGGGAAGCCCTCCCCGGCGAGGACGGCGGCGCGCAGGTGGGTGCCGGCGAAGTCGGTGAAGCGCGGCACGGCGGCGCTGGTGACCTCGCGGATGGTGCGTTCCAGGTCCAGGGAGGTGCCGATGCCGCCGCTGACCTCGTTGAGGAACTCCAGGCGTTCGCGCACGGCGGCGTACTCGAGGTCGCTCTCCCCGGCCGGCTCGCCCGCCGCGTCCGGTGCCGGGGCCGCCTGCCCGCCGGCGGCCGCGGCGCGCTGCCGCCGGGCCCGCCGCTCGACGTACTTGGGCAGGCCCCAGTCGTGGGTGACGGGGATCTGCTCGTGATGGCTGATCTCCAGGGTTGGGTAGCCGAGTTCGAGTATCTGGGCGACGATCCGTTCGCTCGCGGCGGGTCCCATGCCGGGCAGGATGTCGGGGAGGCGGCGGGCGAGGCCGTCGGGGTCGGGGAACGTGGTGTGCGGGGCGAAGGCCGGGGTCACCCGTGCGAGGCCGGGCAGGGCGGTGGCGTCGGCGGCCAGGACGAGCAGCCGCTCGGGGCCGGGACCGGCCAGGGGGTAGGCCCACCACAGGATGTCGAGCGTGCCGTCGCCGGCGCGGGCGCGCCCGGCCCGGGCGTAACCGGGCACCGCCGGAATGGCGGCGTCCTGTTCGCCGGGATCGTCGGGCTCCCGGAACGCGCCGTAGACGGGCAGGAGGTCGGCGACGGGCCTGCCGACCGCGTCCGCCCGCCCGGTCCCGAAGAGCTTGCGGGCGCCGCTGCTCCAGTGCGTCACGAGCCCGGTGGCGCCCGCCACGACCACCGCGAGGGGGATGCGCCCCGGGACGGCTTCCCGCTGTGCGGGCACGGGCTCCGACGTGCCACGGTCCATGGGCGGTTGCTCCTTCGCACGCGTACGCAAGATCTCCCCACCGCCTACCACCGTAGAGGCCGCGCGGGACCGGGCGCGGCCCAATAGCGGAATACGTCCTGTCTCCGGGTATCGCGCCGTCCGCCGTGCCCGCGGGGCCCGGAAGGTCAATGGTCCGCATGGCCCAGTTGGAGGTCCCGTTCGGTCCTTCCGCCGCCGGCGACCTGCAGGACGGTGGCGACGGGCGGGTAGCCGGCCGCGACGACGGTGTACTCGCCGGCCGAGAGGTCCACGAAGCGGAACGCTCCGTCGGCGCCGGTGATGGTGGAGTCCACGACGTTGCCGGCGGCGTCCAGGAGGCTGACGCGGGCGTCCTCCACGGGCCGGCCGCCGCCTGCCCGGACCGTGCCGCGCAGCACGGCGCCGCCGGCGAGCTCGATGTCCTGGCGGGTCTCGCGGGCGGACTGGACGGTGACCGGCAGGGCGGCGGGGCGGAAGGCGGGGGCGCTGGAGGCGAGGGTGTACTCGCCGGCGATCAATTCGCCGATGACGTAGCCGCCTTCGGGGCCGGTGCGGGTGGAGGCGACGACCTCGCCGTGCACGTTGGTCAGGGTGACCATGGCCTCGCGGACCGGGGTGCCGTCGGCGGTGCGGACGGTGCCGGCCAGCCGGCCGGCGCCGCCGAGGACGACGTCGAGTTCGACGGGCCGTTCGCCGACGGTGACGGTGACGGCCTGCGGCTGGTGTCCCCCGGCGGCGGCGATCAGGACGTACGAGCCGGTGCCGGGGGTGCTGATGGCGTACCGCCCGTCCTCGCCGCTGGCGCCGCGGCCGATCTGGCGGCCCTGGACGTCGATGAGGGTGAGGGCGGCGCGCGGGACGGTGCTGCCGTCGTGGTGCTGGACGGCGCCGGTCACGGGGATGCCCGCGACGAAGGGCGCCGGGTCGGCCGGCGGGACGGTGCGCGCGGACGGAATGGCGGCTTCGGGGGCGTTGTGGGACACCAGTGGTTTCTCTTTCAGCAGGAAGGCGAGCAAAAAGCCCACGATGAGCACCGGTACGAGGTAGAGGAAGATCCGCGGCATGGCGTCCGCGTAGGCCCGTACGTAGCCGTCCCGCAGCGGTGCGGGCAGGGCGTGCACCAGCTGCGGGGTGATGGAGTCGGGGGCGGGCAGGCCGGCGCGGGGCGGCAGTTCGGCGGCCAGGGCGGCGGAGAGGCGGTGGGCGAAGAGCGTGCCGAAGACCGCCGCGCCGATCGAGCCGCCGATCTGCCGGAAGTAGTTGTTGGCGCTGGTGGCGGTGCCCAGGTCGGCGGGGCGCACGGAGTTCTGCGCCGCGAGCACGAGGACGGGCAGCGTGAGGCCGATGCCGACGCCGAGGATGGCCATCCAGAGGCTGTAGACGAGCCGTCCGGTCTGGGCGTCGAGGTGGGAGAGCAGGTACATGCCCTCGGCGGAGAGGGCGCCGCCCAGGATGGGCAGCAGCTTGTAATGGCCCGTACGGCTGATGAGGTGGCCGGCGACGAGCGAGGCGGCGACGATTCCCCCCATCATGGGCAGCATGAGCATTCCGGACTCGGTGGCGTCGACGCCGTCGACCATCTGCAGGAAGGTGGGCAGATAGGTGGCGGCGCCGAAGAGGGCGACGCCGACGACGGCGCCGACGAGCGCGGTGACGGTGAAGACCGGGTCGCGGAACAGGTGCGGTGGGATGATCGGTTCTGCGGCGAAGTGCTCGACGACGGCGAAGAGCAGTGCCGTGCCGAGCGCTCCCGCGCCGAGCCCGAGGATGGTGCGGGACGTCCACTCGTACTCGGTGCCGCCCCAGGTGGTCAGCAGCACCAGGCAGGTGGAGGAGGCCGTGAGCAGCAGGGCGCCCAGGACGTCGAAGCGGGCGCGGCGCGGCGGCCGGGGCAGCTTGAGTCCGAAGGCGACGACGGCGAGCGTGAGGAGGCCGAAGGGGACGTTGACGTAGAAGCACCAGCGCCAGCCGGCGTGGTCGGTGAAGAATCCGCCGAGCAGCGGCCCGGCGACGGAGGCGAGTCCGTAGGCGGCGCTGATGACGCCCATGTAGCGGCCACGTTCGCGGGGCGGCACGATGTCGGCGATGATCGCCTGCACGCCGATCAGCAGGCCGCCCGCGCCGATGCCCTGGACCGCGCGGAAGATGATCAGCTGGTCCATGGTGCGGGCCCAGCCGGCGAGTCCGGAGCCGGCGACGAAGACGACGATCGCGAGGATGAAGACGGCCTTGCGGCCGGAGAGGTCGCCCAGCTTGCCGTAGAGCGGCAGCACGACCGTGGACGTCAGCAGGTAGGCGGTGACCGCCCAGGACATCCGGTCCAGGCCGTGCAGTTCGCCCACGATCTTCGGCAGGGCGGTGGCCACGATGGTCTGGTCGAGCGCCGCGAGGAGCAGCGTGAGCATCAGGGCGGTGAAGACCAGCCGCACTCTGGCGGGGCCGGGCGGCGGTGGAGGGCCGCTGGGCGCCGGTGCTGACGGGGGCAGGGCGAGCGTCCTGTCGCTCTTCTCCAAGGTGGTCTCGAAGGTGGACCCGCCCACGTACCGCTCCCCTCGTCGCGCCTGCGCTGCCGCCCATTTCTCGCATTACGCGACAACGGCCAGCAAGCGCGACGATTTGCGTGGGAGCGCCGAACGAGGGGCTTTCGGCCGGTCGGAGGGGGTTTCGGCGCACTGGTACGGCACGGCGAGAACCACTCGAACCGGTGAGCCCGGACCGGGTTCGGCCCGGGCTGCCCGGGGCTCAGGCGGCGCCGGCCCCGCCCTCGGTCTCCTCGGCGAGCCGGGCCAGCACGGCGTCGTAGATCCGGCCGAGGCCCTTGGGCGCGAAGGCGCGCTCGAAGAAGCCGCCGATGCCGGTGGCGCCCGTCCAGGTGCTGGTGACGACGACCTTGGAGCTGCCCTCGCCGGCCGGGGTGACGGTCCAGGTGGTGACCATGGTGGAGTTGCGGTCCTTCTCCACCAGCTGTCCCGTGGACGGCTCGGAGACCTCCAGCAGGCAGTCGCGGACGCGCTTGCTGGTGGCCTGGAGCTTCCAGTGCACCAGCGTGCCCTCGCCGTCGCCGCCCTCGCGCACCTCGTACTCGCTGAAGTGCTCGGGCAGCAGCTTGGCGCGGGTGCCGCTGTAGTCCGCGAGGGCGTCGAAGACGTCCTCCGCGCCCGCCGCGATGATCCGCTCCGTGGTGGCCTCGACCTGGCCCATGGCTAGTCCTCCGGGACGATAAAAGCTGTGCTTGCCGTTGTGCGTGTGCGGGCAAAGCCAACCACCCTCGTCACAACCGCCCAAATCCTGGGCGCCGGGCGTTAGCCTCCGCGCATGGTGAACATACGGGAGATGGCGGACGCCGACATCGAGGCCGTGGCGGCGGTCCGGGTGGCCGGCTGGCGCCACGCGTACGCCGGTCTGGTGCCGCGGAGCCACCTGGACGCCATGGACGCGAGTGCGAACGCGGCGGCCTTCCGGGTGCGGCGGGCGGCGGGCGGGGACCCGGCGGCGCACGCGGTGGCGGAGGCAGCGGGCGGCGTGGTGGGCTGGGTCTGCCACGGGCCGTGCCGGGACCCCGACCAGCCGCCCGGGACGGCCGAGTTGTACGCGCTCTACGTGCGGCCCGACCTGATCGGCACCGGGGTCGGCCGCGCCCTGTGGGCGGCGGCGCTCGAGGCCGCGCGGCGGCGCGGTGAGGTGCGCATGATGCTGTGGGTGCTCAAGGGCAACGCCCGCGCCCGTCGCTTCTACGAGCGTTCCGGTTGCATTCGCGACGGCGCCGAGCGGACGGACGACATGGACGGCACCGCCGTGCCGGAGGTGCGTTACGTACTGGAGCCGCTGCGCAGCCCGTGAGCGCCGCCGCCGCGGCCGGTCAGCCGGGCCAGGGCCACCACGGCGGCCGGCCGCAGCCGTTCGTGCTCGCGCGCGGCGACCAGCGTGGCCTCGGCGCGCCGGTCGCCCAGCACGCCCAGGCCCTCGACGCAGGCGCGGGCGACGGGCCAGCAGTGGTCGCGGGCCGCCAGCAGCCGCTCGAGGGTGGACAGCAGGGCGGGCACGGACTCGGGGGCGCGCAGCTCGGTCAGCAGGCGGATGGGGTAGAGGGCGTAGGCGGTGCGCAGCGGGTTGGTGGCGAGCGCGGCGGCGGCGCGGGCGGTGCGGGGGTCGCGGAGGCGGGCGAGGACGTGGGCGGCGGTGGCGCAGCGCACGGGTTCGCGGTAGTTGAGGAGGAGGATCAGCGTCTCGAAGGCCCGCCGGTCGCCCTTGGCGCCCAGTGCGAAGGCGGCGATCTCCCGGGCCCACAGCGGCTGTTCGGGGGCGACGAGGACCTGGGCGAGCCGGTCGCGCGCCGCCCGGCTGTCGGACCGTACGAGCGCGATCAGCTTGTCGTGCGCCGCGAATTCGGCCGGGGAGACCAGTTCGGCCCGCACCCGCTTCAGCAGCGCGCGGAATTCCTCTTCCATTTCCCGCTCTCCTCCCCGAGTGGCCTGGGCCACATCGTAAGTCGCGCGCACGCCCCTGGCGCTCTTGGTTACCCGTGAGTTAATCTCCCGGCAAGAGCAGCATTCCCGCTCTGGCGTTCTGGTGACGCAGCCGCCACAGCGTTGACGTCGGTTCGGCATTCCGAGTACGGCACGCCCCGGGACAGGGCCTGCCGGTCGTACAACTCTTCTTCCGTGGACGCCCTTTACCCGTCCGCGGAATCTCTCAGTCGCCGCCCCCTGCCCGGGGCCGCCGCCAACCGCCGTCTCCCCTGCGTACGGGGAACATCCTCTGGAGTCTCGCGATGGACCGTACGTCCACCCCTGAGCCGTCCCCTCTCAGCTCCCCGGCATCGCCCGCCCCCCTCAGGACCATAGCCGTGATCGGCCTCGGCACGATGGGCACCGGCCTCGCCGAGGTCCTCACCCTGGCGGGCCGTGACGTGGTCGGCATCGACATCAGCGACGCCGCCGCCCTGCGGGCCGGTGCCGCGCTGGAGGCCGCCACCGCCCGCGCGGTCGAACGCGGCCGGATCACCGAGGCGGAGCGCCGGGCCGCGCTCGCCCGCTTCCGCACGGCGCGCGAGCTCGAGGCCGCCGCCGACGCCGATCTGGTGATCGAGGTCGTGCCCGAGCACTACGAGCTCAAGCACGAGGTGTTCTGCGCCCTGGACGCCGTCGTCCGCCCCACGGCCATTCTGGCGACCGGCACCAACGCGCTGTCGGTGACCCGGCTGGCCGCCGACTCGGCCCGCCCCGAGCGGGTGCTGGGCCTGCACTTCTTCAACCCCGCGCCGGCGATGAAGCTGGTGGAGGTCGTCTCCTCGGTGCTGACCGCGCCGGCTGCGGTCGCCGCGGTCACGGCGCTGGCGCGCGAGCTCGGCAAGGAGCCGGTGGCGGTGGGCGACCGGCCCGGCTTCGTCGCCGACGGGCTGCTGTTCGGCTACCTCAACCAGGCCGCCGCGATGTACGAGTCCCGCTACGCCAGCCGCGAGGACATCGACGCGGCGATGCGCCTGGGCTGCGGGCTGCCGATGGGCCCGCTCGCCCTGCTGGACCTGATCGGCATCGACACCGCCCGTACGGTCCTGGAGGCGATGTACGCCGCCTCGCACGACCGGCTGCACGCCCCCGCGCCGGTCCTCGGCCAGCTGGCCGCCGCCGGGCTGACCGGCCGCAAGGCCGGGCGCGGCTTCTACACGTACGAGGCCGCGGGCTCCGCCGTCGTCGTGCCCGACGCGCACACGCCGCGGCCCGCGGAGCGGGAGGCGGACGTCCGCGAGGTGCGGTCCGTGGGGGTCGCGGGGTCGGGGACCATGGCGAGCGGGATCGCCGAGGTCTTCGCGAAGGCCGGCTACGCGGTGGTGCTCGCGGCGCGCACGCAGGAGAAGGCGGAGGCGGCCAAGGCGCGGATCGCGAAGTCCCTGGCGCGTGGGGTGGACAAGGGCAGGCTGTCGGCCGGGCAGGCGGAGGCGGCGCTGGCGGCGGTGACCCCGGCCGGTTCCCTGGACGCGTTCGCGGCGGTGGACCTGGCCGTCGAGGCGGTGGCGGAGGATCTGGAGGTCAAGCGGCAGCTGTTCGCCACGCTCGACAAGGTGTGCAGGCCGGGCGCGGTGCTGGCCACCACCACCTCCTCGCTGCCCGTCGTGGCCTGCGCCCGGGCCACCTCGCGCCCGCAGGACGTCGTCGGCATGCACTTCTTCAACCCGGCGCCGGCGATGAAGCTGGTCGAGGTGGTCCGTACGGTCCTGACCGCCGACGACGTGCACGCCACCGTGCGAGCGGTGTGCGCGAAGGTGCGCAAGCACCCGGTGGACTGCGGGGACCGGGCGGGGTTCATCGTCAACGCGCTGCTGTTCCCCTACCTCAACAACGCGGTCAAGATGGTCCAGGAGCACTACGCCTCCCTGGACGAGATCGACGCGGCGATGAAGCTGGGCGGCGGCTACCCGATGGGCCCCTTCGAGCTCCTCGACGTCGTCGGCCTGGACGTGTCCCTGGCCATCGAGAAGGTGCTGCACCGCGAGTTCCGCGATCCGGGCCTCGCGCCGGCGCCGCTGCTGGAGCACCTGGTGGCGGCGGGGTGCCTGGGGCGTAAGACGGGCCGCGGCTTCCGTGAGTACGCGAAGGCCTGACCGGGCTGTGCTCGATCAAGCGGTCGGGTGGGGCGGACTGCTCGAACCCTCGGGAAGTCCGCCCCGGCACACCCATACGGACGCGTGTTACGTTCCCCACATGTCCCAGCCCGCCAAGTCCGCCCGCGCACCGCGCGGGGCCGCCACCGAGTCCAGGGGAGTCAAGGGCCCGAAGCTCGCCAAGGACCCGCACGAGAGTGCCCCCGAGAGCGCCGGCTCCCGCCGTGCCGCCGCGCAACGGCTCACGATGCGCCGCAAACTGGCCGCGGCGGCGATGGAGTTGTTCGCGCGCAAGGGCTACGAGGCGACGACCGTCGACGAGATCGCCGCGGCGGCCGGGGTCGCCCGCCGGACGTTCTTCCGCCACTTCCGCTCCAAGGAAGAGGCGATCTTCCCCGATCACGACGACACGCTGGTGCGCGCCGCGGGCGTCCTGGACGCCGCGCCGCCGCACGAGAATCCGCTGGACACCGTCTGCCGGGGGATCAAGGAGGTCATGCGGATGTACGCGGCCTCCCCGGCGGTCTCCGTCGAGCGCTACCGGCTGACCCGCGAGGTGCCCGCGCTGCGCGAGCGAGAGATCGCCTCGGTGGCCCGCTACGAGCGGCTGTTCACCCGTTATCTGCTGGGCCACTTCGACGAGGGCGCCCATCACGTCGGCGACGACGACCCGTTGCTGGCCGAGGTCGCCGCCTCCGCGGTCGTCACCGCGCACAACCACGTGCTGCGCCGCTGGCTGCGCAGCGGTGGCGAGGGGGACGTGGAGGCCCAGCTGGACCACGCCTTCGCCATCGTGCGGGAGACCTTCGGCACGGGCATCGGCGCCGGCCGGGCGGGCGCCGCGGACACCCCGGCGGCGACGGTGCGGACCGAGGACGAGGTGCTGGTGGCGGTGGCCCGTACCGACGCGCCGCTGGGTGATGTCATGCGCGCCATCGAGAAGGCACTCAAGAAAAACTAAGACATAAGCGGATATCAATAGGCAATACATGACACAACGGCCGCCCCTCGGGGCGGCCGTTGTTGCTCATGCGTGCCCTCCGGGTGACATCTGAGAGAAATTGTTGGCACCCAGTGTCTTGTCGAGTGGCACGCGGTGCCATACCTTGTGGTTGTCCGGGCGGCCGGCACGCAGACACAACCGTCGTGTGCCGGCTGTCCCCACTACGTACCGCACACGTACGCCGTGCGCCCGGACGCCTGCGTCACCAGGCCCCCGCGCTCACCCGCGCAGCCGAGCACCACCGCCGAACCGACGGCACCGCCTCTGCACCACCCCCGACGTTCCCTCAAGCCCGTTCCATACGTGCTTCGCCGGAGGCAAACCGTGAACCAGATACTGGACGCGATACTCGCGCCCGACACCAGCGCCGAGGACTTCGCCGCGCTGGCCCTTCCCGAGTCCTACCGCGCGGTGACCGTGCACAAGGACGAAGCGGAGATGTTCGCAGGACTCCCCAGCCGGGAGAAGGACCCCCGCAAGTCGCTGCACCTCGAGGAGGTGCCGGTGCCCGAACTGGGCCCCGGCGAGGCCCTGGTGGCCGTCATGGCCAGCTCGGTGAACTACAACTCGGTGTGGACCTCCATCTTCGAGCCCGTGTCGACCTTCGCCTTCCTGGAGCGCTACGGCAAGCTCTCCCCCCTCGGCAAGCGCCACGACCTGCCGTACCACGTCATCGGCTCCGACCTGGCCGGCGTCGTGCTGCGCACCGGACCGGGCGTCAACGCCTGGCGGCCCGGCGACGAAGTCGTCGCGCACTGCCTGTCGGTGGAGCTGGAGTCGGCCGACGGGCACAACGACACGATGCTCGACCCCGAGCAGCGCATCTGGGGCTTCGAGACCAACTTCGGCGGTCTGGCCGAGATCGCGCTGGTGAAGTCCAACCAGCTCATGCCCAAGCCCGCCCACCTCAGCTGGGAGGAGGCCGCGGCGCCCGGGCTGGTCAACTCCACCGCCTACCGTCAGCTGGTCTCGCGCAACGGCGCGGGGATGAAGCAGGGCGACAACGTCCTGATCTGGGGCGCGAGCGGCGGACTCGGCTCGTACGCCACGCAGTTCGCGCTCGCCGGCGGGGCGAACCCGATCTGTGTGGTCTCCAGCGAGCAGAAGGCGGAGATCTGCCGGAAGATGGGCGCCGAGGCGATCATCGACCGCAGCGCCGAGGGCTACCGGTTCTGGAAGGACGAGCGCACCCAGGACCCCAAGGAGTGGAAGCGCTTCGGCAAGCGCATCCGCGAATTCACCGGTGGCGAGGACATCGACATCGTCTTCGAGCACCCCGGCCGCGAGACCTTCGGCGCGAGCGTCTACGTCACCCGCAAGGGCGGCACCATCACCACCTGCGCCTCGACCTCGGGCTACATGCACGAGTACGACAACCGCTACCTGTGGATGTCGCTCAAGCGGATCATCGGCTCCCACTTCGCCAACTACCGCGAGGCCTGGGAGGCCAACCGCCTGATCGCCAAGGGGAAGATCCACCCCACCCTGTCGAAGACCTACACCCTGGCCGACACCGGCCAGGCGGCGTACGACGTGCACCGCAACCTCCACCAGGGCAAGGTCGGCGTGCTGTGCCTGGCGCCGCAGGAGGGCATGGGCGTGCGCGACGAGGAGCTGCGGGCGCGGCACATCGACGCCATCAACCGCTTCCGGAACGTGTGAGAAACCTGCGATGACTGAGCGTCAGAAGGATCGTCCGTGGCTGATGCGGACCTACGCCGGGCACTCCACGGCCGAGGCGTCCAACGAGCTGTACCGGCGCAACCTCGCCAAGGGACAGACGGGCCTCTCGGTCGCGTTCGACCTCCCGACGCAGACCGGTTACGACCCCGACCACATCCTCGCCCGCGGCGAGGTCGGGCGGGTCGGGGTCCCGGTCGCCCATCTCGGTGACATGCGGCGGCTGTTCCAGGACATCCCGCTGGAGCAGATGAACACCTCCATGACCATCAACGCCACCGCGATGTGGCTGCTGGCGATGTACCAGGTGGTCGCGGAGGAACAGGGCGCCGACGTCACCAAGCTGCAGGGCACGACGCAGAACGACATCGTCAAGGAGTACCTCTCGCGCGGGACGCACGTCTTCCCGCCGGGGCCCTCTCTGCGGCTGACCACCGACATGATCACGTACACGGTGGCCCGCATCCCGAAGTGGAACCCGATCAACATCTGCAGCTACCACCTGCAGGAGGCCGGGGCCACCCCCGTGCAGGAGATCTCGTACGCGATGTCCACGGCCATCGCCGTGCTCGACGCGGTACGCGACTCCGGCCAGGTGCCGGCCGAGCGCTTCGGCGAGGTCGTCGCCCGCATCTCCTTCTTCGTCAACGCGGGCGTCCGCTTCATCGAGGAGATGTGCAAGATGCGCGCCTTCGGCCGCATCTGGGAACACATCACGCGCGAGCGCTACGGCATCGAGAACCCCAAACAGCGCCGCTTCCGCTACGGCGTCCAGGTCAACTCCCTCGGCCTGACCGAGGCCCAGCCGGAGAACAACGTCCAGCGCATCGTCCTGGAGATGCTCGCCGTCACCCTGTCCAAGGACGCCCGCGCCCGCGCCGTGCAGCTGCCCGCCTGGAACGAGGCGCTGGGCCTGCCCCGGCCCTGGGACCAGCAGTGGTCGCTGCGCATCCAGCAGGTCCTCGCCCACGAGAGCGACCTGCTGGAGTACGAGGACATCTTCGCCGGCTCGCACGTCATCGAGGCCAAGGTGGCCGCCCTGGTCGCCGACTGCCTGGAGGAGATCGAGCGCATCCAGGGCATGGGCGGCGCGATGGCGGCCGTCGAGTCCGGCTACCTCAAGTCGCGGCTGGTCTCCTCGCACGCCGAGCGCCGGGCCCGCATCGAGGCCGGCGAGGAGAAGATCGTCGGCGTCAACTGCTACGAGTCCACCGAGCCCAACCCGCTGACCGCGGATCTCGACACCGCCATCATGACCGTCGACCCGGCCAATGAGGCCCGCGTGGTGGCGGCCCTGCACTCCTGGCGCGACAACCGCGACGAGGGCCGCGCCCAGGAGTCCCTCTCGGCCCTGAAGAAGGCCGCGGCGGGCACCGACAACCTGATGGCCGCCACGCTGGAGTGCGTACGCGCCGGGGTCACCACCGGCGAGTGGTCCTGGGCCCTGCGCGACGTCTTCGGCGAGTTCCGCGCCCCGACGGGCGTCAGCAGCGCCCCCGTGGCGGTCACCGCCGAGGCGGGCACGCCGCTCGCGACCGTCCGTGCGAAGGTCGCCCGCACCGCCGAGGAGCTGCGCAGCGGCAAACTGCGGCTGCTGGTCGGCAAGCCCGGCCTCGACGGGCACTCCAACGGCGCCGAGCAGATAGCGGTCCGGGCCCGCGACGCCGGCTTCGAGGTGGTCTACCAGGGCATCCGGCTCACCCCGGAACAGATCGTCTCGGCCGCCGTGGCCGAGGACGTCCACTGCGTGGGCCTGTCGATCCTCTCGGGCTCGCACGCCGAGCTCGTACCGGACGTACTGGCCCGGCTGCGCCGCACGGGGGCGGACGACGTGCCGGTCATCGTCGGTGGCATCATCCCCTCCGCCGACGCCGCCGCCCTGCGGGCGGCCGGGGTCGCGGCCGTATTCACCCCGAAGGACTTCGGGATCACGGAGATCATCGGCCGTATCGTCGACGAGATCCGCAAAGCGAACCAGCTCGACCCTCTGGAGGTCTCCGCATGACCACCCCCGCGCCGGCCCCTGTCAACCGGCTGCGCCCGCGCCGCTCCTGCCTCGCCGTGCCCGGCAGCAACCCGCGCTTCCTGGAGAAGGCCCAGGGCCTCCCCGCCGACCAGGTCTTCCTCGACCTGGAGGACGCCTGCGCGCCGCTGGCCAAGGAGGGCGCCCGGCACACGATCGTCGACGCGCTGAACAACGGCGACTGGACGGGCAAGACCAGGGTCGTCCGGGTCAACGACTGGACCACGCACTGGACCTACCGCGACGTGGTCACGGTCGTCGAGGGCGCCGGGCCCAACCTCGACTGCATCATGCTGCCCAAGGTGCAGGACGCCCAGCAGATCGTCGCCCTGGACCTGCTGCTGACGCAGATCGAGAAGACGATGGGCTTCGAGGTCGGCCGCATCGGCATCGAGGCGCAGATCGAGAACGCCAAGGGCCTGATCAACGTGGACGGGATCGCCGCCGCGTCGCCCCGCCTGGAGACGATCATCTTCGGCCCGGCCGACTTCATGGCCTCCATCAACATGAAGTCCCTCGTGGTCGGCGAGCAGCCGCCCGGCTACCCGGCGGACGCCTACCACTACATCCTCATGCGCATCCTGATGGCGGCCCGCGCCCATGACCTGCAGGCCATCGACGGCCCGTACCTGCAGATCAGGAACGTGGACGGCTACAAGGAGGTCGCCGGGCGCGCGGCGGCGCTGGGCTTCGACGGCAAGTGGGTGCTGCACCCCGGCCAGGTGGACGCCGCCAACGAGGTGTTCTCCCCCTCCCAGGAGGACTACGACCACGCCGAGCTGATCCTGGACGCGTACGACTGGTGCACCTCCGAGGCGGGCGGCAAGAAGGGCTCGGCGATGCTCGGCGACGAGATGATCGACGAGGCCAGCCGCAAGATGGCGCTCGTCATCGCCGGCAAGGGCCGCGCGGCGGGAATGGTCCGCAAGTCCGTCTTCGAGATCCCGGAGGCCTGAGCAGCATGCAGTTCGGCCGCACCTACGAAGAGTTCACCGTCGGCGACGTCTACAAGCACTGGCCCGGCAAAACGGTCACCGAATACGACGACCACCTCTTCTGCCTGCTCACCATGAATCACCACCCACTGCACATGGACGCCCATTACGCCGGGAAGACCACGGACTTCGGCAAGAACGTCGTCGTGGGCAATTACGTCTATTCGCTGCTGCTGGGCATGTCCGTCCCCGACGTCTCGGGCAAGGCGATCGCCAACCTCGAGGTCGAGTCGCTGAGGCACATAGCGCCGACCTTCCACGGCGACACCCTCTACGGCGAGACCCGGGTGCTGGACAAGACGCCCTCGAAGTCGAAGAGCGACCGCGGGATCGTGTACGTCGAGACCATCGGCTACAAGCAGGACGGCACCGTCGTCTGTACCTTCCGGCGCAAGGTGATGGTCCCCACCGCCACGTACGTCAAGGAGCGCGGCGGGGAGCAGCCCGGCCGCCCCGAACCGATCATCCGGGAGAAGTGAGATGGGCCGCCTGGCGCAGACCGACGGACTCACGGACATCCAGCGGGAGATTCTCGCCACGGTCCGTGAATTCGTCGACAAGGAGATCATCCCGGTCGCGACCGAGCTGGAGCACCGGGACGAGTACCCGACCCGGATAGTCGAGGGCCTCAAGGAACTCGGGCTCTTCGGCCTGATGATCCCGGAGGAGTACGGCGGGCTCGGTGAGTCCCTTCTCACATACGCCCTGTGCGTCGAGGAGATCGCCCGGGGCTGGATGAGTGTGTCCGGAATCATCAATACGCACTTCATCGTCGCCTACATGCTCAAGCAGCACGGCACGCAGGAGCAGCGCGAGTACTTCCTGCCGCGGATGGCGACGGGCGAGGTGCGGGGCGCCTTCTCGATGTCGGAGCCGGGGCTGGGCTCGGATGTGTCGGCCATCACGTCCAAGGGCGTGCGCGAGGGCGACGAGTACGTCCTGAACGGCCAGAAGATGTGGCTGACCAACGGCGGGTCGTCGACGCTGGTGGCGGTGCTGTGCCGGACGGACGAGGGGCATCCCGAGGGCACCCCCGCGCATAAGTCGATGACCACCTTCCTGATCGAGAAGGAACCGGGCTTCGGCCAGGTCAAGCCGGGCCTGACCATCCCCGGCAAGATCGAGAAGATGGGCTACAAGGGCGTCGACACCACCGAGTTGATCATGGATGGGCTGCGCGTTCCGGCCGACCGTGTGCTCGGCGGGGCCACCGGGCGGGGCTTCTACCAGATGATGGACGGCGTCGAGGTCGGCCGCGTCAATGTCGCGGCGCGTGGTTGCGGCGTCGCCCAGCGTGCGTTCGAACTGGGCGTTTCCTACGCGCAGCAGCGCCATACCTTCGGAAAAGCCATCGCGCAGCACCAGGCTATTCAGTTCAAGCTGGCCGAAATGGGGACAAAGGTCGAGGCGGCCCATGCGATGATGGTCAATGCCGCGCGGAAGAAGGACTCGGGTCAGCGCAACGACCTCGAGGCCGGCATGGCCAAGTACCTGGCCTCCGAATACTGCAAGGAGGTCGTCGAGGACGCCTTCCGCATCCACGGCGGCTACGGCTTCTCCAAGGAGTACGAGATCGAGCGGCTCTACCGCGAGGCGCCGATGCTCCTGATCGGTGAAGGTACGGCCGAGATCCAGAAAATGATCATCGGCCGCCGGCTACTGGAGGAGTACCGAATCCAGGGATAAATGCCCGGTTTGGAGGTATCTGGGGGTGTTTTAACAGAGAAGAAGATCACACCCTGTCATCGGCGTTCGGCCATCTACTGGCCTTGGCGCTTAGCCAGTTGCCGTCCGAAACCGATAGCATCCCCGGAAAGCCGCCGTCCCCCATATCGTTACGCGGCACCCTCCGCTACGAAGGTCACCCATGCCCCACAGCTCTTCCTCTGCACCACGCGACAGCCTCGTCGGCGTACGCCTCGCGCGCGGAGCATCGCCGTGGCTCCTTCCCACCGTCGCCACCGCCGCGGTCAGCCTCACCCAGGCCCGCCGCTCCGGGCGCTGGGCGGCGCTGGCCGTGCCCGCCACCGCACTCGCGGCGGGCATGCTGTGGTTCTTCCGCGACCCCGATCGTGAGATCGCCCAGGGCCGGGTCATCTCCCCGGCCGACGGCGTGGTGCAGAGCATCATGCCCTGGAAGGACGGACGAACCCGCGTCGCGATCTTCATGAGCCCGCTCAACGTCCACGTCAACCGCGCCCCCATGGCCGGCACGGTGACCTCGGTCGAGCACATCCCCGGCGGCTTCGTTCCGGCTTTCAACAAGGAGAGCGAGAACAACGAGCGCGTCGTCTGGCACTTCGACACCGAGCTCGGTGACATCGAGATGATCCAGATCGCCGGCGCCGTCGCCCGCCGCATCGTGCCGTACATCGAGGCCGACACCAAGGTGGAGCAGGGCGAGCGGATCGGTCTGATCCGTTTCGGCTCGCGCGTCGACATCTACCTCCCCGAAGGCGTGGAGGTCGCGGTCGAGGTCGGTCAGGCCACCACGGCAGGGGTGACACGCCTTGACCGTGGTTGAGCCGGACACACAGGCCGCCTGGGTTCCCGAAGCCGACACCGACGACACGGACGACATGCCGCTGTCCACCCGGCTGTCAATAGCGGACACCCTCACCCTGGGTAACGCGATCTGCGGGTTCATGGCGGTGTACTTCACCACCACCGGCGTCCTCATCCCGCACCTGACGGGCAACGAGGACGGCGGCATGGCCCGCCACAGCGCGGCCACGGCCGTGATACTGATGCTGCTCGCGTCGGTCTTCGACCTCTTCGACGGGCTCGTGGCGCGCAAGCTGCGCAGCTCGGCGATGGGGGCGGAGCTGGACAACCTGTCCGACCTGATCAGCTTCGGCCTGGCGCCCGCGTACTTCGTGGTCGTCTGGGGCATGGTCGCCGACGACGCCCACCAGCGGGTCTCGGCGGTCGCCGCGATCGTGGTGCTGCTCGCGGTGGTGCTGCGGCTGGCCCGCTTCTCCTGCGTCCAGCTGCGGGACGGCATCTTCCAGGGGATGCCGAGCCCCTTCGGGGCGCTGACGGTCGTCTCGATCGTGCTGCTCGAGCTGCCCTTCGTGCCGACGCTGCTCGCGATCATGGGTGTGGCGTGGCTGATGGTCAGCCGGGTCGAGTACCCCAAGCCGCGCGGGCCGCTGGCGGTGGCCATGCTCAGCTGGATCGTGCTCAGCATGGGCCTGCTGGCCGCGTGGGCCTTCGACGCCCCCGGCGGCGAGCTCCTGCTCCAGACGGGCTGCGCGCTGCAGGTGGTCCTGGGCGCGGTGATCCCGCTCTTCGCCACGGCGCGTCGCGTGAACACGTTCCGTGACAACCGCCGCGAGGCGCGGGCGGCACAGCTGCCGTAGCCGCCGTAGGCGGCGTGGACGGCGAACGGCGTGGGGCCCGGGCGATCAGCCCGGGCCCCACGCCGTTGCCATACCCGGCCGACCCCGCTGCGCGGGGCCCCTCTCCCACCCACCCGCCCATTACCCGGCAAGGGGCGGGTACGGGGCGGGAGGCCCCGGACCGGGCCCACGGCCCGAGGCCGGGCGTGGGCCGGCCGGGCGGGCGCACCCCGGGTGGGCCGGGCTGCGGGCGGGCGGTTCGCGGTTCGCGGTTCGGTGCTGGGTGACGGGTGGGTGGGTGGGAAGGGCTCTGGCCTCAGGCGAGGTAGTCGCGCGCGATGGAGTCGGCGAGGCGCTCCAGCAGCGCCCCCGCTTCGGCCATGCACCGCGCCGCGTCCGGCTCCAGGTCCGTCAGGGCGTACGCGCGCTCGATTCCCGCGCCCGCGAGAGCGGCACCGTCGAGGGCGAGGCGCCCGCAGACGGCCACCACGGGCGTGCCGCGGGCCGCCCGGGCCACGCCCACCGGCGCCTTGCCGTGCAGCGTCTGCGCGTCGAGCGAGCCCTCGCCCGTGATCACCAGGTCGGCGTCCTTCAGCGCCGCCGCGAAGCCCAGCACCTCGAGCATGACCTCGATGCCCGGCCGGAAGGCCGCCCCCAGGCCGGCCAGGGCGCCGTAGCCGAGTCCACCGGCCGCCCCGGCGCCGGGCGCGGCGGCCCGCGCGCCGCCGTCCAGCACGCGCGCGTAATGGGCCAGGGCGGCATCGAGCACCGCCACATCCTCCGGTGAGGCGCCCTTCTGCGGCCCGTACACCGCGGCGGCGCCACGCGGGCCCGTCAGCGGGTTGTCGACGTCGCTCGCGAGGACGACGCGGGTGCGGGCGAGCCGTGCGTCCAGCCCGGACAGGTCGGCGCGCGCGAGCGCCGCCAGCGGCCCGCCTCCGGGGCCGGGCGGGCGCCCGTCCGCGTCGAGGAACCGGGCCCCCAGCGCCGCCAGCATCCCCGCGCCGCCGTCCGTCGTGGCGCTGCCGCCCACGCCCAGCACGATCGTGCGGGCCCCGGCGTCCAGCGCGGCCAGCAGCAGCTCCCCGGTGCCGCGGGTCGTTGCGGTGAGCGGGGCGAAGATCCCGTGCGGCAGGTGGCGCAGGCCGGACGCCTCGGCCATCTCCACCACCGCCGTGCCGTCGGCCGGGCGCAGCGCGTACGCGGCGGCCACCGGCTCGCCGACCGGCCCGGTCACCGTCGCCCGGTGCCGTTCGAAGCCCGCCGCCACCGCGGCGTCCACCGTGCCGTCGCCGCCGTCCGCGACGGGCAGCGCCCGCACCGCCACGCCCGGCGCGGCGCGGCGCAGGCCGGCCGTCACATGACGGGCGACCTCCACGGCCGTCAACGACCCCTTGAACTTGTCCGCGGCGATCAGTACGCGTGTCGCATCCGCCACCGTGCATCCCCTCGCTTCCGGGTCGCGCCGCGGTGACCCTACCCGGGGGACTGTCGTACTGCCCATGGCCCGCGGCGGCGTGCCAGGCCGCCGAATCCCGGCTTTCCCGGCCATAGTGGGGCGTCATGAGCACCGAGAGCACCGACGTGAGCACCCCGCAGGACGAACCCCCGGACCTGCCGCTCGTCGTCGTCGGGGGCGCGGCGGTCCTGGCGGTGGTCGCGTGGGCGGCGCTGGGCGAGCGCTCCTTCGACCGGGTGTCGACGACGGCTCTGAGCTGGGTGCTGTCCAATTTCGCCTGGCTGTTCGTGATCGCGGCCGATGTGTTCCTGGCACTGTGCGTGGTCATCGCCTTCAGCCGCTACGGCCGGATCCGGCTCGGCGCGGACGACTCGCAGCCGGAATTCGGCAACCTCGCGTGGATCGCGATGATGTTCAGCGCGGGCATGGGAATCGGCCTGATGTTCTACGGGGTCGGCGAGCCGCTGCAGCACTTCGTCGCCCCGCCGCCCGGCAGCGGCGTCTCCGCCGGCTCCCCCGCCGCGGCCCGTACGGCGCTGGAGTACTCCTTCTTCCACTGGACCCTGCACCCGTGGGCGATCTACGGCATGGCCGGCCTGGCGCTGGCGTACGCGGGCTTCCGCAAGGGCCGTGGCAACCGGCTCAGCTCGGCGTTCGTCCCGTTGCTCGGGGCGCGGCGGGCGGCGGGCTGGCCGGGGCGGGCCATCGACCTCCTCGCCGTCTTCGCCACGGTCTTCGGCACGGCCACCAGCCTGGGCCTCGGCGCGCTGCAGGTCTCCAAGGGCCTCAACATCACGACGGGCGCGCAGGACTCCACGTCCCTGCAGCTCGTCATCATCGCCTCGCTGTCGGCCGCCTTCGTCCTCTCCGCCTTCTCCGGTCTGCACAAGGGCGTGAAGTGGCTGAGCACGATCAACATCGCGCTCGCCGCCGGCCTGATGCTCTTCGTCTTCCTGCTGGGCCCGACCGTCTTCGTCCTCAACACCATCCCGGCCGCCGCCGGCGGCTACCTCAGCGACCTGCTGACCCTCGCGACCCGCACGGGCGCCTTCACCGACGCCGACTGGCTGGGCGCCTGGACGATCTTCTACTGGGCATGGTGGCTGTCGTGGGCCCCGTTCGTCGGGACGTTCATCGCCCGCATCTCCCACGGCCGGACGATCCGCGAGTTCCTCATCGGGGTGCTGCTGGTGCCCAGCGGGGCGACGGTGGTGTGGTTCTGCGTGATGGGCGGCAGCGCCCTGCGGCTGGACATGACCGGTTCCGCCGAGATGGCCGACACGGTCAAGGAGGGGGCGGAAGCCTCCCTGTTCGCCCTGCTGGACACGCTGCCGCTGGCCACGCCGGCCTCGTGGATCGCGATGGCGCTGGTGATGACGTACTTCATCACCAGCGCCGACTCCGCGTCCCTGGTGATGGGCTCGCTCTCCAGCCGCGGCGCCCTCCACCCGCGCACCTGGCTGGTCGTGGTCTGGGGCGTGCTCATGGCGTCCGTCGCCGCCGTGCTGCTCGTGGCCGGGGGCCTGAAGTCCCTGCAGTCGGCGACGATCCTGGTCGCGCTGCCGTTCGTCCTGGTCATGCTGGCGCTGTGCTGGTCCCTGCTCAGGGAGCTGCGCACCGACCCGGGCGCGGGACCGGCCCGCCACCACGCGATGCACGGCCTGCGGGACGCCCTGCGCACCATGGTCGGCGAGGCCGTCCTGGAACAGGGCCCGGTGCGCCACCACCGGCTGCGCCGGGTGGCGGAGAGGCCCCGGGACCGCGACGGGGACGATGACGCCTCCTAGCGCGGATCCGGTCACCGACGCGTCGGCGCACGTCAGAACAGCCGCTCGCCGGCCCGTTCGAAGGCCAGCAGGCGGCGCTTGCGGTCGAGCCCGCCGCCGTAGCCGGTGAGGCTTCCGCCGGCGCCGATGACGCGATGGCAGGGGACGATGATGCCGATGGGGTTCCTGCCGTTGGCGAGGCCGACCGCGCGGGAGGCGCCCGGGGAGCCGACGCGCTCCGCCAGTTCGCCGTAGGAGACGGTCCGGCCGTAGGGGATCTCCCGCAGCGCTTCCCAGACGCGGCGCTGGAAGGGGGTGCCCGTCAGGCTCAGCGGCAGGTCGAACCGGTCCGACGCGCCGGTGAAGTACGCCTCCAGCTGCCGCGTCACCTCGGGGAACGGGCCGCCGCCGGCACGGTCGCCGAAGGTCTCCTCGGGCGGGCGGTGCCGCTGGCCGGTCATGTAGAGGCCGCTCAGAACGCCGTCGGTGGCGACGAGCGTGAGCGGCCCGTAGGGGCTGTCGACGACGGTGTGGACGCGGGACATGGGGTGTTCCTTCAGGGGGTGACGGGCGGTCGGGCGGCGGCGTGGTCGTCGGCCGACCACAGGTACTGGACGGCGTACGCCCGCCAGGGCCGCCAGGCGGTGGCGTGCCGGGTCAGGGCGGCGGGGGTGGCGGGCAGTCCGGTCCGGGCCGCCGCCCGCCGCACGCCCAGGTCGGTGGGGAGGAAGGCGTCGGGGTCGCCGAGGCCCCGCATGGCGATGAGCCCGGCCGTCCAGGGCCCGATGCCGGGCAGCCCGGCGAGCTGCGCCCGGGCCCGCGCCCAGTCGCTGCCGGGTCCGAGGGCGAGTTCGCCGGCGGCGAGGGCCCGGGCCGTGCGCACGAGGGTGGCGCGGCGGCCGGCGGGCATGGCCAGCGCGGCGGGGTCCAGGGCGGCCAGCGCCTCGGCGGACGGGAAGAGGTGGGTCAGCCCGCCGCCGGGGCCGCCCGCCGTCGCGCCGGGCAGCGCGAGGGGTTCGCCGTGCGCGGCGACCAGCCGGGCGGCGAGCGTCCGGGCGGCGGCGGTGGAGACCTGCTGGCCCAGCACCGCGCGGACGGCCAGCTCCTCGGCGTCCACCGTCCGCGGCACCCGCCGGCCGGGGCTCTTGTCGACGAGGGGCGCGAGGTGGGGGTCGGTGCGCAGGAGCCCGTCGACGGCCTCGGGGTCGGCGTCCAGGTCCAGCAGCCGGCGGCAGCGGCTGATGGCGCCGGTCAGGTCACGCTGGTCGGTGAGGGCGAGGCGGCACTCGATGTGCCCGGGGCGGGGGCGGAGCGCGACCGTTCCCTGACCGTAGGGCAGGCGCAGGGTGCGGTGGTACGCGCCGTCGCGCCACTCCTCCACGCCGGGGACGGCGGTGGCGGCGAGGAGCCCGAAGAGGTTGTCGGGGCACAGCGGCGCCCGGAACGGCAGACGCAGCGTCAGCGTGCCGGGGGTGGCCGGGGCGTGGCCGCGCGACGCGCGGGCGCGCAGGTCGGTGGGGGTGAGCGCGAAGACCTCGCGCACGGTCTCGTTGAAGGTGCGGAGGGAGGAGAAGCCGGCGGCGAACGCGACGTCGGACATGGGCAGCGCGCTGGTCTCGATCAGTACCCGGGCCGTCTGGGCGCGCTGGGCGCGGGCCAGGGCGAGGGGGCCGGCGCCGAGCTCGGCGAGCAGCTGGCGTTCGATCTGGCGGGTGCTGTAGCCGAGGCGGTCGGCGAGGCCGCGTACGCCCTCGCGGTCGACGGTGCCGTCGCCGATGAGGCGCATGGCGCGGGCGACGAGGTCGGCGCGCTCGTTCCAGCGCGGGGAGCCGGGGCCGGCGTCGGGTCTGCACCGCTTGCAGGCGCGGAACCCGGCCTGCTGGGCGGCGGCCGCGCTGGGGTAGAAGGCCATGTTCCGGTCCTTCGGCGGCACCGCCGGGCAGCTCGGGCGGCAATAGATGCGCGTGGTCAGCACGGCGGTGAAGAACCAGCCGTCGAAGCGCGCGTCCTTGGAACGCACGGCCCGTACGCAGCGGTCGAAGTCGGTGTGCATGCCTCAAGGATCCGGCCTCCGGGGCGCCGGGGCTCGCGGAAATCCGACATCACCCTGCGGCCTCCCCCGCCCCCTTCGCGTCAACGATGGTTGACACACCCCCACTGTCATCCTAGGTTGACACCATGGCCGGAACGGATGCGAAGGACGCGGTCGGCACCACCGAGGCCGCCATGCACGCGGATCCCCATGTGGGATTGCGGGCCGTCGCCGCGCTGCGGCGGCTGGTCGAGCGCCTGGAGGAACTCCAGGTCGACAGCGCGCGCCGGCAGGGCTGGTCCTGGGAGGAGATCGGGGCCGCGCTGGGCGTCAGCAGGCAGGCAGTCCACAAGAAGCACGCCAGGAGGTAGGCATGTTCGAACGGTTCACCAAGGACGCGCGCACCGCCGTCATCAGCGCGCAGGAGGAGGCGCGCGCCCTGAACCACACATGGATCGGCCCGGAGCACCTCCTGCTGGCGGTGGCCGCCCGCACCGGCGCGCCGGGCGCCCGCACCCTGGCCCGGTTCGGGATCACCCCCGAGACATGCCGGGCCGCGGTCACCTCGCCGAACCCCTTCGACGAGGGCGACGCGGAGGCGCTGCGCGCCTTCGGCATCGACCTCGCCGCCGTGCGCGGCAGGGCGGAGGACGCCTTCGGCCCGGGCGCGCTCGACGCGCCGCCGGCCGGGCCGGCCCCGCGCCGGCTGTTCGGACGCGGCGGCACCGCCACGGCGCACATCCCGTTCACGCGCCGCGCCAAGAAGGCGCTGGAACGCTCCTTGCGGGAGGCGCTGGAACTGCGGGACCGCCGCATCGGCGTCGAGCACGTCCTGCTGGGCATCCTGGACGCGGAGGACAAGGCGACGGCCGGCGTCCTGCGCCGGCTGGGCACGGACCCGGCGACCCTGCGGGCCGGGGTCCTCGCGGACCTGCGCCGGGCGGCCTGACCTCCCGGCGCCCCGGTCAGCCGGTGGCCCGCAGGCTGCGCCACACCGCCTTCGCCGCATGGTGCCCCGACATCCCGTGCACCCCCGGTCCCGGCGGGGTCGCCGAGGAGCAGAGGAAGACCGCGGGGTGCGAGGTGGCGTAGGGGACCCGGGCCAGCCGGGGCCGGACCAGCAGGCGCAGGCCGGCCACGGAGCCGGTGGCGATGTCGCCGCCGACGTAGTTGGCGTTGCGGGCCGCCAGCTCCGGCGGCCCGGCCGTGGCGCGGGCGAGGACGAGGTCGCGGAAGCCCGGCGCGAAACGCTCGATCTGACGCTCTATCACCTCGGTGGCGTCGCCCTCCCAGCCGCTGGGTACGTGCCCGTACGCCCAGAAGGTGTGCTTGCCCGCGGGCGCCCGGGTGGGATCGACGATGCTGGGCTGGGCGGTGATCAGGAAGGGAACGGACGGGTCGTCGCCCTCGACGGCGGCCCGCAGGGCGCCGCCGATCTCGCCGATGGTGGGGCCGATGTGGACCGTCCCGGCCCGGCGGGCGGCCTCGGCCGCCCAGGGCACCGGCCCGTCCAGGGCGTAGTCGAGCTTGAAGACGCTCGGGCCGTGGCGGAAGCGCCGGTAGGCGTTGCCCAGGCCGGCGATCCGGGCGAGGGCGGTCGGCGAGGTGTCGAAGACGAACGCGCGGGCCGGCGGCAGGTCGTCCAGGTGCTTGACCTCGAAGCCGGTGTGGATCGTGCCGCCCAGCTCCCGCAGGTAGGAGCCGAGCGCGTCGGCGATGGACTGCGAACCGCCGCGCGGGACGGGCCAGCCGCACTCATGGGCGGCGAGGGCGAACATCAGGGCCATGCCGCCCGTGCCGAAGCCGCCGAGCGGGGCGATGCCGTGGGCGGCGAGCCCCGCGAAGAGCCCCCGGGCCTTCTCGTCCCGGAAGCGGGTCCGGGCCAGGAGCGTGGCCGACTGGGCGGCGACCAGCCCGAACCGGGCGTAGGTGACCGCATCGCGCGGCAGCCCGTCCCACTGCGTGCGCAGGAAGTCCGCGGCGAGGGTGTCCCAGCGGCCGTGGAAGGGCGCCACGAGCCGCCGGTACGCGCCCGCGTCACGCGGCCCCAGCGAGCAGGCGGTCTCGCCGACGAGCCGGGAGAGGACCGCGGCCGTGCCGTCGGGGAAGGGGTGGGCCATGGGCAGGTCGGGGTGGATCCACTCCAGGCCGTGCCGGTCGAGGGGCATCGCGCGGAAGGCCGGCGACCGCACCGCGAGCGGGTGCACGGCCGAGCACGGGTCGTGGCGGAAGCCGGGGAGCGTCAGCTCCTCGGTGCGGGCGCCGCCGCCGATGGCGTCGGCCGCCTCGAACACCTCTACGGCCAGGCCGCGGCGGGCCAGTTCGACGGCGGCGGTCAGCCCGTTGGGCCCCGCTCCCACGACGACGGCGTCGAGCATGGTGGCCACCGGATGGACTCCCCTCGTCCCTGCCTGTCAGCCGGCGGACGCCAGCAGGCCCAGGATATGCCGCAGGGTCGGCTCGTCCCGCGCCGCGCTGAACGGCAGGGCGTTGCCGCCCGCGATCCGGAACGGCTCCCCCGCGACGGTCCCACTGGCCCCGCCCGCCTCGGCGACCAGCAGCAGCCCGGCGGCGTGGTCCCAGGCGTTCTCCCAGGAGAAGGCCACCGCGTCGAGCGAGCCCTGGGCCACGTGCAGATATTCCAGCCCCGCCGAACCGCAGGGGCGCGGCGCGACGCCCTCCGTGCGCAGCGCCGCCAGGACCCGCTTCTGCTCGTCGGTGGTGAAGTCGTAGTGCGAGGTGGCCACTTCCAGGTCCCGGCCCGGCTCGGGGGAACCGGAGCGCAGCGGCACCCCGTTGAGCACCGCTCCCCCGCCCCGGCGGGCTATCGCCATCAGCTCCAGGGCCGGCGCGTACGTCCAGGAGGCGAGCAGCTCGCCGCGGTGCGCGAGGCAGACCAGGGTGGCGAAGCCGGGGTCACCGTTCACGAACTGCCGCGTTCCGTCGACCGGGTCGACGATCCACACCGGCTCCTCTCCGCACAGCGAGGCGAGGATGCGCGGGTCGGCGTGCACCGCCTCCTCGCCGACGACGACGGATCCGGGCAGCAGGGCCGTCAGGGCGTGCGTGAGGTGTTGCTCCGCCAGCCTGTCGGCGACGGTCACGAGGTCGTGGGGACCGTTCTTCTCGACGATCTCGTCCGCGGCGAGCTGCCGGAAGCGCGGCAGGATCTCGGCGGCGGCCGCCTTGCGGACCGCTTCCTCGACATCGTTCACATCACCTGCGAGAAATTCATCGATCATACGGACATCGAACCATGCCGCACCGACGATCGGTGGTGCGGTGATGGCCGCACGGTGTCCCCGGGGTGAACCCCTCACCGGCGGTGTAAGGGGCGGCACGGCGGACGGGGGGTCGGATGACGGAGTTACGGTTGTTTTCGCTGCCGGCCGGCCGGGCCGGCCGGAGGAAGCAAGCTGGAGGATGCGCCGTGCACGGTGAATACAAGGTGCCGGGCGGCAAGCTCGTCGTCGTCGACGTGGAGGTCGTGGACGGGGTGCTGCGCGATGTGCGGGTGGCCGGTGACTTCTTCCTCGAGCCCGACGAGGCGCTCCTCGACATCAACCGGGCCCTGGAGGGCGCCCCCGCCGACACCCCGGCCCCGCAGCTGGCGGCCCGCGTCGAGGCGGCGTTGCCCGAGGGGACGGTGATGTTCGGCTTCAGCTCCGAGGCCGTCGCCATCGCGGTGCGCCGGGCCCTGGCGAACGCCACCGACTGGACCGACTACCGCTGGGAGCTGATCCACGACGGGCCGCAGTCGCCCGCGCTGCACATGGCCCTGGACGAGGTCCTGACCGCCGAGGTCGCCGCCGGGCGGCGCCCGCCGACGCTGCGGGTGTGGGAGTGGGCGTCCCCGGCCGTGGTCATCGGCAGCTTCCAGTCGCTGCGCAACGAGGTCGACCCGGAGGGCGCGGCCCGCCACGGCATGACGGTCGTGCGCCGCATCAGCGGCGGCGGGGCTATGTTCGTAGAGCCGCACAGCACCATCACCTACTCGCTGTGCGTCCCCGACTCCCTCGTGCAGGGCCTGTCCTTCGCCGACAGCTACGCCTACCTCGACGACTGGGTGCTGGGCGCCCTCGGCGACATGGGCGTCAAAGCCTGGTACCAGCCGCTGAACGACATCGCCACGGACGCCGGGAAGATCGCGGGGGCGGCGCAGAAGCGCGTCGTGGCCGGCGACGGCGCCGTACTGCACCACGTGACGATGGCGTACGACATCGACGCGGACAAGATGCTCGACGTGCTGCGCATCGGCAAGGAGAAGCTCTCCGACAAGGGCACCATGAGCGCGAAGAAGCGCGTCGACCCGCTGCGCCGCCAGACCGGTCTGCCGCGCTCGGCCGTGATCGAGAAGATGATCGAGTCCTTCCGGGGCCGCTACGGCCTGGCCCAGGGCGCGGTCACTGCCGAGGAGCTCGCGCGGGCGGAGGAACTGGCGGCGACGAAGTTCGCCTCGGCCGAGTGGACGGCCCGGGTGCCGTAAGCCGGCTCCCCCGGGCGTCCGCCAGGCGCCCGGGGGACGAGAAGCAGGTGCGTCAGATCAGCTTCCGCAGGTCGACGGCGTCGCTGAACGCCTTCATCCCGGCGTCGTTGGGGTGCAGGTGGTCGCCGCCGTCGAAGCGCGGCAGCATGCGCTCGGGGTGGTGGGGGTCGCGGATGGCCGCGTCGAAGTCGAAGACCGCGTCGTAGACGTCCGTGGCCTGCCGGATGTGGCGGTTGATGGCGACGCGCTGGGCCTCGGCCTGCGCCGTGCAGTCGAAGAAGCCGCCGCAGGGGGCGATGGTGGCGGCCACGACGCGCATGCCCCGCCCGTGGGCGACCGCCGCCATCCGCTTCAGGGCGCCGATGACCTCGTCGGCCGTGGTGCCGGCGCGGATGTCGTTGACGCCTTCGAAGATGACGACGGTACGGGCGGAGGTCTGGGCCAGCACGTCGCGCTCCAGCCGGTGCTCGGCGCTGACCCCGCTCTTGATGGTGCTGGTTCCCGCGCCCGGATAGCGGTCGGTCACCACGCGGTTGCCGGAGATGCCGTGGTTGAGGACGCCGAGCCGGGGCACCGTGTGCTGGCCCAGCAGCCGCCGGGACAGCAGGTCGGGCCAGCGCCCGTTCGCGCCCGGCGTGGCGCGTTCGCCATCGGTGATGGAGTCGCCGAGGGCGACGACCGAGCCGGGCCCGCCGCCGACGTCCACGCCGGTCAGCAGCGGCCAGCCCTCCAGCTTCTCGCCGAACGCGGCGGAGCCCCGCTCGCCGGTGCGGTCGCCGGCGCCGTCGGCGCTGAGGTAGGAGACCTGATTGCTGTAGCTGTGCACGGGCAGCGCCCGTACGGTCTGCGGCAGGTGGATGCTCACCAGCAGGTTGGTGTCCGGCGGCACCCGGAAGCCCACCGGGTCGCTGAACCGCTGGGCGCCGGCGGGGATCTCCGCCCCGGCCCGGCCGCCGAAGGTCAGGGGCACGGGCCGGCCGGCCGTCGCCGCGCCGCTGCCCTGGACCGCGACGCTGACGTGGCCGATGCGGACCGCGCGCTGGGCGAAGGTGTTCTCCAGCCGGACGCGGGTGCGCGGTCCGCCCGCGCTGCTGTGCACGATCAGCCGCAGGGTCCGGTCGGTCCACGGGCCCACGGCCGCGTAGCCGGAGGTGGACGTCGCCCAGCTGCCGGTCCACCCGTGCGCGGCGGGTCGCACGGCGAGGGAGAAGACGTGCAGTTCGCCGGCGTGGCCCTGGCGTTCGGGCAGCACGACGGAGGCGATCTCCCGGCCCCGGGCGAGGGGCACCGTCACGACGTACAGGCGGGTGGTCTCGGTCCGCTGGCCGTCGGCGGTGTTGCGGTGGGGCAGGCCCACGGCCTTGGTGGTGAGCGGGCCGCGGCGCCAGTCGGGCGCCCGGAGGTGGTAGGGGGTCCGCGAGCCGTCGCGGTAGCGGACGAAGCCGCCTCCGCCGGCGGCGGCGGACGCCGGTCCGTGGGAGCTGCCGGCCACCAGGAAGGAGAGGGCGTCCCCGCGTCCGTCCAGCCGCACGGCCTGCCCGTCGGCCCGTACGTTGTCGGGCCGGCCGGGTGCGGAGTCGGGCCAGCGCAGCGGGGCGCCGTCGATGGGCAGGAGACGGCCGGGGGTCCAGCCGGCGGCCGTCAGGTCCTGGGCGGAGAAGGAGCCGCCCTGGCCGTCGAAGTCGGCCGCCTGCGGGCGGGCGTCGTCGCTGACCGCCCGGTTGTCGAAGAGCCGCTCCAAGGGGAGCGGCTCCGCGGCGGCGGTCCCGGCGTGGGCCGGGACGCCGGTGAGGGAGAGGGCGCAGACCGCCCCCGCCGCGACGAGGCCCGCGGCGACGGCCCGGGCGCGGGCCGCCGGTCTGTGCCGTCCGCCGACGGGCGCCCTGAGCTTCGTTGTCCGGAGCATGCGCGTCATGCCTCCCAGCGTTCCCCGCTTCCCACGTGGCGGGATGAAGCTAGGGAGGCGCCAGGGGAACGTCAAGGAGGCCAACCGGCCACGTCGGGCGCAGCGCGCCTGTGGTGGGGCCATCCGTGCGAGTGAGATCCTGTCCAGTATGAACATTCCCTTCTTGGACAGCTGGCGCAAGCGGCATGGCCCTGCGCACGGGGTGGCGCTGCCCGAGGCGGCCGGCCGGGGACCGGAGGGCCTGGCCGAGCTGCTGTCGGAGTGCGAACTGTTGCGCGCGCACGCGCAGTCGGCAGGGGTCGCGCTCGATGACTCGCCGTCGTCCCTGGAGGCGCTGGACCAGCTGCAGCCGCGCTGGCGGGAGGACCCGGAACTGGTGCCCTGGCTCGGTAACGACGCGGGGCTGTACCTGGGCACGGTCATCGTGCGTACGGTCGGCGGCGCGGGCTGGTGGATCTGGCCGGACGGGCAGCCGGTGGTGCGGCTGGCCAGCGGCCGGGAGATCGATGTGGTCGAGGCGGGGCAGGCGTGGGCGGCGGACGGCGCCCCGGAGCTGTCCCAGCTCTACGCGGAGGTCGCGGAGAACTGACCCCGGGGCGGTCGGGTCAGCTGGTGAACGTGATGGTGTACTCCAGCCGCCAGCGGTCGGCCCGGACGATGATGTCGGAGGTCTCCACGGCCCGGTCGTCGCCGTCGAAGTGCGTGCGCTCGACGACGGTGACGCACTGCCCGGCCGTGCAGCCGAGCGCCTCGGCCTCCGGGGTGGTGGCGGGCCGGGAGCCCACGAGCTCGCGGGCGCGGACGACGCGGATGCCGATGGCGGCCAGGCGGCCGCGCACGCCGCGCCGGGCGTAGGGGCCGCGCTCGGGGAGGGCGACGTCGGTGCCCTCGGTGATGGTCAGCGGCTCCCAGCTGGTGGCGAGCTGCACGGGGTGGCGGTTGGCCAGGTATTCGTACTGGGTGCACAGCACCGGCTCGCCCGTGGCGATGCCCAGCCGTGCGGCGACGGCCGCCGGGGCGGGGGTCTCGCTGGAGGACGCCTCCCAGGTCAGTGCCGTGTCCCGGGCGGCGAGCGAGGCGGGGTGGTCCGCGCCGCCGTAGCCGCGGATCTTCGCGGCGAAGGGCGAGTCGACGGCGCCGGTGGAGCGCAGCAGGGTGCCGAGCGGCGCCCGGTCGGTGACGAAGACGCCCCGGCCGAACTGGCCCTGTGCGTAGCCGGCGGCCTTCAGGACGCGGACCGCGCGGTCCACGGTCTGGTCACTGGCTTCGTATGCGCGTTTGAGCTCGGAGCGGGAGGGGATGCGGTCGCCCACCGCCAGGTCCCCCTCGTCGATCCGTTGCCGCAGGTCGTCCGCGATGCGCAGGTATACGGGCCTGCTGTCGCCCACACCGGGCTCCCTTCCCCCTGAAGCTTCCCCCGTCCGGCCCCACAGGCTAGGTACCCAGGCTGGGTCTGTGTACCTAGGGCAAATGGCCGCCTTCGCACCCCCTATCCGGCCCAATCCCGTTCTGTACGCGTGTCGGCGGTGAAGTGCCCTTTTGATGCGGATAGTTTGCGGCGACTGCGAGTCAGCCGAGAGTGGGTAGGGCGCTGGTATGGCCGTCGATCCCTTGATCGAACTGCGGGATGTCAACAAGCACTACGGCAAGCTGCACGTGCTGCGGGACATCAACCTCACCGTCGGGCGCGGGGAGGTGGTGGTGGTCATCGGTCCCTCCGGATCCGGCAAGTCCACGCTGTGCCGGGCCATCAACCGGCTCGAGCCCGTGGAGTCCGGCGCCATCCTGCTCGACGGGCGGCCGCTGCCGGAGGAGGGCCGGGAGCTGGCCAAGCTGCGCGCCGAGGTCGGCATGGTCTTCCAGTCGTTCAACCTCTTCGCCCACAAGACGGTCCTGGCGAACGTCTCCCTGGCCCAGGTCAAGGTCCGCAAGCGCGGCAAGGAGGAGGCCGACCGGCACTCGCGGGAGCTGCTGGAGCGGGTGGGGCTGCTCGCCCACGCCGAGAAGTACCCGGCGCAGCTCTCCGGCGGCCAGCAGCAGCGCGTGGCCATCGCCCGCGCGCTGGCCATGAACCCCAAGGCGCTCCTGTTCGACGAGCCGACCTCGGCCCTCGACCCGGAGATGATCAACGAGGTGCTGGAGGTCATGCAGCAGCTCGCCCGGGACGGCATGACGATGGTCGTCGTCACCCACGAGATGGGTTTCGCCCGCTCCGCCGCCAACCGCGTGGTGTTCATGGCGGACGGCCGCATCGTCGAGGACCGCACCCCCGAGGAGTTCTTCACCGCCCCCGAGAGCGAGCGGGCCAAGGACTTCCTGTCCAAGATCCTCAAGCACTGAGCGGGGACGGCGTGCAGATCAGACGCGTGCACAGAAGGCGGACGCACCACGGGCGGCCGCGCGGCCGGACGGCCGCCCTGGCGCTCGCCGCCCTGGCCCTGCTGGCGGCCGGCTGCGGCAGGGAGGGCAGCCCGCCGGTCAAGGGGCCCAAGCCCGGGGCGCTGCCCGTCTATCAGGTCGCCACCGGCTTCCGCCTGGAGGACTCCGCCACCTGGCGGGCCGCCAAGAGGCGCGGCCATCTGGTGGTCGGGGCCAAGGAGGACCAGCCCTACCTGGGCGAGAAGGACCCGGCCACGGGCGGCTACTCCGGCTTCGACATCGAGATCGCCCGGATGCTGTCCGCCTCCCTGGGCTTCGACCCCAAGACCATCGTCTTTCGCACCATCGCCTCGGCCAACCGCGAAACCGCCCTGCAGAACGGCCAGATCGACTACTACGTCGGCACCTACACCATCAACGACCTGCGCAAGAAGCAGGTGGGCTTCGCCGGGCCGTACTACATCGCCGGCCAGTCGCTGCTGATCCGCAATGACGAGACGGACATCGAGGGCCCCCAGGACCTGGCCGGCAAGCGGGTCTGCTCGGCGGCCGGCTCCACCCCGCTGCAGCGCATCCAGCGCGATTACCCCAAGGCCGTCGCCGTCGCCTACGACACGTACTCGATCTGCGTGGACAACCTCCTCAGCCTCCAGGTGGACGCCGTCACCACCGACGACACCATCCTCATGGGCTTCGCCGCCAAGGCGCCCGAGGAGCTGAAGGTGGTCGGCAAGCCCTTCTCCCGGGAGCCGTACGGCATCGGGGTGCCCCGCGGCGACACCGCCCTGCGCTTCGCCCTCGACGACGCCCTCGAGACGCACGAGAAGAACGGCGACTGGAAGAAGGCGTACGACGCGACCCTCGGCCTGTCGGGGGTGCCCGCCCCGCAGCCGCCCCCCGTCGACCGCTACCCGGCGGGCTGAGGAGGACCTTCGTGAACGTCCTGACCGACAACTTCTCCCTGTACGGCAAGGGCCTGCTCGGCACGGTCGAGCTCACCGTCTACGCCTCGCTGCTCGCCCTCGTCCTCGGCTTCGTCATGGCCTCCTTCCGGGTCGCCCCCGTCGGCTCGCTGCGCACCTTCGGCACGGTGTGGGTGACGGTGCTGCGCAACACCCCGCTCACCCTGCTGTTCTTCGCGGTGCTGCTCGGCCTGCCGCGCTTCGGGATCGTGCTGCCCTTCCAGCTCTTCGCCGTCCTCGCCCTGGGCTGCTACACCTCGGCCTTCATCTGCGAGGCCCTGCGCTCGGGCATCAACACCGTGCCGGTGGGCCAGGGGGAGGCCGCCCGCAGCCTCGGCATGACCTTCTCCCAGACCCTCGGCGACGTGGTCCTGCCGCAGGCATTCCGCTCGGTCATCCCGCCGGTCGGCTCGACGCTGATCGCGCTCGCCAAGAACTCCGCGATCGCCGGCTCGTTCAGCGTCACCGAGCTGCTGGGCACCTACAAGACCCTCAACGAGCTGGGCTACAGCATCATCTGGTCCTTCATCTGGATCGCCGTCGGCTATCTGATCGTGACCCTGACCATCAGCGCGGTCTTCAACGTGCTGGAGCAGCGCTGGGGAGTCGCCCGATGACCACCGCCCTCTACGACATCCCCGGGCCGCTCGCCCAGCGCCGCCACCGCCTCTACGGCATCATCGCCACGGCGGTGATCGCCGGGATCGTCGCCTGGGTGGTCTACCTCCTCTTCGACACCCAGCAGTTCACGGCCGCCAAGTGGACGCCCTTCGAGTACAAGGGCATCCAGGAGATGCTGCTGCGCGGCCTGGGCAACACGCTCAGGGCCTTCGCCTACGCCGCCGTGCTCTCCCTCGCGCTCGGCGCGGTGCTGGCCTGCGGGCGGCTGTCCGTGCACGCGCCGGTGCGCTGGCTGGCCACGCTGGTGGTGGAGTTCTTCCGGGCCATGCCCGTGCTGGTCATGATCTTCTTCGTCTTCGTCGCGCTCAAGGTCCAGCCGCTGCCCGCCCTGGTGACGGGCCTGACGCTGTACAACGGCTCGGTGCTCGCCGAGGTCTTCCGTACGGGCGTGAACTCCGTCGAACGCGGTCAGCGGGAGGCGGCGTACTCGCTGGGCATGTACAAGACCCAGGTGATGACCTATGTGCTGGTGCCGCAGGCGCTGCGCGCGATGCTGCCGACCATCATCAGCCAGCTCGTGGTCGCGCTGAAGGACACCTCGCTCGGCTTCCTCATCACCTACGAGGAGTTCCTGCACGCGGGCAAGCTGATCGCCAGCAATCTCGACTACGACCTGCCGTTCATCCCCGTCGTCATGATCATCTCTCCGATCTACATCGGGATGTGCATGCTGCTGTCCTGGTTCGCCAACTGGGTGGCCAAGCGGCAGCGGCGCAGCCTGAAGACGGAGGCCGTGGAGGTCGCCCCCGCCGAGCCCGGCACGCTGATGCCGGGCGCGGGGGCGCACCCCTAGTCCCGTACGGGCACCGAGAGCCGGCCGGAGGCGAACGTCAGTCGTCCGCCCGCCGGGTTGTGCTCGATGTACAGCGGGTCGACGGTGTCGATGACGAGCGCGAGGCGGTGTCCGGCCGGCACGTCGTAGGCGGTGGCGTACAGCTCCAGGTCCACGTCGAAGGGCGTGCCGGGTGTGCGGCCGTGGAAGGTGTACGGGGCGTGGCTGACGAGCCGGCCGACGCCGAGGGGGCCCACGTCGTAGAGGTAGGCGACGGCCGTGCCGCTCTCCTTGTCGCTGGTGAGCGTGGTGTGCAGGCCGACGGTGCCGCGCACGCGCCGCACGGTGGGGTGCGGGCCGGTCTGCCACACGGCGGCGTAGGAGCGGGGCAGCAGCGGCACGGAGACCATCGGTGGCAGCTTCAGGAACTGGTCGAGGGCGCCGGAGAGGATGGCGGTGCCGCCGTTGGCCCCGGAGTCGGTGTTCGCGCGGATGGTCCGGGAGCCGGTGAGCGGGACGGTCGTGCGGGTGCGCTGGACGGCCGCCCAGTCGGGGTAGGACTCGTAGGGGCCGCCGGAGCGGGACGTCAGCTGGACGGGCTGCTCGCGGTCGATGCCGTTGGCGGCGCCCTTGAGGTGGTGGTCGAACCAGCGGTGGGCATTGGCCCAGGTGTCGTTGGGCAGGCCGAGCAGTCCGGTGCCCTCGGCGGTGGCGTGGTCGCCGGGCCGCAGCTCCAGGCGCTTGGGGCCGGTGAGTCGTTCGTAGAACTTCGCGTACTGGTCGGGCGGGAAGAGGGAGTCGCCCCAGGCGTTGCCCAGCATGATGGCCGCGCCGCCTTCGTTGATCTCCTTGAGGCGGTTGACCGGGGAGCGCTTGGCGCCCCACTGGAGGATCTCCTTCTCCTTGGCCAGGTCGGAGCCGAGGAAGTCCTTGAGGATGCCCCGCAGCTCCTCGCCCGGCCGCCCGGTCAGGGCGCCCAGGCCGCCGAGCAGTTCGGCGGCCTGGCGGTGCTGGGTGCGTTCGCCGTAGATGGACTCGATGAGGTCGGCCCAGCCGCTCATCGCCACCACGGCCTTGATCCGCTTGTCGGAGCCGGAGGCCAGCAGGCTGATGCCCGCCCCGTAGGAGATGCCGGCCATGCCGATGCGGCCGGGGTCGGCCGGGGTGTGGGCGAGCGTCCAGTCGATGACCTTGGAGACGTCGGCGACGTCCGGCGGGCCGGCGGCCTCGATCTTCCCGCCGGAGCGCCAGAAGCCGCGTGCGGTGTAGCTGACGACGACGTAGCCGGAGTCGGCGAGCCGCCTGGCCTGGGCGATGTATTCGAACTGCGGCATGGCCCAGCTGGTGGGCAGCACGATCACCGGGTAGCGGCGGGAGCCGTCGGCGCCGGCGGGGGTGAAGACGTTGCCCTTGAGGGTGATGCCGCCGGAGCCGGGGATGTCGGTGAAGCGCGGGGCCGCGGCCTGGTGCGGGGCCGCGGCCGGCGAGGACGCCCGGGCGGCGGGTGCCGGGCCCAGGAGCCCGGCCGCGAGCAGCGCGGCCGAGGCAGCGACGGTGGCCGGGGTGCGCAGGGCCTGCCGGGGGTGTCGCACGGGTTCACTCCTGACGTCGGTGCCGCCGCCCCGCATGGAGGGCGGCGGCACGGCCGGGACGAGTGACCCGAAAGTAACGTCGGAGGCTTACCGGTGGTAATAGGCACGCGAGTTACGCGTGAGTAACGATTGATCGTCGGACACCGCCGGGCCTGACGGTCCCTCAGCCCTCCGCGCCCCGCCACAAATCAGGGCCGAAGACCTCGTAGTGGATGCCGGCGGGCGCCACGTCGGCCGCGAGGAGCTGGGCGCGGGCTGCGCGCAGGAAGGGCAGCGGGCCGCAGAGGTAGGCGGTGGCGCCGGCCGGGATGTCGAGGCGGGTCAGGTCGGCGTGGCCGGTGCGCTCGGCGGGCCAGGGGCCTTCGGGGTGCTCGTACCAGACATGGGCGCTCGCGTCGGGAAGCTTGCCGGTCAGCTGCCACAGCTCGGCGCGGAAGGCGTGGGTGGCCTCGCTGTGGTCGGCGTGGACGGCGACGACGCGCCGGGTGGATCCGGTGGCGGCGAGGTGGGAGAGCATCGCGGTCATCGGGGTGCAGCCGATGCCGGCGGAGGCCAGCACCAGGGGCCCGTCACCGTCGTCCAGGACGACATCGCCGAAGGGGTGGCTGACGAGCAGCGTGTCGCCCACCGCGATGTGGTCGTGGAGGTGGTTCGAGACCTCGCCCGCGGGGTCGCCGGCCACGCGCTTGACGGAGAACTGCAGGGCGCCCTCCGGGTGGCCGGAGAGACTGTACTGGCGGATCTGCCGGGCGCCGTCGGCCAGGGTGACCTGGACGGAGACGTACTGGCCGGGCCGCGCGGCGGGCACCGGGCGGCCCCCGTCCGGGCGGACGAGGAAGGTGACCACGTCGGCGGTCTCCTGACGGCGGGCGAGGACATGGCACGAGCGCCACGTGGCGCCGTGCAGGGCGCCCGCCTCCTCGTACAGCCGCGCCTCGAGGGCGATGAGGGCGTTCGCCATCAGCCAGTAGACCTCGTCCCAGGCGGCCGCGACCTCGGGGGTGACGGCGTCGCCCAGCACCTCGGCGATGGCGGCGAAGAGGTGTTCCTGGACGACCGGGTACTGCTCGCGGCCGACGCCGAGCGAGGCGTGCTTGTGGGCAATGCGGGAGAGCATGGCGTCGGGCCGGACATGCGGGTGCTCGACCAGCGCGGTGGCGAAGGCAGCGACGGCGCCGGCGAGCGCCTGCTGCTGGGCGCCACTGGCCTGGTTGCCGCGGTTGAACAGGTCCCGGGCCAGCCGCGGGTGGGCGGCGAACAGGCGGGCGTAGAAGAGCGGTGTGATCTCACCGATCGCGCCGCCGACCGCGGGCAGGGTGGCACGGACGATCTCGGTGGACTTCGGGGACAGCATCGCGGCTCCTCACGGTCGGTCCCGGAGCAAGCGATCGGCGATCGAACTTGCATCTGAGATTCGCATTAAAGGGTGTGCGTGACCGCCCCTCGCACGGGCGGCGGTTGAGTCAGCTTCCGGGGTGCGGGCCCAGGCTCAGCAGGGCGGGGCCGGTGGGCGGGGGCCGGTCAGCTCCTCGACGGTGATCGGGTCGAGGGCGGCGAAGAACGCCTCCTGCGCCTGGCGCAGGGCGCCGCGCAGCCGGCACGCGGCGCGCAGCGGGCAGGGCGGTTCGTCCTCGCAGCCGACGACGTCGCCGACCCCCTCCAGCTCGCGGACCAGACGGCCCACCGAGCCCCGGCGCCCGGCCTCGGTCAGGGCGAGCCCGCCGCCGCGGCCCCGGCGGGCCTCGACGACCCCCAGGTGCTGGAGCCGGCTGACCACCTTGGCGGCGTGGGTGTACGGCACGCCGACCGCGCCGGCCACCTCGCGGGTGGTCGGCGCCGCGCCGTCCCCGGCGTCCGGCGCCACGGCCAGGCGCATCGCGATGCGCAGGGCGATGTCGGTGCTCTTGGTCAGTCGCACGGCCCCAACCTAACTAATTGGACTTCAAGAGTCGAATTTACCGGGAGTGCTGGGGAACCGGTGTCGAAATTGACAGAGGGTCACCGTGAGGCAAGTCTGACCGGACCATGATCGGCCGATCATGGTCGAACGACTCTTCATGGAGGCAGTAGTGGCAAAGGTGCGCCAACGCGGTGGACGGTACGGAAAGGCGCTGGCGGTGCTCGGGGCTGCCTCGGCGCTGACGGCCGGAGCGGCGGCCCCGTCGGTCGCCACCACCGAGCAGAGCGGCAGCGCCCGTTACGTCGCCCTCGGCGACTCGTACACCTCCGGCCCGGGCATCCCCGAGCAGACCGGCGGCGACTGCGCGCGGTCCCGGGTGAACTACCCCTCGCTGACCGCCGCGGCCCTCAAGGAGAAGTCCTTCAAGGACGTCAGCTGCAGCGGCGCGAAGACCGACGACATGTGGCGCGCGCAGGGCGCGAACGCACCCCAGCTGAACGCCCTCGGCAAGCAGACCCGGCTCGTCACCGTCGGCATCGGCGGCAACGACATCGGCTTCGGCGACATCATCGGCACCTGTGCCCAGCTGTCCGTCACCGACCCGGCCGGCGCCCCCTGCAAGAAGAAGTTCACGGCCACGGACGGCTCGGACCAGCTCACCGCGCGCGTCAACCACGCGGCACCCAAGATCGCCCACGTGCTCAAGGCCGTCCACGAGCGCGCCCCGCACGCCAAGGTCGTCCTCGTCGGCTACCCGACGATCATGCCGGACGACGGCAAGGGCTGCTTCCCGGCCGTGCCGATCGCCGCCGGCGACACCCCCTACCTGCGGGACACCGAGAAGCGGCTCAACGCGATGCTCAAGCAGCAGGCCGCCAAGGCGCACGTCCGCTTCGCCGACACCTACGGCCCGACGGTGGGCCACGATGTGTGCAAGCCCACCGCCACCCGGTGGGTCGAGGGCGCACAGCCCGAGAACCCCGCCGCGCCCTTCCACCCCAACGCCAAGGGCGAGCAGTCCATGGCCCGTTCGGTGCTCGCCAGGCTCCGCTAGCGCCGGGCGTGCCCTGTCGGCGGACGGGCTCCGCGAGTAGGCTCCGGGGCCCGTTCGCCCGAATGGAGGCACAGATGGCGCTCCCGAGACCGACCACCCACCGAAGCCTGCCCGTCCTCGCCATGGCGACAGCCCTCCTCGCGGGCGCGCTGACGGCACCCGCCGCGGCCCGGGGGCCCGGCCCGCAAGCGGCCCCCACGCCACCCAAGTCCCCCGTCGCCGTCGGCCACGGGGGCGTGGTGGCCAGCGTCGACGCGGACGCGTCGGCGGCCGGCATCGAGGTGCTGCGCAAGGGCGGCAACGCCGTGGACGCGGCCGTGGCCACCGCCGCCGCGCTCGGCGTCACCGAGCCCTACTCCGCCGGCATCGGCGGCGGCGGCTACCTCGTCCACTACGACGCGAAGACGCGCAAGGTCTCCACCGTGGACGGCCGGGAGCGGGCGCCGCTCAGCGCGACCAAGGACCTCTTCCTGGAGAAGGGCCGGCCGCTGCCGTTCGCCGACGCGGTCACCAGCGGGCTCAGCGTCGGCACGCCCGGCACCCCGGCCACCTGGGACACCGCCCTGCGCTCCTGGGGCAGCCGCTCGCTCGCCCAGGTGCTGGCGCCGGCCCGGCGGCTGGCGCGCGACGGCTTCACCGTCGACGAGACCTTCCGCCGCCAGACCGCCGACAACCAGGCACGCTTCAAGGACTTCCCCGCCAGCGCCGCCCTGTTCCTGCCGGGCGGCAAGCCCCCGGCGGTGGGCTCGACCCTGAAGAACCCCGACCTGGCCCGCACCTACGACCTGCTGGCCAAGGACGGCGTGAACGCGATGTACCGGGGCCCGGTCGGGCGCGACATCGTCAAGACCGTGCGCAAGCCCCCCGTCGACCCCGCCTCGGGGCGCGTGGCACGCCCCGGCGACCTGACCGAGAAGGACCTGCGGGCGTACGCCACCAGGAAGCAGGCCCCGACCCGGACGGCCTACCGCGGCCTGGACGTCTACGGCATCGCCCCCTCCTCCTCCGGTGGCACGACGGTCGCCGAGGCGCTGAACATCCTGGAGAACAGCCGGCTCAAGCGGCTGCCCCAGCAGACCTACCTGCACCGCTACATCGAGGCGAGCCGGATCGCCTTCGCGGACCGCAACCGCTGGGTCGGCGACCCGGCCTTCGAGAACGTGCCCGTACGGGGACTGACCTCGCAGCGCTTCGCCGACTCGCGCGCCTGCCTGATCAAGGACGACGCCGTGCTGACCAGCCCGCTGGCGCCCGGCGACCCGCGCCGGCCCGCCTCGTCCTGCACGACGCGCGGCACCGCCGCCCCCACGCCGTACGAGGGCGAGCACACCACCCATCTGACGGTCGCCGACAAGTGGGGCAACATCGTCGCGTACACCCTGACCATCGAGCAGACCGGCGGCAGCGGCATCACCGTGCCGGGGCGCGGCTTCCTGCTCAACAACGAGCTGACCGACTTCTCCTTCACCCCCGTCAGCCCGGGTGTCCACGACCCGAACCTGCCCGGCCCGGGCAAGCGGCCGCGCTCGTCCGTCTCCCCCACCATCGTCCTGGAGAACGGCAGGCCGGCCTTCGCCCTGGGCTCCCCCGGCGGCGCCACCATCATCACCACGGTGCTCCAGACGCTGCTCAACCACGTCGACCGCGGGATGCCGCTCGTCGACGCGATCGCCGCGCCGCGCGCCAGCCAGCGCAACGCGGCGACGACCGAACTGGAGCCGGGGCTGTGGGACAGCCCGCTGCGCGGCCGCCTGGAGGCCAAGGGCCACGTCTTCAAGCTCAACCCGGAGATCGGCGCCGCGACCGGCGTCCAGCGGCTGCCGGACGGACGGTGGGTGGCCGCGGCCGAGACGTCACGGCGCGGCGGCGGCTCGGCGATGGTGGTGCGGCCGTCCGGAAAGCCCCCGGTGCGCTGAAACGCGCCCCGGCCGGTGACGCGGCCGGCTGATTCGCCGGCCGCCGCCCGGGCGAGGATCCGGGCATATGGCTGCGAGGACCTGGATCCGGTTGCTGGTGCTCCTCGGCGCGTTCGCGGTGTGGCTGCCGGCCGGCCCCACCGCGGACGCGGCCACGGGGAAAGGGAACGTACCGACCTGCGAGCTCGGCGCGTATCTGAGCGACCTGTACGACCTCGACCCGGCGAAGCACACCTTCTCCGCGAGGCTGCAGCTGTGGTCCGTATGCCCCCGGCGGGAGCTGGACCCGCTGCCCACGGCTTCGTTCAGCAACGCCAACGACCCGGAGAAGGGCGAGCCGGCCCTGACCTCCGAAGGGGGCCGGTTCCGGAACGTGACACGGCTGCAGGGGACGTTCCGGCAGGGCTGGGACGTCCGTTCCTTCCCCTTCGACCGGCACCGGATCCAGATCGTCGTCACCTCCGTCCGGGACGTCCGCGCGTTCCGGTTCACGCCGGACAACGAGAACTCCGCCGTCAACGGTGACATCGCCCCGGCCGGCTGGCGGCTCACCGGCTTCCACCTGGCGACCGCCGAGCACCGCTATCCCACCAACTTCGGCAACCCCACGCTGCCCCGGGGAGCGGCGAGCACCCACAGCCGGGTACTCGTCCAGATCGACCTGGCCCGCTCCGACCCCCTGGTTTTCTGGAAGCTGACCGGGCCGCTCTACCTGATGCTGATCGTCGCCACCGCCACCTTCCTGCTGCCCTCGCACAGCGAGGAGCTGAGCATGGCCGAGCGGCTCGACACGCTGCAGAGCCGGCTCGCCCTGCTGGGCGGCGGGCTCTTCGTGGTGATGCTGAACATGCAGCAGGTCAACCAGATCGTCAGCAGCTCGGTCGGGCTCACCCTGATCGACGGGCTGCACCTGCTGACCCTGGTCTATGTGCTGCTGGCGGTCGTCGTCACGGTCTTCTGCTGGCGCTGGATGGTGGACGGCGGCGACCCGGAGACCGCCGAACGGTGGCACCACCGCGGCGCGCTCATGGGCCTCGTGGGGTACGTGCTCATCGCCGGGACGATGGTGGGATGCGCCGCCCGTCTGGGGTAGCGACGGGTTTTCCACAGGAACCGCGATGGTCTTGCCACGGGGAGTGACGGGACCTACGGTCGCAGGCACACACGGATCTTCGCGTGTCAGCCTGGTGGAAGCCCCTGGCATAGGAGCAGCTCATGGCCAACGTTGTCCGCGCCGCACTGGTCCAGGCGACCTGGACCGGCGATACCGAGTCGATGATCGCCAAGCACGAGGAACACGCCCGCGCCGCGGCCGCGCGGGGCGCCAAGGTGATCGGGTTCCAGGAAGTCTTCAACTCCCCCTACTTCTGCCAGGTACAGGAGAGCGAGCACTACCGCTGGGCCGAGCCGGTCCCGGACGGGCCCACCGTCCAGCGGATGCGGGAGCTCGCACGCGAGACCGGCATGGTGATCGTCGTACCGGTCTTCGAGGTCGAGCAGTCCGGTTTCTACTACAACACCGCCGCCGTCATCGACGCCGACGGCAGATATCTCGGCAAGTACCGCAAGCACCACATCCCGCAGATCAAGGGCTTCTGGGAGAAGTACTACTTCAGGCCCGGCAACCTCGGCTGGCCCGTGTTCGACACGGCCGTCGGCAAGGTCGGCGTCTACATCTGCTACGACCGGCACTTCCCCGAGGGCTGGCGCTCGCTCGGCCTGGCCGGGGCCCAGCTCGTCTACAACCCCTCGGCCACCTCCCGCGGCCTGTCCGCCCATCTGTGGCAGCTGGAGCAGCCGGCGGCGGCGATCGCCAACGAGTACTTCATCGCCGCGATCAACCGCGTCGGCCAGGAGGAGTACGGCGACAACGACTTCTACGGCACGTCGTACTTCGTCGACCCGCGCGGCCAGTTCGTCGGGGACCTCGCCAGCGACACCAAGGAGGAACTCCTGGTGCGCGACCTGGACTTCGGGGTCATCGACGAGGTGCGCCGGCAGTGGGCCTTCTACCGGGACCGCAGGCCCGACGCGTACGACGGGCTGGTGCGGCCGTGAGCGCCGGGCAGTCGTCGCTGCGCGCCCGGCACCGCGCGGTGATGCCCGACTGGCTCGCCGTCTACTACGACGAGCCGCTGGAGCTCAGCCACGGCGAGGGCCGCTACGTCTGGGACGCCGAGGGCCGGCGCTACCTCGACTTCTTCGGCGGCGTCCTGACCACCATGACCGCCCACGCCCTGCCCGAGGTCACCGAGGCCGTCGCCCGGCAGGCCGGGCGCATCCTGCACACCTCCACGCTCTACCTCGACCGGCACATGGTGGAGCTGGCCGAGCGCATCGCGGCCCTGTCCGGCATCCCCGACGCCCGGGTCTTCTTCACCACCTCCGGCACCGAGGCCAACGACACGGCGCTGCTGCTGGCCACGTCCTTCCGGCGCTCGAACCAGGTCCTGGCGATGCGCAACGGCTACCACGGCCGCTCGTTCTCCGCCGTCGGCGTCACCGGCAACTCCACCTGGGCGCCCACCAGCCTGTCGCCGCTGCGGACGCTGTACGTGCACGGCGGCGTCCGCGGCCGCGGGCCCTACCGGCGGCTGTCGGACGGGGAGTTCATCGAGGCGTGCGTGGCGGACCTTGAGGACATGCTCGGCCAGACGCACGGCACCGTCGCCGCGCTCATCGCCGAGCCGGTGCAGGGCGTCGGCGGGTTCACCGCACCGCCCGACGGGCTCTACGCCGCCTTCCGCGACGTGCTCGACCGGCACGGCATCCTGTGGATCAGCGACGAGGTGCAGACCGGCTGGGGCCGCACCGGCGACCACTTCTGGGGCTGGCAGGCGCACGGCGCGAGCGGCCCGCCGGACGTGCTCACCTTCGCCAAGGGCATCGGCAACGGCATGGCGCTGGGCGGTGTCGTCGCCCGGGCCGAGGTCATGAACTGCCTCGACGCCAACTCCATCTCCACCTTCGGTGGCAGCCCCGTCACCGCGGCGGCGGGCCTGGCCAACCTCACCTACCTGCTCGAGCACGACCTGCAGGGCAACGCCCGGCGCGTCGGCGGCCTGCTCATCGAGCGGCTGCGCGCCATCACGGCCGGCCTGTCCGTCGTCCGCGAGGTCCGCGGCCGCGGCCTGATGATCGGCATCGAGCTCGTCGAGCACGACGGCTCGCCCTCGCCGCGCGCCGCCTCGCTCGCCCTCGAACTCGCCCGTGAGCAGGGCCTGCTGGTCGGCAAGGGCGGCCGCGAGGGCAACGCCCTGCGCATCGCCCCGCCCCTGTCGCTCACCGTCGCCGAGGCCGAGGAGGGCGCCGCCGCCCTCGAGGAGGCGCTGCGCCGGGTGCAGGACACCGTCGGAGCGAAGGAGCGGGCATGACCACGACGATCGTCAGCGGCGGTCTCGTCATCACCGCCGCCGAGGAGACGCACGCGGACGTCCTCATCGAGGACGGCAAGGTCGCCGCCCTGGCCGCGCCCGGCAGCTCCTGCGCCCGCGGCTGGAGCGCGGAGCACACGATCGACGCGACGGGGAAGTATGTCCTGCCCGGCGGGGTCGACGCCCATACGCACTTCGACTTCCCCTTCGGCGGCACCTCCTCCTCGGACACCTTCGCGACGGGCACGCGGGCCGCCGCGTGGGGCGGCACCACGACCGTCGTCGACTTCGCGGTGCAGCGGCGCGGGCATTCCCTGCGCGAGGGGCTCGACGCCTGGCACGCCAAGGCCGAGGGGCAGTGCGCCGTCGACTACGCCTTCCACATGATCCTCTCCGATGTGAACGAGAGTTCCCTGAAGGAGATGGACCTCCTGGTGGGGGAAGGCGTCACCTCGTTCAAGCTGTTCATGGCCTACCCGGGCGTGCTGTACAGCGACGACGGGCAGATCCTGCGCGCCATGCAGCGGGCTGCCGGCAACGGCGGACTGATCATGATGCACGCGGAGAACGGCATCGCCATCGACGTCCTGGTCGAGCAGGCCCTCGCCGCCGGCCGGACCGACCCCCGCTACCACGGCGAGGTCCGCAAGGCACTGCTGGAGGCCGAGGCCACCCACCGGGCCGTCCAGCTCGCCCGCGTCGCCGGCTGCCCCCTGTACGTGGTGCACGTCTCGGCCCAGGAGGCGGTGGCCGAGCTGGCGCGCGCCCGCGCCATGGATCTGCCGGTCTTCGGTGAGACCTGCCCGCAGTATCTGTTCCTGTCCACGGACAACCTCGCCGAGCCGGGCTTCGAGGGCGCGAAGTACGTCTGCTCGACACCGCTGCGCCCGCGCGAGCACCAGGCCGCGCTCTGGCGGGGCCTGCGCACCGACGACCTCCAGGTCGTCTCCACCGACCACTGCCCGTTCTGCTTCTCCGGCCAGAAGGAGCTGGGCCGCGGCGACTTCTCCAAGATCCCCAACGGTCTGCCGGGCGTGGAGAACCGCATGGACCTGCTCCACCAGGCCGTCGTCGACGGCCACATCTCCCGCCGCCGCTGGATCGAGATCGCCTGCGCCGCCCCCGCCCGGATGTTCGGGCTCGCCCCGCGCAAGGGCACCATCGCGCCGGGCTGCGACGCCGACATCGTGATCTACGACCCGCACGCCGAGCAGACCCTCTCGGCCGCGACCCACCACATGAACGTCGACTACTCGGCCTACGAGGGCAAACGGGTCACCGGGCAGGTGGAGACCGTGCTCTGTCGCGGAGAGACCGTCCTCGACCGGAGGCGGTTCACCGGCCGGGCCGGGCACGGACGCTACCTGCCCCGCTCGACCTGTCAGTACCTGGCATAACAGGAGTAAGGAGCACCCCGCACCGTGGACTTCGGCCTCGTCCTCCAGACCGACCCGCCCGCCTCCGCCGTCATCGACCTGATGCGCCGCGCCGAAGGGGCCGGCTTCCGCTACGGCTGGACCTTCGACTCCGCCGTGCTGTGGCAGGAGCCCTTCGTCATCTACAGCCGCATCCTGGAACACACCGAACGACTCGTGGTCGGCCCCATGGTCACCAACCCCTCCACGCGCAGCCCCGAGGTCACCGCCTCCACCTTCGCCACCCTCAACGACATGTTCGGCGACCGCACCGTGTGCGGCATCGGCCGGGGCGACTCGGCGATGCGGGTCGCCGGGCGCAAGCCCAACACCCTCGCCACCCTCAGCGAGACGATGCGGATCGTCCGGGACCTGGCCGAGGGCCGGGAGACGGAGGTGGACGGCAGGACGCTGAAGCTGGCCTGGGCCCGCGAGAGCCGACTGCCCGTGTGGATGGCCGCCTACGGTCCCAAGGCCCTGGCCCTGGCCGGCCGTGAGGCCGACGGCTTCATCCTCCAGCTCGCCGACCCGTATCTGACGGAGTGGATGATCAAGGCCGTGCGCTCCGCCGCCGCCGGGGCGGGCCGCGACCCGTCCTCGGTCACCATCTGCGTCGCCGCCCCCGCCTACGTCGGGGACGACCTGGCGCACGCGCGCGAGCAGTGCCGCTGGTTCGGCGGCATGGTCGGCAACCACGTCGCCGACCTGGTCAGCCGCTACGGGGCGCACTCCGGCCTGGTGCCCGAGGTGCTCACCTCGTACATCGAGCAGCGCAAGGGCTACGACTACGCCCACCACGGGCGCGCCGGGAACCCCTCCACCGACTTCGTGCCCGACGCGATCGTGGACCGCTTCTGCCTCCTGGGGCCCGTGGCGGCGCACCGGGAGCGGCTGGAGCGGCTGCGCGAGCTGGGCGTGGACCAGTTCGCCCTCTACGCGATGCACGACGCGAAGGAGCGCACCATCGACGCGTACGGGCAGCACCTCATCCCGGCGCTCGGCTAGGAGGGCCTTCAGACGTCGAGGTCGACGACGACCGGGGCGTGGTCCGAGGCGCCCTTGCCCTTGCGCTCCTCGCGGTCGACGAACGCGTCCTGGCCGGCCTTGGCGAAGGGGGCGTTGCCGTAGACCAGGTCGATGCGCATGCCCCGGTTCTTGGGGAAGCACAGCTGGCGGTAGTCCCAGTAGGTGTACGGACGGTCGTACTTCAGGGGGCGGGGCACGATGTCGGACAGGCCGGCGTCGCGCAGGGCGGCGAGGGCGGCGCGCTCGGCGGGGGTGACGTGCGTGGCGCCCTCGAAGACCGAGGGGTCGTAGACGTCCTCGTCGGCCGGGGCGATGTTGAAGTCGCCGAGGACGGCGAACGGCCGCTCCCCCGCCGCGTCCACCGCCACGGCGTCGCGCAGCGACTCCAGCCAGCGGAGCTTGTAGGTGTAGTGGCCGTGCCCGACCTCGCGGCCGTTGGGCACGTACACCGACCAGAGCCGGACCGGCCCGCAGTCCGCGGAGATCGCCCGCGGCTCCTGCGCGCCCTCGTACTCCGGCCCGCCGGGCAGGCCCATGACCACACCGTCCAGGCCGACCCGGGAGACCAGCGCCACGCCGTTCCACCGCCCGGTGGCGTGGACCGCGGACTCGTAACCGAGCTCGCGGAGCTCCTCGGTGGGGAACTGCTCGGCGGTGCACTTGGTCTCCTGGAGGCACAGCACGTCCGTGCCGCTGCTCTCCAGCCAGGCCAGCAGCCTGGGGAGGCGGGCGGTGATCGAGTTCACGTTCCAGGTGGCGATGCGCATGCGGCCACCCTAACGGCCACCTCTGACAGTCACAGGTCGATGCTCTGGCCGGCCGCCATCCTCATGTGGTCCGCGCCCGCGACGCCGGGGCCGTCCGGGCCCAGCATCCGGTCGTAGACGGGCCGGGCGAGGTCCGTCAGCAGCGCGTCGTGGATGTCGATCGCCCGCCGGGGCCCGATCTCCCGGACGTAGTCGATGACCTCGGAGACCTTGTTCCAGGGGGCCATGACCGGGACCATCAGCGTCTCGACCGGCTGCCCCGGCAGCGTCAGCGCGTCGCCGGGGTGGAAGACCGAACCGTCCACGAGGTAACCGACGTTGGTGATCCGCGGGATGTCCGGGTGGATCACGGCGTGCAGCTGCCCGTGCACCTGGACGTCGAAGCCCGCGGCCGTGAAGGTGTCGCCCTCGCCGACCGTGTGCACCCGGCCGGGGAAGGCCGCCGAGATCCGCTCGGCGACGCTGCGCAGCGTCCACAGCTCGGCGGCCGGGTTGGCCTCGAGACCGGCCCGCAGCCGGTGCTCGTCGAAGTGGTCGGGGTGCTCGTGGGTGACGAGGACGGCGTCCGCGCCGACGGCCGCGTCCTCCTCGCTGAACCCTCCGGGGTCGATGACGAGCGTGCGGCCGTCCTTCTCCAGACGGACGCAGGCATGACTCTGCTTGGTCAGCTTCATGGCCCCATCTTGCTACGCGCCCCCGCGCCGCGTCCGCGCGCCGCCACGCCCTATCGCGCGTCGCCGCCCTCCGCCGCGACGACGCGCTCGGCCACCGCGAAGGCGGCGCCCGCCGCCGGCAGACCGCAGTAGAGGGCGGTGTGCAGCAACGTTTCCTTGACCTCGTCGGCGGTGACGCCGTCGCGCAGGGCGGCCCGGAGGTAACGGGCCAGCTCGTCGAGGTGGCCGGCCGTGGTGAGGGCGGTCAGGGTCAGGAGGAAGCGCGTGCGCCGGTCGAGCCCGGGCCGCGCCCATGTGCCGCCCCATGCCACGCGGGTGACGAAGTCGTCGTACTCCGCGCCGAACCCCTTCGGCCCGGGCCCGCTCCCGCCCTCCTCGCCGAGCACCTCACGACGGACCCGGAGGCCCGTCGCGTGCGCGTCGGCGTCCGGGTCCGCCGGGGTGGCCGCGTAAGGGTTCGCGTCCTGCGGGGTCGCGTACGGGTTGGCACCCGCGGGCACCGGAACGGCGGGCGGGACGGCGGCGGGCGCGCCGAAGGCGGAGTCCGCAGAAGCGGCCTTCGGCGCCGGCTCCGGGGCCGGCGTGGGCTGCGGCTCGGCGGCGGCAGGCTGCGGCGCCCCGAAGGGGCCGGCCGCCACGGACGGCTGAGGCGCGGCGGACGGGGAAGCGGTTGCGGCAGCGGGCTGGGGCGCCCCGAAGGCCCCGGCCGGCACGCCCGGCCCGGATGGCTGAGGCCCGGGGGCGGGAGCGGGAGCGGGAGCGGCGGCCGAGGCCGGCTGCCAAGGGGCCGAGAAGTGGCGGACCAGCAGATCGGTCACGGCCGCCGGCTGCTCGACCGGCGTGAGGTGCCTGGCCGCGGGCACCACGGCCAGGCGGGCGTCGTGGATGCCGGCGACCAGCACCCGGGCCTCGGCGGCGGGGGTCACCTGGTCCTCGGCGCCGACGATCACGAGCGTGGGGGCGACGACGCGGCCCAGTCCGGGCCGTGCGTCGAAGGCGGCGAGGGCCTCGCAGGCGGCGGCGTAGCTGTGGAGGTCGGTCGTCCGGACCATCTGGACGGCCCAGTCCACGATCGCGGGCTGGGCGCCCGCGAAGGCGGAGGTGAACCAGCGCTCGGGCGCCGACCGGGCCACCGGCTCCAGCCCGTTCGCGCGGACCTCGCCGGCACGCGGCCCCCAGGCGTCGGCGGAGCCGAAGTGCGCGGCGGAGCCGACCACGGCCAGGGAGGCGAGCCGGTGCGGGTGGCGCAGGGCGAGGTCGGTGCCGATGGCCCCGGAGACGCAGCAACCCACGTAGCCGAAGCGCTCGATGCCGAGCCGGTCCAGGGTGGCCAGCAGCCGGTCGGCGAGCTCGCCGACGGTGGCGGCGGGCTGGGCCGGGGCGCCACCGTGCCCGGGCAGATCGAAGCGCAGGACGCGCCAGTGCCGGGTCAGCTCCGGTATCTGCCGGTCCCACATGTGCCAGGTGGTGCCCAGGGCGGGGCCGAGGACGAGGACGGGGCCGTCCTCGGGGCCGTCGAACCGGTGCTGGAGGGGCTGGAGGGACTGGAGAGAAGGGGTCTGCTGCTCGCTCACCCGCGTCACGCTATCCGCCGTGCCGGCGGACCCGGTTCAGGGGGTGGTGGTGGAGATGACGAAGACCTCGGGGCGGTCCGGGTTGTCCATGTTGGCGGTGATCTGAAAGTTCGGCTTGGGCTTGTCCTGCTCGCGGACCGTGCCCTTCCAGTGGTGACCGCTGCCGAATTCCCAGCCGACCGTCGCCGCCTCGTCCTCGTCGATGGTGATCCGGCCGTCCTGGAGCGCGGCGGGGCTGGTGCCGACCTGCTTCAGCCACTTGTCGAACTTCTTGCGCGTGGTCGTGAACTGCAGGTACAGCGAGCTGGAGCGCCAGGAGTTGGTCTCGTAGTGGGCGACGTCGGTGGCGTAGGCCGGCACCGTCATGCCGTAGATGCGGCGCTGGACCTTGGAGGGCCAGCCCTCCTCCAGCCCCTTGGCGACGGCCTCTTCCCGCTTGGTGGTGCTGCCGCTGCGGCTCTGCATCGCGGAGATGTAGAGGTAGCCGGCGGGGATGGCGATGAGCAGGAGGACGACGATGGGCTTGACCCAGCGGCGGCTCGTGCGACGGCCGCCGGGGCCGTCGCCCCGGCCGCCGTTCGCGCCGTCGGGTTCCTCCGCGGGGGCGGTGCGTGCGCTGTGTTCCATGATGCTCATCCCCGGCCCGCCCGTGCGTACCGCTCGTAGCGCTCGACGCGGCGCCGGTTGGCGCGGCGGAAGCGGCGGGCGACGAGGCGGGCCAGGTCGGCGGCGCCGACCATGCCGGCCTCGGGGCCCAGCTGCGCCTTGACGATGCGGGCCTCCGGGCGGTAGCCGCGACCGGTGAGGTGGCGGCGGAACGCGTCCCGGGCGGGGCCGATCAGCAGGTCGTCGGCGGCGCTGACGCCACCGCCGATGACGAAGCACGAGGGGTCGAGGGCGGCGGCGAGGTTGGCGATGCCCACGCCGAGCCACTGGCCGATGTCCTGGAGGAGCTCGACGCACATGGCGTCGCCCTCGCGGGCCAGCTCCGTGATCAGCGGACCGGTGATCTCGGGGATGTTGCCGCCGACGCGGTCGATGATCCCGTAGGCGACCGGGGACTCCGCCGCGGCCAGCTCACGGGCCTCGCGGACCAGGGCGTTGCCGGAGCTGTACTGCTCCCAGCAGCCGCGGTTGCCGCAGGGGCAGCGGTGGCCGCCGGGGACGACCTGCATGTGGCCGAACTCGCCGGCGACGCCGAACTTGCCCCGCTTGACCTGGCCGTCCTCGAGGATGGCGCCGCCGATGCCGGTACCCAGGGTGATCATGACGAGGTGGTCCTCGCCCCGGCCCGCGCCGAAGCGCCACTCCGCCCAGGCGGCGGTGTTGGCGTCGTTGTCGACCATGACCGGGACGGCGAGGCGGCCGGCGAGCCGGTCGCGCAGCGGCTCGTTGCGCCAGGACAGGTGCGGGGCGAACAGGACGCGGTTGCGGTCGGCGTCGACCCAGCCCGCGGCGCCGATGCCGACGGCGTGGACGTCGTGGCGGTCGGAGAGGTCGAGGACCAGCTCGGTGATGGTGTCCTCGACGACCTTGGGGCTCTTGGACTTGTCCGGGGTCTCCGTACGGAGCTTCTCCAGGATGTTGCCGTCGGCGTCGACGACGCCCGCCATGACCTTGGTGCCGCCGATGTCGATGCCGACGGTGGGGACGCGGGGCGCGGTGAGGTGCGAGCGACGCTCGCGCGTGCCGGCCGTGCGCAGCACGGTCGCTCTTCCGGTGCCCCGGTATACCCGCTCGCGGTACATGCTCATCGCGACACCTCCACCACTGCGTGGGGCCTGGCGGTTCTACGGGCGCTGCCGGTGCGTGCTCGCACGAGTCGATGTCCCTGCAGTGGTCTCAGGAGGCCGGGGCCTCGTATCTACGGTCGTCGCCGATTGTGCCTCACCAGCCCGGTGCGTCGCACAACGGCGCTGGTGAGGACGGCGCCCCCGGCGCCGGGCAAGGAACGCCGTCAGTCGCCGCCCCCCGCGGCGTCCACCGGCTTGCCCCCGATGACATCGGGACCGGGCGCCCGCTCCAGCTCGTGGCTGAGCTGGTCGAGCTCACTGCCGCCCGCCATCTGCCGCGTGAGCTCGTCGAGGGCGATCTCCGCCTTCGTGTGGCTGCCCGCCATCGCCCCGCGCTTGAGCAGCACGAAGCGGTCACCGACGAGGTACGCGTGGTGCGGGTTGTGCGTGATCAAGACCACGCCCAGGCCCGCGTCGCGGGCGGCGGCGACGTACTTGAGGACCACGCCCGACTGCTTGACGCCGAGCGCCGCGGTGGGCTCGTCCAGGACGAGCACCTTCGCGCCGAAGTAGACGGCGCGGGCGATCGCCACGCACTGGCGCTCACCGCCGGAGAGCGTGCCGATGGGCTGGTCGACGTCGCGCAGGTCGATGCCCATGCGCAGCAGCTCCGCACGGGTCGTCTCGCGCATCCGCTGGACGTCGAGGCGCCTGAAGGGGCCCACGCCCGTCGTGGGCTCCGAGCCGAGGAAGAAGTTGCGCCACACCGGCATGAGGGGCACGACCGCGAGGTCCTGGTAGACCGTGGCGATGCCGCGGCCCAGGGCCTCCCGGGGCGAGGCGAGCCTCGCCTCCTCGCCCTCGATCTCGAAGGAGCCCGCGTCGTGCTGGTGCAGCCCCGCGATGATCTTGATCAGGGTGGACTTGCCGGCTCCGTTGTCGCCCAGCACACAGGTGATCTCGCCGCCGTGGACCTCCAGGGAGACGCCCTCGAGCGCGCGGATGTTGCCGTAGTACTTGCTCACGTCCGTGAGCTTGACGAGAGCACTCACTTGGTCGCCTCCGCGCGCTTACGGACCCAGGCGTTCAGCAGGGTCGCCAGGAGCAGCATGGCGCCGAGGAAGAACTTGAACCAGTCCGGGTTCCACTGCGCGTACACGATGCCCTTGCTGGTCATGCCGAAGATGAACGCGCCGACCGCGGACCCGATGGCCGAGCCGTAGCCGCCGGTCATCAGGCAGCCGCCGATGACGGCCGCGATGATGTAGAGGAACTCGTTGCCGACGCCCTCGCCCGACTGGACGACGTCGTAGGACATGAGCAGGTGCTGGCCCGAGATCCAGGCGCAGAAGGCCACGGCCATGTACAGGCCGATCTTGGTGCGGTTGACGGGGACGCCGACCGCGCGGGCCGCGTCCGCGCCGCCGCCGACCGCGAAGATCCAGTTGCCCACGCGGGTGCGGAGCAGGACCCAGGTGGCCAGGGCCACGAGGGCGAACCACCACAGGATCGTGACCTGGAGGTCCACCCCGCCGATCGTCAGATGGGAGGCGAACACCTTGCGGGCGGACTCGAAGCCCTCCATGTCCCCGATGGTCTTGGTGGAGACCGTGCCGCTGATGAGCTTGGTGAAGCCCAGGTTGAGGCCCGTCAGCATCAGGAACGTGCCGAGCGTGATGATGAAGCTCGGCAGCTTGGTGCGCGTCAGCATGAAGCCGTTGAAGAAGCCGATCGCCAGGGTGGTGAGGAGGGAGACCCCCACGCCCACCCAGACGTTCGCCGTCATCTGGTAGCTGAACATCGACGAGACCAGGGCCGAGGTCGTCACCATGACGCCGGTCGACAGGTCGAACTCCCCGCCGATCATCAGCAGCGCCACCGGTACGGCCATGATGCCGATCGTCGAGGACGCGTAGAGCACGGTGGACAGGCTGGAAGCCTGCAGGAAGCTTTCGGCCACGAACGAGAAGAAGACGAAGACGGCGGCGGCGCCGACGACCGCGCCCAGCTCCGGGCGGCCGAGCATGCGCCGCAGGTAGGAGCGGCTCACGATGCGCTCGTCGGGCGCGTCCTGGACGGGGGCTGTCGCGGGCGCGCTCATCGCGTGCCCCGCTTGGTGTACTCGGCCAGGGTCTTCGCGTCGTCCTTGGTGACGATCTGCGGTCCGGTCAGGACCGGGCGGCCGCCGCCGAGCATGTCGCGGTTGTAGCGGTAGAGCCACAGCAGGTCGACCGCCTCGTAGCCCTGGAGGTAGGGGTCCTGGTCGACGGCGAAGCCCAGGGTGCCGGCCTGGAGGGCCTCGGCGACCTTGGCGTTGAGGTCGAAGGTGTCGACCTCCGCCTTGCTGCCGGCCTGCTCGGCGGCCTTGACGGCGGTGGGAGCGAAGGGCGCGCCGAGGGTGACGACCGCGTCGATGTCCTTGTCGGACTGCAGCTTCGCCTCGATGGACGACTGCACGTTGGGCATGTTGGTGCCCTCGACGTAGAGGTTCTGCAGGTCGCCCTTGAAGGACTTCTTCACGCCGTCGCAGCGCTGCTCGTGGCCGACGTTGCCCTGCTCGTGCAGGACGCAGACGGCCTTCTTCTTCCCGCGCTGGTTGAGCTGCTCGCCGACGGCCTCGCCGGCGATGGTCTCGTCCTGGCCGATGTGGGTGAGCGCCCCGAACTCCTTGGACTTCTCGGAGCCCGAGTTCACGGTGATCACCGGAATGCCGGCCTTCTTCGCCTTGGCGACGACGTCCTTCATGGCGTCGGGCTTGGCGAGCGTGACGATCAGGCCGTCGACCTTCTGGTCGATCATGGCCTGGACGTTCTGCGCCTGCTTGTTCCCCTCGACGTCATGGGCGTAGAGGAACTTGATGTTGTCCTTGGCGGCCGCCTGCTTGGCACCGGCCTGGACGATGTCCCAGAAGGTGTCACCATCGCCCGAGTGGGTGACCATCGCGAAGGTCCACCGGGGGGTGTCGACCGCGGCACGCCCCTGGGCGGCCTTGGCGGCCCGCTCCTCGGCGCGCTTGCCGCCCGTGCTGCTGCACCCCGCCAGTGTGGCGCCGAGCACCGCTGCCAGCACGGCGCTCACCGCACGTACGCCTGTCCGAACCCTTGCCACGAGGACTTGCCCTTCCACTGTCTGTCACGGTGCGGCCGGGCCCGATCACAGACCCAACCGCCCAAGTATCCGTCACCATCCGTCACCGCTGTCGGCCGGGGCGTCGGCGGTGCCGTGCGGGGCTGCATTCCTTGTTCGTCGCGCGTCGTTCCTCTGTGGGTGGATTTGTAGTGGCGGGCGACACACCACGTCAAGACTTTGTCAGTACATTCTTATGCCCTGACAGTTCGGCCCACCGTCACGGGCGTGCCAGGAGCTGGAAGTCGAAGGAGTACCGGGAGGCACGGTACAGATGCGAGCCGAACTCCACCGCACGGCCCGTGTCGTCGAAGGTCGTCCGCTCCATCGTCAGCAGCGGCGCGCCCTCCGGCTCGGCCAGCAGCTCGCCCTCGGCGGCGGTGGCGGCGCGCGCGCCGACGGTCTGCCGGGCGCTGTGCAGCGTGATGCCGGCGAGGCGCATCAGGCGGTAGAGGCCGGTCTCCTCCAGCGTCTCGTCCTCCAGGTCGAGCAGGCCGGCCGGCAGGTGGTTGGTCAGCCGCGCCATGGGCTCGCCGTGCGAGAGGCGCAGCCGCTCGACGACCACCACGTCGGCGCCCTCGGCGACCCCGAGCGCGGCGGCGACGTGTGCGGTGGCGGGCTCGACGGCGTGGCGCAGCACCCGGGTGGCGGGCCGCTGGCCGGCCGCCTCCAGGTCGTCGTAGAGGCTGCTCAGCTCCAGCGGCCGCCTGACCTGGCTGTGCACGACCTGGGTGCCCACGCCGCGGCGGCGCACGAGCAGGCCCTTGTCGACCAGCGACTGGATGGCCTGGCGGACCGTGGGCCGGGACAGGCCCAGCCGCCCGGCGAGCTCGATCTCGTTGCCGAGCAGGCTGCCGGGGGCGAGCTCGCCGCGCTCGATGGCGGCCTCCAGCTGCTGGGACAGCTGGAAGTACAGCGGGACCGGGCTGCTGCGGTCGAGGGAGAACTGGAGGGGTTGGTGCTTCGCCACGGGGGGAGCGTAGCCCCGGGACCTGATGACGGGAAGTCCGGAGGTCCGGTTGTCCTGACATATGTGGGCTGGTCCCGCTGGTCCCGCTGGTCCCGTCGGTCGCGCCGCCCGGCTAGAACCGGACGGGCAGGCGGTGCGGGCCCCGCATCAGCAGGCCCTCGCGCCAGGTCAGGGCCGCCGGGTGGGCGTCCAGGGCGAGGTCCGGGCAGCGCTCCAGGAGCGAGCGGATGACGATCTTCGCCTCCAGCCGGGCCAGCGGGGCGCCGACGCAGTAGTGGATGCCGTGGCCGAAGGCGACGTGACCGCGGGCGTCGCGGTGGATGTCGAAGCGGCCGGGGTCGGGGAAGCGGGCCGGGTCGTGGTCGGCGTCGGCGATGACGGGGAGCACGAGCTCGCCGCCGCCCGGCACCACCGTGCCGCCGATCTCGACGGGCTCGGTGGTGAAGCGGTACGTGGCGGTCTCCACCGGCCCGTCGTAGCGCAGCATCTCCTCGACGGCGTTGTCGAGCAGCCCGAAGTCGGCCCGCAGGTCGGCGAGCTGCCCGGGGTGGCGGAGCAGCGCGAGGACGCCGTTGGAGATGAGGTTGACGGTCGTCTCGTGGCCGGCGACCAGCAGGACCCACGCCATGCCGAGGAGCTCCTCGGGCGAGAGCCGGTCGCCGTCGTCGTCCGTGGTGCGGATCAGGGCGCTCAGCAGGTCCTCGCCGGGCCGCTCGCGCTTGGCGGCGACCAGCTCGGCGAGGTAGGCGGCGATGTGGGCGGCCGCCTGGGCCTTCACCGGGGAGGGGGCGGAGCCGATGGCGGTGTTCGACCATTGGCGGAAGGACTGCCGGTCGAGGTCCGGGACGCCCAGGAGTTCGCAGATGACGCTGATGGGCAGGGGGAAGGCAAGGGCGTCGACGAGGTCGGCGCGGCGGTCCGGGGCGGCGAGCATCGCGTCCAGGAGGCCGTCGGTGAGCTCCTGGACGCGCGGGGCCAGGGCCTCGACGCGCCGCGCGGTGAACTGACTGGCGACGAGCTTGCGCAGGCGGCCGTGGTGCGGCGGGTCGACGATCAGCATGTGCGGCCCGGAGGCGATCCGTGGCAGGCCGAGGTCGTCCGAGGCCCGTTCCCAGTCCTTCGACAGCCGCGGATCGTTGAACGTGGCCCGCACCTCGTCGTAGCCGACCACGAGCCAGCACATCGCACCCTCGGGCATCCGCACCCGGTGCACCGGCCCCTGCTCGCGCAGCCTCGCGTAGACGCTGTACGGGTCGCGGGCGAACTCGGCGCCCATCGCCGCCAGATCGACTATGCCGCCGCCCGTGTCCGCTATGCCGCCGCACGTGTCCGTCGTGGCTCCCATGGCGCTACCCCCTGGTCATCGAAGATCGCTCGAGGACGGGCATCGCGTGCGGGAAGGATGCGTGCGGTCGCCCGTCGGTCGCTCCTTCACCATACGGCGGCGTACGGTCATGGGCATCGGCCGTGAGGAGGAGGCCAAAGGCCGCTTCCCCTCCGGGAGTTGGAGGCGGCGTTCAGCCGCGGCGCCGACCGGCCTCCGCCAGCCGGCCGAGCAGCTCCCCGGCGCGCTTGGCCACCGAGTCCCGGTCGCCCTCGGAGAGTTCGGAGCCGAGGCCGCAGGCCACGGCGCCGGCCGCGATCCAGTCGGGGGCGCTGTCGACGGATATCCCACCGCTGGGCACCAGCGCCGCCTGCGGCAGCTCGGCCCGCACCGCGCCGAGCCAGTCGGGGTGCCGGCCCACGGCGGGGAAGAGCTTGAGCGCGTCGGCGCCCAGCTCCAGGGCGCGCACCAGCTCGGTCGGCGTCGCGACGCCCGGGAAGACCGGTACGCCGTAGCGGTGGCCGGTGCGGATGACGCCGGCGTCGAGGCAGGGCGAGGCCAGGAAGCGGGCGCCGGCGTCGATGGCCATCCGGGCGGAGGGCGCGTCCAGGACCGCTCCGGCGCCGATGATGCCCTCCTCGCCGACCTCGCGGGAGAGCGTGGTGACGGCCTCCAGGGCGAAGGGGGTCGTCAGGGATATCTCCAGGCTCGTGATCCCGGCGGAGAGCAGGGTGCCGGCCGTCGTCGCGGCCTGGTCGTAGCTGTCGCCACGGACCTGGGCACGACGCGCTGGGCCAGCGCGGCCCGGGTGATCTCCCACCGGTACACGGAAGTTCGCCGCCCTTCTCGAAGTGCGTGGGTGTGGTCGTGCCTCACCAAAACGGTAGCGGGAGCCACTGACAATCGGCCCCGGCCCGACGGCGGCGACCGCGACGAGGTGCGGCGCGCCGTGGCGGGAATGCCATGCCCGCACCCCTACGGCAAAGGGTCCCGCCCCCGTGGAAGGAGGCGGGACCCGTCGCCACCGGTGCTACCGGCGGCCGGTGGACGACACCGTGCGTGCTCAGCAGGAGAAGTCGACCAGGTCGAAGGTCTTGTAGTGGTCCGCGGTGTAGTAGTCCTCGTGGGTCTTCTCGCCGGTGACGATCCGGCGGGCGCCGCGGTCCGGGGAGCCCGGGGTCTTGACGGTGTACTCGTGGTAGTAGCCGCCGGCCTGCTTGGGCAGGACGCCCTCGCGGTTGGAGAAGACCGTGCCGTCCTTCGGGTACGGGTACGGGCCGCCCTTGTCGATCAGGCGCAGGGTGTCGTGGGCCTGGGACGGCAGGTCGGAGTAGCAGATGTCGCCGACGGGCGCGGCGGACGCGAGCACGGCCGACGTCCCGGCGGCGGTCGGCGTGGCGGCGACGGCGGGGCCGCCGACCAGGAGCGTGGAGGCCAGGGCGGCGAGGGCCGCGAAACGGGCCAGACGATGGGGGGTTGTCATGACGACCAGCATGACGCGCGTAGCGCATGTCATGTCAACGCCAATCCTTGATGTTTTCCTGACGTTAACCGCGAGCGGCCGCCGGAACGGGGGGTACTGGGGGTAACGGGCCCAGAAACTTGCCCAGGAGGCAAAACTTTTGCCCCAGAGGCAGGACCGGGCTATACCGGACGCATGAGTGCAGACGATCTGCCCGCCGTGGCCCCACAGTTGCGCGCCCTGCGCAAGCGCGGCGGGCTGACGCTGGAAGCCGCCGCGGCGCGGGTCGGGCTCTCGCCCGCCCACCTCTCCCGGCTGGAGACCGGGCAGCGGACCCCCTCGCTGCCGATGCTGCTGGCGCTGGCGCGCACGTACGGGACGACCGTATCCGACCTGCTGGGCGAATTGCCCGAGGAGCGCGATCCGATCGTACGCGCGGACCGCATGGAGGCGCAGGAGGCGGGCGGCTGGACGTACTGGCGGGCCGGCGGCTCGGGGCGGGCCATGCAGGCGCTGCGGCTGCACGTGCCGCAGGGCCCGGGCGTCCAGGAGGAGCTCGTGCGGGTGCACCCGGGCGAGGAGTGGCTCTACGTCACCGGCGGGCGGCTGCGGCTGACCCTCGGCGAGAGCACCCATCTGCTCGACGCGGGGGACGCCGCCCACTTCGACTCCCTCACCCCTCACCGCATCGCGGCCGCCTCGCGCGAGGGAGTGGATCTGCTGTTCATGCACACGCTGATGCAGAGCGGCGCCGCCGAGTTGTGTCTCGGTGGCCCGGCACCGACCCGGAGGGCAATGCCATGAGCGACAACGCGAAGGACTACGTGGAAGAGGACCGGGCCCCGATGGGCATGACGGTCCGGGTCTTCATCTACCTCGTCGCCGTCCACTTCATCGTGGCCTTCTTCTTCCTCCTCTTCTATCTCGGCGGGGCGAAGTAGCGGCCCGTGGATACCCTGGCCGCATGGCCCGTACCGCCCGGGACGTCCTCGACGACGCCGTCCGCAGCCTCCCGCCCGGCTCCAACCGCCTCGTCCCCCTGATCGCCGCGGGCCGGGCGCCACGGGCGGCCGTCGCCGCCCTCGCCCTGGAGCAGCACCACGTCATCGCCGCCGACGGCCGCAGCTTCGAGCACCTCGCGGCGCGCGCGACCGGCCGGCACCACAGCGCCGTCGCCCACTTCTTCGCCCACCTGGCCCATGGCGAGAGCCTCGCGCTCGGCCTGCTGCCGCCGCTCGCGGCCGCCTGCGGGCTGGACGAGGAGGCGGTACGGGCCCATGAGCCGCGGGCCGGCTGCCAGACCTACCCGGCGTACGTCGCCTGGCTGGCCCTGGGCGCCGAGCCGGTGGACGCGGTGGTGGCGCTCACCGCCAACTTCGCCGCGTGGGGCGGCTACTGCGCCACGGTCGGCGAGGCGCTGCGCGCCCACTACGGCTTCGACGACGAGGCGTGCGGCTTCTTCGACTTCTTCGCCGGGCCCGATCCGCAGCTCACGGAGAAGGCGCTGGCGGCGGTGGCGGAGGGGCTGCTGGACGGCCGGCTGTCGGAGCGGTCGGCGCACCGCTACGGCCGGCTGCTGCAGGAGTACGAGTCGATGTTCTGGAACACGCTGGCCGCGGTGCCCGCGGCCTGAGGCCGGCCCCGGCCCACCGGCGCCGTCAGCGCCGCAGCCGTGCGGCGCCCTCCTCGGTCAGCGAGCCGTGGACGCGCAGGCGGGCGATGCCCCCGTCGGGGAAGATGTCGATCCGTACGTGCGTGGCGGTGGGGGCCCCGGCCAGCGGGAAGCGGTGGACGGTGTCGGGCTGCAGGCGGGTGCGCGGCAGCAGCTCGCTCCAGCCCGTGGTGTGGTCGGCGGGGTCGGCGCCCGTGGTGGCGTCGAGCACGGACAGGGCCGCCCAGCCCGCCGCGTTGCCCTTGTAGCAGCCGGTGTCGATCTCGACGGCCCGCGGCACGCAGTGGCCGGTGAGGCGGTAGCGCACCCAGTCGTGGCCCGTGTCGCGGCGGCGGCGCGTCTCCCAGCCGTCGTCCATCTTGCGGGAGCGGCCGGGGTGGATGCTGTTGGCCGGGGAGGAGAAGAAGCGGTCGGAGGCGTCCTCCACATGCCCGCCGTTCTCCAGGGCGGCGAGGTCGAAGGTGCCCAGCGCCGCGAGCCAGACCGGGTCGGGGGCCGCCTCGCCGTGGACGCGCAGCCGGGCGATGCCGCCGTCGGGGTGCTGGTTGAGCCGCAGGTGGGTGAAGCGCTGCCGGCACTCGACGGGGAAGCCGTTGGCGGCGTGGCCGCCGACGGGGGTGCGCGGGACGAGGGGCGTCCACGGCACGTCGGCGGCGAGCAGGTCCTGCGGCGACGGGGAGCCGGGCAGCGCGGTGGCCTCGACGCTGACGGCCTGGGGGTGGTTGCCCCGGAAGTGGGCGGTGTCGACGACGATGCCGTGGACGACGCCGGGGACGCCGAGCCGGATCAGCGCCCAGTCGTGGTCCTCGTCCGTGGGGTGCGGGCGCTCGGCGCAGGTGCCGCGCCGGCGGCGGGTCTCCCAGCCGTCCATGACCTTGCCCTTGTGCCCGAAGTGTCCGGGGTCGAAGCGGGCGGGGCCCGGCTCGATGAGGTTCTCGCGCTCGGCGAAGAACTCGTCGCTGGCGGCGATCACGGAGGCGCCGAGCCGCCGGTCGGCGAGGTCGGGCAGGCGGGTGAAGGACGAGCAGGAGGAGGGTGCTCGACGGTAGTCGGCGTAGGGGTCGCCGCCGGCGTAGGGCTCGGCGGCGCCGGTGAAGGAGGTGTCCCCGGTGCGGGAGGGGGTGACGGGGGATGCGGAGGTGCCGGATATGCCGCTCGTGCTCATGCGCGCTCCAGGAGTCGGCCGGTGGGCTCGGTCAGGGGGGTGCCGTGGTCGGCGATCTTGCGGCCGCGCAGCCAGGTGGACCGTACGACCCCGTGCAGGGTCCGGCCCGCGTAGGCCGTGACGGGGTTGCGGTGGTGGAGCGCGGCGGGGTCGACGGTGAAGGTCTCGTCGGGGGCGAGGACGGCGAAGTCGGCGTCCTTTCCCGGTGCGATGGCGCCCTTGGCGGCCAGGCCCGCCAGGGCGGCGGGGCCGCCCGCCATCCAGCGGGCCACGTCGTGCAGGGTGTGCCCGCGCCGCCGGGCGGCGGTCCACACGGCGGGCAGGCCCAGCTGGAGGGAGGAGATGCCGCCCCACGCCCTGGCGAAGTCGGGGACCTTGAGGTCGGCCGTGCAGGGCGAGTGGTCGGAGACCACGCAGTCGATGGTCCCCTCGGCCAGCCCGGCCCAGAGCGCTTCCTGGTTGGCCGCCTCGCGGATGGGCGGGCAGCACTTGAACTCGGTGGCCCCGTCGGGCACTTCCTCGGCGGTCAGGGTCAGGAAGTGCGGGCAGGTCTCGACGGTGACGGGCAGGCCCCCGGCCCGGGCGGCGGCCAGCGCGGGCAGCGCGTCGGCGCTGGACAGGTGCAGGACATGGACGCGCGTGCCGTGCCGGCGGGCGGCGGCCAGGAGCGCGCCGACGGCCTCGTTCTCGGCGGCTCGGGGGCGGGAGGCGAGGAAGTCGGCGTAGCGCGTGCCGCCGGCCCGCGGGGCGTCCTCAAGGTGGTGCGGGTCCTCGGCGTGCACGATCAGCAGGCCGCCGAGGGCGGCGATCTCCCGGGCCACGGCCTCGAGGTCGGCCCGGCCCAGGTGCGGGAACTCCTCGACGCCGGAGGGCGAGAGGAAGGACTTGAAGCCGAAGACCCCGGCGTCGTGCAGCGGCCGCAGGTCGGCGAGGTTGGTGGGCAGCGCGCCGCCCCAGAAGCCGACGTCGGTGTGCGCGCCGGCGCGGGCGGCGGCCCGCTTGGCGCGCAGGCCGGCCACGGTGGTGGTGGGCGGGAGGCTGTTGAGGGGCATGTCGACGAGGGTGGTGACGCCTCCGGCGGCCGCGGCACGGGTGGCGCTGCGAAAGCCCTCCCACTCGCTGCGGCCGGGGTCGTTCACATGGACGTGGGTGTCGACGAGCCCGGGCAGCAGCACGTCGTCCCCGAAATCCTCGACGACGGCACCGGGCGGGGCCGCATCCCCGTGCGGCAGGACGGCGGCGATCCGCCCGCCGGTCACGGCGACGGCCGCGGGGCGGATGCCCTCGGGTACGACGACCCGTGTCGATCGCAGGATCAGCTCCACGTTCCGGTCCACGCCGTGACCTCCCGACAGCCGCATCACACACCGTGGATTCGTCAATTCCTGAACTTCAACGATCTGTTGAACGAACCCTGCGGGCAGTCTTCAGTCGCCGCCCACGCCCGTCAAGACCCTTTCACTGCACGGAATGCCGATTTCACGCAACAGAAACCGGCATGGTCCGGCAGCGGGGGCCGGTAGGCTGCTTCCGCCCCATGCCACCCCTCCCGGAAGGAGCGCCGTGCCCCCGTCCGCCGAGCCCCGAACCGCCCCGGCCAGCGGTGGCGTCCAGTCCCTCGAGCGCGCCTTCGACCTGCTCGAACGGATGGCCGACGCCGGCGGCGAGGTCGGCCTGAGCGAGCTGTCGGCGAGCAGCGGGCTGCCGCTGCCCACCATCCACCGGCTGATGCGCACGCTGGTGGCCTGCGGCTACGTCCGCCAGCAGCCCAACCGGCGCTACGCCCTCGGTCCCCGGCTGATCCGGCTCGGCGAGAGCTCCGCCCGGCTGCTGGGCACCTGGGCCCGCCCACACCTGGCCCGGCTGGTGGACGAGACCGGCGAGACCGCCAACATGGCCCTGATGGACGGCGACGAGGTCGTGTACGTGGCGCAGGTGCCCTCGCGGCACTCGGTGCGGATGTTCACCGAGGTCGGCCGGCGCGTGCTGCCGCACTCCACGGGCGTGGGCAAGGCGTTGCTCGCCCAGTCGCCCGACGACGAGGTCCGCGCCCTCCTGGCCCGTACGGGCATGCCGGCCGCGACCGAGAAGACGATCACCACGCCCGACGGCTTCCTGGAGGAGCTGGCCCGGGTGCGCGAGGCGGGCTTCGCGATGGACGACAACGAGCAGGAGATCGGGGTGCGCTGCCTCGCGGTCCCCGTGCCCGACTCCCCCACTTCGGCGGCCATTTCCGTCTCCGGCCCTGCGGGCCGGGTCACGGAGGCCGCCACGGAGCGGATCGTCCCACTGCTGCGGGAGGTCGCCGCGGAGCTGTCCGTCACGCTCGCGGGCACGACGCCCTCCCTCTGACTCCCTCTGACTCCCTCTGACTCCCTCTGACTCCCTCTGACTCCGCCTGAACCGGGCGGGCGTCAGCCGCCCTCACGGGGGCGCGGCAGGCCCGCACCGGACGCGCCGTCCGGCACGCCCTCCGGCGCTTCGCCCGGCAGTCCGCCGAAGCGGTCGACCGCCGCGCGCACGTCACCGAGGGCGGGGGCCAGGGCGCTGACGGAACCCACCGCGCCGGCCACCAGCAGCAGCGAACGGCGCAGCCGGGAGACGTCCGTCGCGCCGGCGCGCGCCATCGCGTCCAGGGCGGCCAGTTCGTCCTCGGCCGCGTCCCTGTCCGGTAAGACGGCGGGATGCCCGGCCAGCGCCCGGCGCAGCCGGGACACCGCCGCGCCCAGCTCGCCCGCTCTCGGATCCGGCTCTTCGCCGAAACGGTCCGCTCGCTCCTCTGCCACCACAACGGCGCCTTCCGCCACGACTCTCCCCCTCCCACACGCTCGCTCGCGCGGATCAGTTAACGCCACTTTCCGTGCGACGCGCCACACGCACAGCGAAATTCAGGCCGCGTGTTCACGTACGAGTGACGAACTGACGTCCGGCGCACATCAGGTCACGCATGCGGTAAGCAGGGGCTATGGCAGCTGTGACGGACACGAGTGCGAAACGGGCTCCGGTGGCGGGCCTGTTGCTGGCGGCGGGTGGCGGACGGCGGCTGGGCGGGCGCCCCAAGGCGCTGCTGGAGTGCGGCGACGGCGGGCTCCTGGTGGAGCGCGTGATGCGGGAGATGCACGAGGGCGGCTGCGCCTCGGTGCACGTGGTGCTGGGTGCGGAGGCGGCGCGGGTACGGGAGCGGCTCGGCCCGCTCCCGGGAGCAACGGTCCTGGTGGACAACCCGCGCTGGGCCGAGGGCATGGGCTCGTCCCTGCGGGCCGGTCTCGCGTCCCTGGCCGCCACGGAAGCGTCGGCGGCGCTGGTGATGCTGGTCGACCAACCGCGCATCGGCGCACGGGCGGTGGCGCGGGTACTGGCCGCGCGCCGGGAGGGGGCGGAGCTGGTGGCGGCGGCGTACGGGGGCGAGCGCGGGCATCCGGTGGTGTTCGGGCGGGAGCACTGGGCAGGGGTGGCCCGGGCGGCCACCGGCGACCGGGGGGCGCGGGCGTACCTGCGTCAACACGCCGGTGCCGTCGTGCTCGTGGAGTGCTCGGACGTCGCGGCGCCGGACGACATCGACACCCCGGAGGCGCTCGGGTTGCTGGAATGAGCCCTTGAACTTCCACCATGAGGAAAATAGTCTCCACTGCACGCGGCACCGTGTGCCATGCCGATGTGCCCCTGCCGTGACCGGTCCACCCCGGCGGCCCGCCGGGCGACGCACCGCCCGCTGAAGGAGTGAGAAGCCCATGTCCGCACCAGCGCCGTCCCCGCTGGCCGTCGTCGAGGCCCCGCACGTGGAGCGGCAGGAGGAAGTGCTCACCGAGGAGGCGCTCGCCTTTCTCGCCGCCCTGCACCACCGGTTCACCCCGCGCCGCGACGCGTTGCTGGCCCGCCGTGCCGCGCGCCGCGCGGAGATCGCCCGTACCGGCCGGCTGGACTTCCTCCCGGAGACCGCCCACGTCCGCGCCGACCCCGACTGGCGGGTGGCGCCCGCCCCCGCCGCGCTGGAGGACCGGCGCGTGGAGATCACCGGCCCCGCCGACGACCGCAAGATGACGATCAACGCCCTCAACTCCGGCGCCCGCGTCTGGCTCGCCGACTTCGAGGACGCCTCCTCCCCCACCTGGCACAACGTCGTCAGCGGCCAGCTCAACCTCATCGACGCCTACGAGCGCCGCATCGACTTCACCTCGCCCGAGGGCAGGACGTACGCGCTGAGGCCCGCCGCGGAGCTCGCCACGGTCGTCATGCGCCCGCGCGGCTGGCACCTGGACGAGCGGCACATCACCGTCGACGGCCGCCCCCTGCCCGGCGCCCTCGCCGACTTCGGCCTCTACTTCTTCCACAACGCCCGGCGCCTGCTCGACCTGGGCAAGGGGCCGTACTTCTACCTCCCCAAGACCGAGTCGCACCTCGAGGCCCGGCTGTGGAACGAGGTCTTCGTCTTCGCGCAGGAGTACGTGGGCGTGGCGCGGGGCACGGTCCGCGCCACCGTGCTCATCGAGACGATCACCGCCGCCTACGAGATGGAGGAGATCCTCTTCGAGCTGCGCGAGCATGCCTCGGGGCTCAACGCGGGCCGCTGGGACTACCTCTTCTCCCTCATCAAGAACTTCCGTGACGGCGGGGAGAAGTTCGTCCTCCCCGACCGCAACGCCGTGACCATGACGGCCCCGTTCATGCGCGCGTACACCGAGCTGCTGGTGCGCACCTGTCACAAGCGCGGCGCCCACGCCATCGGCGGCATGGCCGCGTTCATCCCCTCCCGCAGGGACCCCGCGGTCAACGAGGTCGCCCTGGAGAAGGTCCGCGCCGACAAGAACCGGGAGGCGGGGGACGGCTTCGACGGCTCCTGGGTCGCCCACCCCGATCTGGTCCCGGTCGCGCGCGCCTGCTTCGACGCGGTGCTGGGCGAGCGGCCGCACCAGAAGGACCGGCTGCGCGAGGACGTCGAGGTGACGGCCGATCAGCTCATCGCGGTCGACACCCTCCAGGGCGCGCCGACCGCCGCCGGGCTGCGCAACGCCGTCCAGGTCGGCCTGCGCTACATCGAGGCGTGGCTGAGGGGGCTGGGCGCGGTCGCCATCTTCAACCTCATGGAGGACGCGGCCACGGCGGAGATCTCCCGTTCGCAGATCTGGCAGTGGGTCGACGCGGGCGTCGTCCTCGACACCGGCGAGAAGGTCACCGCCAAGCTGGTCCGCGAGGTCGCCGCCGAGGAGCTCGCGGCCGCCCGCACGGAGAGCGGCGCCTGGCAGCAGGCCCACGACCTGCTGCTGAAGGTCGCCCTCGACGAGGACTACGCCGACTTCCTCACCCTGCCGGCCTACGAGCTCCTCGACTGATCCGGCCGGGGGCCATGGGGCGCGGCCCCCGTCATGTCAGGGCCGCGCCCAGCGCCACGAAGCCGCAGATCAGCACGGCCAGCATCAGCAGCAGCGGCCAGACGAACCGCAGATAGCGGTCGTAGCCGACCTTCGCCAGCGACACCCCGCCGACGACCACGGCGGTGGTCGGCACCCACAGGTTCATCCAGCCGCTGGCCGCCTGCCAGGCCGTGACCACCACCGCGCGCGAGACGTCCGCGAACTCCGCCAGCGGCGCCAGGATCGGCATCGCGAGGGTGGCGTGGCCGGAGGTGGAGGGGATCAGGAAGGCCAGCGGCAGGTTCACGACGTACACCAGGATCGCGAAGGCCACCGGCGGGGTGCCGGAGACCGCGCCCTCGACGGCGTGCAGCACGGTGTCGATGACCTTCGCGTTGGTCATGATGACCGTGACGCCACGGGCGAGGACGATCACGAGCGCGGGCGCGATGAAGTCCGCCGCGCCCTGCACGACGGTGGCGCTCAGCTTCTGCTCGCCCAGCCGGGCGACCAGCCCGACCAGCACGGCCGCGACGATGAACAGGGCCGCCAACTGCGCGAAGGACCAGCCCAGTTCCCAGGTGTAGGGGGTGGCGTCGGCCTTGCCCGACAGCGCGCTCGCCCAGGGGATGACCGAGAAGATCATGAAGGCGAAGACCAGCGCGACCATCACGAGCACGCCCTTCTGCAGGCCCGTGAGCTCCGGCGGCTCGACCGCCTGGGCGGCCAGCTCGCGGTCCCCTTCCCGGAAGCCGACCAGCGAACGGCCCGGATCGGCCCGCACCCTGCTCGCGTAGCGCACGACGTAGCCGATGGTCACCCCCGTCAGCACCACCCACATCGCGAAGCGCAGCACGATGCCGTCGCCCAGCGAGATCCCGGCGGCCGAGGAGGCGACGCCGGTGGCGAACGGGTTGACGGTGGAGGCGAGCACGCCGATGCCCGCGCCGAGGATGATCGTGCCGGTGGCGACCATCCGGTCGTAGCCGAGCGCCAGCATCAGCGGCACCAGCAGCCCGTAGAAGCCGAGCGTCTCCTCCGCGAAGCCCTCCACGGTGCCCAGGAGCGAGAAGACGATCATCACGCCGGCGATGAGCAGCGCGCCGCGGTCGCGGAGCCGGTGGGCGAGCCGCTCGATGCCGCGGTCGAGGGCGCCGGTGGCGAAGACGACGGTGATGAACGCGCCGATCGCCAGGACGAAGAGGAAGACCCCGGCACTGCCGTACAGCGCGCCGACCGCGTCCGGCGCCACCTCGCCCGTCTTCTGGTCGCGGACGCCGTAGAGCCCGTTGACGGGCGCCAGGAAGAGGTCGCCCACCCGGTGGGTCAGCCCTCCGGGGGCGAATTCGTGGTGGTACGTGCCCTGGACCGGGTCGCCCTCGGCGTCGCGGTCGTAGACGCCGGAGGGAATGACGAAGGTGAGCGCCCAGACGGCCAGCGTCACCGCCACGAGGACGGTCAGGGCACTGGGGAAGACGAAGCCGGGCTTCTTCTCCTCCTCGGTGCTTCCCCCCTTCTCGTGGTTCGCCTCCGGCGGTTGCTGCTCCACGACGGCACCTTTCGGTACGAATGGGTGTCATTCATGCCGATTGTGGCGCAGCGGTGCGCCCCGGTGGCCGAGGCGCGCGCCCCGCCCCAGGTGATGGAAGGCCAGGTTGAGCACGACGGCCGTCAGGCAGCCGGCGCTGACGCCCGAGTCCAGGATGATCTTCAGGGTCTCGGGGATGGCGGCGTTGTCGTAGAAGGTGCGGGAGACCACCGGGACCAGGCCCACGCCGAGTGAGGTGGCGGCGATCAGCAGGTTGTCGCCCTGGTCGAGGCCGGCGGTGCGCAGCACGTTGATGCCGCTGGCCGCGACCGTGCCGAAGAGGACGATGCCCGCGCCGCCGAGCACCGGCTGGGGCACGACGGCTATGAGGGAGGCGAACACCGGGCTCAGGCCCAGCAGGACGAACATCAGCCCGCACGCGGCCACGGTGAAGCGGCTGCGGACCCGGGTGAGGGCGACCAGGCCGATGTTCTGTGCGAAGGCGCTGTTGGCGAAGCCGTTGAAGAGCGGGCTGAGGGCGGTGCCGAGGGTGTCGGCGCGCAGGCCGGCGGCGATGACCTTCTCGTCCGCCTCGCGGTCGACGATCTCGCCGAGGGCGAGCATGTCGGCCGTGCTCTCGGTCATGCACACCAGCATCAGGACGCACATCGAGACGATGGCCGACAGCTCGAAGTGCGGGGAGCCGAAGTGGAAGGGGGTGGGGAAGCCGACGAGGGCGGCGTGCCGGGTGGCGGTGGTGTCGACGGCCCCGGCCGGGATGGCGAGCAGGGTGCCGGCGAGCAGCCCGAGCAGGATCGCGATCTGCTGCAGGAAGCCCCTCAGCAGCCGGCGCAGGGCGAGCACGACGGCCAGGGTCGCGCCGGCCAGGGCGAGGTTGGTGAGCGGGGCGGGGCGGTCCGGGTGGCCGCCCTGGATCCAGCCGAAGGAGACGGGCAGGAGGGTGATGCCGATGAGGGTGATGACGGTGCCGCTGACGACGGGTGGGAAGAAGCGGACGAGTTTGCAGAAGGAGGGGGCGAGCAGGAAGCCCAGCGCGCCGGCCACGATGACGGCGCCGTAGATGACGGGGAGGGCGTCCCGGCGGTCGGCCTGCGCGTCGGCGACGGCCAGCATCGGCGCGACGCCGGCGAAGGAGACGCCGTTGACGAACGGCAGCCGGGCGCCGACCTTCCACAGCCCGACGGTCTGCAGGAGCGTGGCGATGCCGGCGGTGAACAGGCTGGCCCCGACCAGGAAGGTGATCTCCACCGGGGAGAGCCCGACGTACGCGCCGACGACCAGCGGCGGGGCGACCACTCCGGCGTAGCTGGCGGCCACGTGCTGGAAGCCGCCCGTGAGCAACTGCGCGGGCCGGGGCAGCCGGTCCACGGGATGGGCGTCGCCGCCGTCCCCGTCCCCGGCGGCGGCCGGCCGCCGCCCGCCGGTGGGCGGTCTGCTGGGCCTGGGCACCATGACCACGGCGGTTCCTCCTGTCGGTGGGGCGGGAGAAGGGCCGGGGCGCGGGCGGATTCCCGCGCCCCGGCCCGGCCGCCGAGGGCCGTCCCCCTCGGCGGGTCCGGCAGGCCCGGCGCTTCAGCCGGCGTCGGCCGCGATCCGCGCCAGGCGGCGGGCCTCGGCCCGGGCCTCACGGGCGATGGTGTCCTCGTCCGCGGTGACCAGCCGGCCGTCCTCGACGACGGGGGCGCCGCCCACGAGGGAGAGGGTGACGGGCGCGGGGGCGCCGAGGACGAGGGCGGCGACGGGGTCGGCGATGGTGGAGTGGCCGAGGCCGTCGAGCTTCCACAGCACCAGGTCGGCGAGCTTGCCGGCCTCCAGCGAACCGATCTCGTCGGCCCGGCCCAGGACGCGGGCGCCGCCGTGGGTGCCCAGCCGCAGCGCCTGACGGACGTTCAGGGCCTTCTCGCCGCCGGCGAGCCGGTGGACGAGGAGGGCGTTGCGCAGCTCGGTGTGGAGTTCGCCGGACTCGTTGGAGGCGGTGCCGTCGACGCCGAGGCCGACGGGTACGCCGGCGCGCAGCATCGCGGGGACGCGGGCGGTGCCGGCGCCGAGCCGGGCGTTGGAGGAGGGGCAGTGCGCGACCCCGGTGCCGGTGCGGGCGAAGGTCTCGACGTCGGTGTCGTTCATGTGGACGCAGTGGGCCATCCAGACGTCCTCGCCGAGCCAGCCGGTGGAGGCGAAGTAGTCCGTCGGCCCCATGCCGAACAGTTCCTTGCAGAACCGCTCCTCCTCCACGGTCTCCGAGCCGTGGGTGTGCAGCCGTACGCCCTTGCGGCGGGCGAGCGCGGCGGATTCGCGCAGGAGTTCGGTGGAGACGGAGAACGGCGAGCAGGGGGCGACGCCGACGCGCAGCATCGAGCCGAAGGAGGGGTCGTGGTAGGTGTCGACGGCCTCCTCGGTGGCGCGGAGCGCGGCCTCGGTGCTCTCCACGGCGAAGTCCGGGGGCAGTCCGCCCGCCGACTGGCCTCGGTCCATGGAGCCCCGGGTGGGGCTGAACCGTACGCCCATCTCGCGGGCCGCGCGGATCTCGGCGCCGAGGAGGTCGCCGGCGCCGCGGGGGAAGACGTAGTGGTGGTCCATGGCGGTGGTGACGCCGCCGCGGACCATCATGGCGAGGGAGCCGCGTGCGGCCGCGTACACCATCGGCTCGTCGATGCGGGCCCAGACGGGGTAGAGGGCGACGAGCCAGTCGAAGAGGTTGGCGTCCTGGGCGAGGCCGCGGGTGAGCCACTGGTAGAAGTGGTGGTGGGTGTTGACGAGGCCGGGGGTGGCCAGGTGCCCGGTGCCGTCGACGCGGCGCACGACGTCCGTCAGGCCGGCGGGCGCGGGCCCGGGGCCTACGGATTCGATGGTGGCGCCGCTGACGACGATGTGGCCGCGCTCGTACTCGGTGTCGTGCGCGTCGACGGTCGCGACGGCGCAGTTCTCGATGACGACGCGGGCGGCCGAGGGGGGTGCTGGCATGGGTGCGGTGTCCTTACGTGGTCGTCCTCAGAGGTTCGTCAGGTCGGCCGGTATGCCCGCTTCGGCGCCGTCGCGCAGGATGGTCGCCTCGATGAGGCCGTAGGGGCGGTCGGCCGCGTAGTAGACCTCGTTGTCGTTCTCGAGGCCGAACGGCGCGAGGTCGGCGAGGAAGTGGTGCTTGTTGGGCAGGGACAGCCGTATCTCGTCGATCCCGGGACACTGGTCGATGACGCGCGAGCCCATTTGGTAGAGCGTCTGTTGCAGTGAGAGCGAGTAGGTGTCGGCGAAGGCGGACAGCAGGTGCCGGCGCGCTTCTGCGTAGGAGCGGTCCCAGTCCACGGGCCGGGCGCCCGCGGTCTCTTCGGTCCACGCGTGCCGCCAGCAGGCGTTCACCTCGGTGGCGAGGATGCGGTCGCGGGTCTCGGGGAGGGTGGTGTAGCGGTCCTTGACGTAGCCGTGGAACTCCGAGTCGGTGGAGTTCAGCACGACGAGGTCCTTGAGCCCGGAGACGATCTGCCACGCGCCGCCGTCGTCGAAGGTGATCTGGGCGGTACGGGTCTCCTGGTCGCGGCGGACGAAGGAGTGCTGCTTGGGCCCGGGGACGGCGATGCGCTCCCAGGCGTACTCCTCGACGCGGATGCGGGCGGTGCGGATCGATGCCTGGCTGGTCACGAAGTGCCGGGCCAGGTGGATGCCGAACTGCTCGGCGGAGTCGACGCCGTGTTCCTTGGCGAAGGCGAAGACGGTGTTCTTGGTGGCGTCGGTGGTCAGGACGTTGGCGTTGGAACCGGAGAGGTGGACCTCTTCCATGTCGCCGGAGAGGGCGACGGAGACGTTGAGGTCCTTGATGTGGTGCGTGGCGCCGTCGCGGACGATTCTGACGACGCGGCTCTCGGCCTTGCCGTACTGGTTCTGCCCAAGGATCACGGTGCTAGCTCCCTCGGTATACGGAGTAGCCGAACGGGCTGAGCAGCAGGGGCACGTGGTAGTGCTCGCCCGGGACGACGGTGAAGGTGACCGTCACCTCCGGGAAGAAGGCCGTGCCCCCGGCCCGCCGGGGGGAAAGGTGGGGCTCGACGTCGAAGCGCAGGCGCGCACGGGTGCCCGCCGGCGGCAGCGCGGGCAGGTCGGCGCAGCGCCCGTCCGTGTCGGTTGTGGACGTGCCGAGCACGCTCCAGCCGCTCCGGTCGCGTACGGACAGCTCCACCGCGACGCCGGTGGCCGGGCGTCCGGCGGTGGTGTCCAGCACGTGCGTGGACACCGACGCGGTCGTCCCGGTGCTCATGTGCGGGCCGCTCCTTCCCCTGCGGGCACGGGCCGTACGGCGAGCCCGGCCAGCCGGATGCGGTTGATCCTTCCCAGTTCCCCGCGAACGATCTCGTGCTCGCGTTCCGGGGGGTTGTCGATCCTGTTACGGATGGCGTCATACATCTGTTCGGCCGTCAGTCCGGTGGCGCAGATCAGGAAGACGTGCCCGAACTTCTCCTGGTAGGCCAGGTTGAGTTCGTACATCGCGGCTCTGAGCCGTTCGGGCGCGCCCGCCATGCCGCGCTGTTCCCGGGCGGAGACCGCGTCGCCGGGGACCGGCCGGCCGATGGGCGGGTGCGCGGCCATGGCCTCGGCCAGGTCCGCCGCGCCGAGGCCGGCCACGGCGGCGTCGCTGGCGGTGAGCAGTTCCTCCGCGTCGCGGTAGGGGCGCCCGGCGAGGACGGCGTCCGCCCACGCGGTGCTGGCGCAGATCTCGTGCAGGGCGGACCGGGCGGCGCGCTCCCCGGCCGCGTTGAACCGGGCGAGGCCCGGAGTCGAACTCGCAGTCACGGCAACCTCCGTGGCGCTTGTCGCTGCGCTCGGATGAGCTGCGCATAGCTAACGCCCTGAAGAACACCGCGTCAACAGTTTGTTGAAAAACTGCCCGCGCGACCGGCCCGCCCGCCCGGGGCTACTCGCGGTTGAGGTAGTTGTAGATGGTGAAGCGGCTGACGCCGAGGGCGGCGGCGACGGTCTCCACGCCGTGCCGCAGCGTGAAGGCGCCGCGCGCCTCCAGGTTCCGTACGACCGTCTGCTTGGTCCGACGGTCCAGCTCCGCCAGCGGCTTGCCGTGCCGGCGCCCGAGGTCGGCGAGGATGCGTTCCAGCGAGTCGGACAGATGCGGGAGCCGCACCGCGACGACCACGCGCCCCTCCCAGGACAGGACGACGTCGTCGTCGCCGGCCTGCTCCGGTTCGATCAATTGCCCGCCCATGGCGTCGACCAGCGGCTTGACGGCGGCGCGGAAGGCGTCGGCGCTCACGCGCCGTCCCCCGCCGCCTCGTCGACGACGTTGACCTGTAGCGACACGCGCGTCGCGCCCGCCTCCAACGAAGCGCGCACCAGCGCCTCCAGGGCCGGCAGCACGACGGCCGCCCGGCCCTCGACGGTGTTGCCGAACGGTCCGACGTCCACGGCGTCCAGCTCGGCGGTCTGCACGACCTCGCGGGCCGCCACGGCGTGGGGCGGCGGCTCGTCGAGGTCGAAGGGCTCGGTCGTGAACTCCACTCTCAATCGCACCCGGTCAACGTACTGCGGCGGTGCCGGGCCTTGACAGGGGGAGTCGGAGCGGAGGACCGTTTCCTGTGGACGGAATTCATATTCCACTATACGGAAATGAGGCTCCCATGACAGCCTTCTCCGATCACCGATTCGATGTGAACCTCTCCCTGCTCTTCACGGAGTTGCCCCTGCTGGAGCGGCCCGCCGCGGCCGCCGCGGCCGGGTTCACCGCCGTGGAGCTGTGGTGGCCATGGCCGGACGCCCCCGTACCCCCGCATGACGAACTCACCGCGCTCGCCGACGCGTTGAGCAGCGCCGGGACCCGGCTCGTGGGGCTCAACTTCTACGCCGGGCGCCTCCCCGGCCCCGACCGGGGCGCGCTGTCCGTGCCGGGCGCCGAGTCGGAGCGCTTCCGCGCCAACCTCGACGTCGCCGCCGACTTCGCCCGGTCCGTGGGCTGCCGGGCGCTCAACGCGCTGTACGGCAACCGCGTCGACGGGGTGGACCCCGGCGTGCAGGACGCCCTCGCGCTGGAGAACCTCGCCCTGGCGGCGCGGGCCGCGGACCGGGTGGGGGCGGTGCTGCTGGTCGAACCCCTCAACGCGCTGGAATCGCCGCGCTATCCGCTCGTGACGGCCGCGGACGCCGCGGCGGTCGTCGACAAGGTCAACGCCGCGACGGGGCTGGGCAACGCACGCCTGCTCCTGGACCTGTACCACCTGGCCGTGGGCGGGGAGGACCTGTCGGCCGTCATCGACCGGTACGGCGCGAGCGCCGGGCACGTGCAGATCGCGGACGCGCCCGGGCGCGGGGCGCCGGGCACCGGCGGCCTCGACGTCGACGCCCTGCTCGGCCGCCTCCGCGCGGCCGGCTACGACGGCTGGACCGGCCTCGAATACCGCCCCGCCGGCGCGAGCGCGGACAGCTTCGGCTGGCTGACCGGCCGCTGACCCCACCCGACGCCACTCCTCGGAAGGAGACACCGTGTCCCTGCCCCGCGTCGCCTGGATAGGACTCGGCATCATGGGCTCCCCCATGGCCGAGAACCTGCTCAAGGCCGGCTACCCCGTCACCGGGTACACCCTCGAACCCCACAAGCTCGACCGCCTCGCCGCCCATGGCGGCACCCCCGCCGCCTCCGTGCGGGACGCCGTCCGCGGTGCCGACGTCGTCGTCACCATGGTCCCCGCCGACGCCCAGGTCACCGCCGTCGCCCACGGCGACGACGGCATCCTGGCCCACGCCGCGCCCGGCACCCTCCTTGTCGACATGTCCTCGATCACCCCCCGGACCTCCGCCGAGCTCGCGCGGGCCGCCGCCGAGCGGCGCGTGCGCGTCCTGGACGCGCCCGTGTCCGGCGGCGAGGCCGGGGCCGTCGAGGGGACCCTGTCCATCATGGTCGGCGGCGACCGGGAGGACTTCGCCGCGGCACGCCCCCTCTTCGAGGCCCTCGGCACGACCGTCGTGCACTGCGGCCCCCACGGTGCGGGCCAGACCGTCAAGGCGGCCAACCAGCTGATCGTCGCCGCGAACATCCAGGCCTGCGCGGAGGCCGTGGTCTTCCTGGAGAAGTCCGGCGTCGACCTCGCCGCCGCCCTGGACGTGCTGGGCGGCGGGCTCGCCGCCTCCGCCGTGCTCACCCGCAAGCGCCACAACTTCCTCACCCGCGGCTTCGCCCCCGGCTTCCGGATCGACCTGCACCACAAGGACATGGGCATCGTCACCGCCGCCGCCCGCGAGGTGGGCGCCGCACTGCCGCTCGGCGGCGTGGTCGCGACCCTCGTCGCCGCCGCCCGCGCCCAGGGCGACGGCGGCCTGGACCACTCGGCGCTGCTGCGGGGCGTCGAGCGGCTGTCGGGGCTCACGCCGTGAGCGCCGTCACCATGCCCGCCATGCGGGCGGCCGTGCACATCATGAAGGACGAGGGCGTCGACATCGCCTTCGGCTGCCCCGGCGCGGCGATCCTGCCCCTGTACCAGGCCATGGAAGCGGTCGGCGGCATCGAGCACCTGACCGTCCGTCACGAGGAGGGCGCGACCCACATGGCCGACGGCTGGGCCCGTACCAACGGGCGGGTCGGCGTCGCCATCGCCACCTCCGGACCCGGCGGCACCAACCTCGTCACCGGCCTGTACACCGCCTTCGCCGACTCGATCCCGATGGTCTGCGTCACCGGCCAGGCGGTCTCGACCAAGCTGCACCAGGAGGCGTTCCAGGCCGTCGACATCGTCGCGGTCGCCCGCCCGGTCACCAAGTGGGCCGTGCAGGTCAAGGAGGCGGCGCAGATCCCCTGGATCTTCCGTGAGGCGTTCCGGACCGCCCGCGAGGGGCGCCCCGGGCCCGTACTGATCGACATCCCGGTGGACATCGCGCGGCGGGAGATCCGCTACGACGCCACGACCGACACCCGGCTTCCCGTCCGTACGGTCGCGCCCCACCCGCCCCGCGTGGAGGCCGCCCTGGACCTGCTGCTCGCGGCCGAGCGGCCGCTGATCCTGGCCGGCGGCGGAGTGATCGGCGCCGGGGCGGCGGAGGAGCTGCGGGCGCTGGTGGAGGGGTTGGGCGTGCCCTTCCAGGTCACCTTGATGGGCAAGGGCGCGATCGAGGACGATCACGAGCTCCACATGGGCACCACCGGCATCCAGACCTCGCAGCGGTACGCCAACGCCTCGTTCCTGGAGTCGGACTTCGTGCTCGCCGTCGGCGCCCGCTTCGGCGACCGGCACACGGGCGCCGACCTCACCACGTACCGGGGCGCGCGGACGTTCGTCCACGTGGACATCGAGCCCACCCAGCTCGGCAGGGTGATCGAGCCGGACCTGGGCATCGTCTCCGACGCGCGCCTCTTCCTCGCCGCGCTGCTGGACGCCGCCCGGGCGCGCGGCGTCACCCCGGACATCGCGCCCTGGACCGCGCGCTGCCGCCGGCTCAAGCGGACCCTCACCCGGCGCGAGGACTTCGACACCGTGCCCGTCAAGGCGCCCCGGATCTACAAGGAGATCAACGAGATCTTCGGTCCGGACACCTACTTCGTCACCGCCATCGGCCTCTACCAGATCTGGGGCGGCCAGCATCAGAAGGCGCATCTGCCCCGCCGCTACCAGGTGTGCGGCCAGGCCGGGCCGCTCGGCTGGGAGGTGCCGGCGGCGATCGGCGTGAAGAAGGCGCTGGAGGGCATGGGCCGGGGCGGTACGGAGGTGGTGGGCGTCGTCGGCGACTACGGCTTCCAGTACATGGTCGAGGAGCTGGCGGTCGCGGCGCAGTACGACGTGCCCTACGTCCTGATCATGCTCAACAACGAGTACCTGGGCCTGATCCGGCAGGCCTCGATCGGTTACGGCATGAACTACCAGGTGGACATCCACTACGACGAGACCGGCACCGATCACGTCAAGCTGATGCAGGCGTACGGCTGTTCGGGGCGGCGGGTCGTCGACCCGGCGGACATCCGGCCGGCGATCGAGTGGGCCCGCAAGGAGGCCGTCTCGACCTCCCGCCCGGTGCTGGTCGAGATCATGATCGAGCGCGAGGCCAACACCCCGCACGGCCCCGACATCGACTCCGTACGGGAGTTCGAACCCCTTCCGTAACATCCGCACCACAGACCCCGGGCGGTGGCGCCGTCACCTGTCCTGTCGCGCCCCCGGCGCCGCCGTCCGGCCTTCGCTCGCGCCCGCCTTGGCGATTCACTCCCCGGCCGCCCCCGCATCGTGGACGATGGGGTACCCCACAACCCCTACGGACCCCTCGCTGGAGCCGAAATGGCCAAGAGCGTGCCGGTGCACTGCCCCACGTGCCGCCGGGAGCACTCCTTCACCCCGCCCACCTTCCCCTGCGCGTGCGGAGCACCGCTGACCGTGCCCGTACTGCCCGATGCCACCCCCGAGTTACTGGCCCACCGCACCTGGCGCGACTCCTGGGTGGCGGTCCGCTGTCCCTCCTGCGACCGCCAGGGCCAGTGGCCGCGCCCCGAGTTCGGCTGCTCCTGCGGGACGGTCGTACGGCTGCCCGTGCCGCCCCCGCGCGACACGGAGCCGGAGCGGCCGGCCGGCGAGGAGGCGCCGAAGCCGCCCCGGACCCCCGCACGCCCGCCCTTCCGGCCGGTGACCATCCGCACCGAGCGGGACGCGGTGATGGCCGCCGAGCGCTATCTGCGGTGGCTGGGCTTCAGCGACGTGCGCCGCCCCGGGAACTGCCCGGCGCCCACGGCGTCGGGGGTGGACCTGCGCGCCTCGGGCCTCGTCGCCCGCGTGGATCCCACGACCCTGCCGACCACCCTGCGCGACATCGAATGCCTGTGGCTGCACGGCCTGCTGGACTCGGCGGCCGCCGCCTGCTTCTCGCTGGCGGGCTACGCGCACGACGCCCGCTGCCGGGCGGACGACCTCCGGCTGCCGCTGTTCGTGATGGACCTGGCCGGCACGCCGCAGGCCCTCAACGACTGGGCCGACGAGCTGGTGCGGCGCGGCAGGGGCTGAACCGCCGTGGTACCGCGAAGCTCAATTCTTGCTCTGAACACGCCACGCGGCATGGCGAGTTGACGCCGTACGGGCGGAGACTGGGCACAGGGCCCGCGGGACACGGGGGAACGCGGGCCCGTCCACGGGGGAAACACGGGGGAACCACACGGGGGGGTGGCGGGGCGGGCCGCTTTCGGCCCGCCCCGCACCCGCCCGCCCGACCGCCGCCCACCGGCCCCGGCGGCGACGGCAGGGCGGTTCACGGCCGGGCCACCGCCGTCGGCGCGGCGCCCAGCAGCTCCGTCGCCTCCTGCCTCAGCTCCACCTTCCGCACCTTGCCGCTGACGGTCATGGGGAACGCCTCCATCACCCGCAGGTGGCGCGGCACCTTGTAGTGCGCGAGCCGGCCGCGGCAGTAGCGGGCGAGCTCGTCGCGGGTGAGGGTGTCGGCCGGGTCGTTGAGGATGACGCAGGCCATGATCTCCTCGCCGTACTTCTCGTCGGGGACGCCGATGACCTGTACGTCGCTGATCTTGGGATGGGCGTGCAGGAACTCCTCGATCTCCCGCGGGTAGACGTTCTCCCCACCCCTGATGATCATGTCCTTGATGCGGCCGACGATCCGCACGTAGCCGTCCTCGTCCATCACGGCGAGATCGCCGGTGTGCATCCAGCGGTCCGCGTCGATGACGTCGGCGGTGCGCTCGGCGTCGTTCCAGTAGCCGAGCATCACCGAATAGCCGCGCGTGCACAGCTCGCCCGGCTCGCCACGGCCGGCCGTGGCACCGGTCGCCGGGTCGACGATCTTGACCTCCACGTGCGGCAGCACGGTGCCGACGGTGCCGGTGCGGCGTGCGAGGTCGTCGTCGCGGCGGGTCTGGGTGGAGACGGGCGAGGTCTCGGTCATCCCGTAACAGATCGCCACCTCGGCCATGTGCATCTCCGTCACGACCCGCTTCATCACCTCCGAGGGGCACGGCGAGCCCGCCATGATGCCGGTGCGCAGCGAGGAGAGGTCGTACGTGGCGAAGTCGGCGAGCCCGAGCTCGGCGATGAACATGGTGGGCACGCCGTACAGCGACGTGCAGCGCTCGCGCTCGACGGCGTGCAGAGTGGCGGTGGCGTCGAAGACCGGGCCCGGGATGACGACGCAGGCGCCGTGCGAAGTGGCCGCGAGGTTGCCCATGACCATGCCGAAGCAGTGGTAGAAGGGCACGGGCAGGGCGATGCGGTCCTGCTCGGTGTAGCCGAGGCCCTCGCCCACGAAGTAACCGTTGTTGAGGATGTTGCGGTGCGAGAGCGTGGCGCCCTTGGCGAAGCCGGTGGTGCCGGAGGTGTACTGGATGTTGACCGGGTCGTCGCAGTGCAGCCGCGCCTCCCGCTCGGCGAGCCGGCCGGGGCCGGTGGCCGCGCCGAGGCGTACGAGCCCGTCCCACGTCGGGTCGTCGATGTAGACGACGTCACGCAGGTCCGGGCAGGTGGCGCGGACCTGTTCGACCATGCGGCGGTAGTCGCTCGTGCGGTACTCGACGGAGGAGACGAGCACGCTGATGCCCGCCTGGCGCAGGACGTACTCGAGCTCGTGCACCCGGTAGGCGGGGTTGACGTTGACCATGACGGCGCCGATGCGGGCGGTGGCGTACTGCACCATGACCCACTCGGGGCAGTTGACGGCCCAGATCCCCACCCGGTCGCCCTTGGCCACCCCCTTGGCGAGCAGGCCCAGCGCGACCTCCTCCACCGCCCGCGCGAACTCCGTGTACGTCCAGCGCCGGCCGCCCTGGACGTCGACGAGCGCCTCGCGGTCGCCGAACCGCGCGACCGTGCGGGCGAGATCGGCGCCGATCGTGCGGTCGAGCAGCGGGGTGTCGGTGGGGCCTGCCGCGTGGGCGGCGGAGGGTGTGCTCACGGTGGTCACCGGTGGTCTTCCTCTCGGTACTCGGTGCCGCCGCCCCGCGCGGTGCGTTCGCGCAGCTCGATGCGGCGGATCTTGCCGGACACGGTCTTGGGCAGCTCGGCGAACTCCAGCCGGCGGACCCGCTTGTACGGGGCGAGCACGGACCGCGAGTGGGCGAAGAGGGCCTTGGCGGTGTCCGGGCCCGGCTCCCAGCCGTCGGCGAGGACGACGTACGCCTTCGGCACGGACAGCCGCAGCGGGTCGGGGGCGGGGACGACGGCGGCCTCGGCGACGGCCTCGTGCTCGAGGAGGGCGCTCTCCAGCTCGAAGGGGGAGATCTTGTAGTCACTCGATTTGAAGACGTCATCACTTCGACCGACATAAAAGATATATCCGTCTTCGTCACGGCGGCCGATGTCACCCGTCCGGTAGTAGCCGCCCGCCATGGCCTCGGCGGTGCGCTCGGCGTCGCCCGCGTAGCCGGTCATCAGGCCGACGGGGCGCGTGCTCAGGTCGAGGGCGATCTCGCCCTCGTCGGCGGGCAGTTGGGTGTGCGGGTCGAGCAGGGCGACGGTGAAACCGGGGCTGGGGCGGCCCATGGAGCCGGTCTTGAGGGGCTGGCCGGGCGGGTTGGCGACCTGGACGGAGGTCTCGGTCTGCCCGAAGCCGTCGCGGATGGTGACGCCCCAGGCCCGCCGCACGGACTCGATCACCTCGGGGTTGAGGGGCTCCCCCGCGGCCACCGCCTCGCGCGGCGGGGTGCGCAGCGCGCCGAGGTCGGCCTGGATGAGCATCCGCCACACGGTCGGCGGGGCACAGAAGCTCGTGACGCCGCAGCGGTCCATCTCGGCCATCAGGCGGGCCGCGTCGAAGCGCGTGTAGTTGTGGACGAAGACGGTCGCCTCGGCGTTCCAGGGCGCGAAGAGGTTGGACCAGGCGTGCTTGGCCCAGCCGGGCGAGGAGATGTTGAGGTGGACGTCGCCGGGCCGCAGCCCGATCCAGTACATGGTCGACAAGTGACCGATGGGGTACGAGATGTGGGTGTGCTCGACGAGCTTGGGGCGAGCGGTGGTGCCGGAGGTGAAGTACAGCAGCAGGGGTTCGTCGGCGTGGGTCGGGCCGTCGGGGGTGAAGGTCTCCTCGGGATGCCGTTCGTGGTCGGCGTACGCCAGCCAGCCCGCGGGCGCGGCCCCGACCGCGATGCGGGTGTAGTCGCCGGGTACGTCCGCGAACTTGCCGGTGTCCCCGGCCCGTACGATCACATGACGGGCCCGGCCGCGCGCGATGCGGTCCGCGAGGTCGGCGGGGCCCAGCAGGGGCGTGGCGGGGATGACGACGGCGCGCAGCTTCATCGCGGCGAGGGCGGTCTCCCACAGTTCGGCCTGGTTGCCGAGCATGACGACGAGGCGGTCCCCGGCGCGTACGCCCTGGGCGCGCAGCCAGTTGGCGACCCGGTCCGAGCGGCGGCGCAGCGCGTCGAAGGTCAGGCGCGTCTCGCCGCCGTCCTCCTCCACGATCCACAGGGCGGTGCGGTCGTTGTCCCGGGCGATCGCGTCGAACCAGTCCAGCGCCCAGTTGAACCGGGCGGGGCGGGGCCAGACGAAGCCTTCGCGGGCCGCCGTGTAGTCCTCGCGGTGGGCGAGCAGGAAGTCCCGGGCCGCCCGGAATCCGTCCGCCTGACCGGCCGTTCCGGTCGGGTCCACAGCCGTCACATGTCCTCCCGTTGCCCCGTGTTCGCGATTGTTCCAAATATCTCAAGGCGGGCGTCGGCGCGGCAGGGCCGGGACCGGGCGGCCTGGGGACGCCGCCGCGGGGGCGCGCGGGTGTCAACGAGCCGTCAAGGGACCGCCGGGAGGGGTCAACGTGCTGTCAAGGAGGCGCTCGCGCGGGCGGGCGCCGGGCATAGCGTGACCGACGCACCCTCCCGACTCCTCCCAAGGACCGTCATGCATGTGAGCCGTACGCCCGCCGAGGCGGCCGCCGTGGCCGCGGTCGCCCGCCCCGACACTCCCGCGAGCCCGGAGAGCCATCCGGCCGACGACGGAGAACCGTCCCATCCCGGCCGGGAGGATCCGCTCTACGTGCCCGTGCGGCCCTGCCCCGGCGGCTTCTCCCTGCGCGTCTACCGCACACCCCTCGGTGCCCGAACGGTCGTCGCCTTCACCAGCCGGCGACGGCTCGCCGACTGCCTGGGCCGGGCCGTGCCGTCGGTGCGTCTCGCCCTGCCGGCCGTGCGCTCCCTGGCGGCGCCGCTCGGCGTCACGCTGGTGTCCGTCGACCCGCAGCTGACGGCGCCGCCCGTGCGGCCCTCCCCCGAGGACACCACGCCCCTCCTGCCGACGTTCCCCGGCTGACTCCTCGCACCCGTTCCCTGTCCCTCGAAGGAGTTCATCCGTGTCCCTTCCCCTGGCCCCCGCCGTGCTCCCGACGCCGCCCGGGGAGCCCTGCTCCGCCCCGGTCTGGCCCGCCTCCACCCGCACCCTGCCCCCGGGCGACCTGGCCGTCGGCGGCGTCGCCCTCTCCGAGCTCGCCGACCGCTTCGGCACGCCCTGCTACGTCCTCGACGAGGACGAGGTCAGGGCCCGGGCCAGGGCCTGGCGCACCGCCCTGCCGGACGCCGGCGTGGCCTACGCCGGCAAGGCGTTCCTCTCCCGCGCGATGATCCGCTGGATCGGGGAGGAGGGGCTCTCGCTCGACGTCTGCTCGGCGGGCGAGCTGGAACTCGCCGCGCACGCGGGCTTCCCCGCCGAGCGCGTCGTCCTGCACGGCAACGCCAAGAGCCCCGAGGACCTGCGTACCGCGCTGCGGCTGGGGGTCGGCAGGATCGTGCTGGACGGCACCGGCGAGATCGCCCGGCTCGCGGCCCTGGTGCCGCCGGGCGCCCGCCAGCGGGTGCTGGTGCGCGTGGTGCCGGGCGTCGAGGCCGGCGCGCACGCGGCGGTACGGACGGGGGTCGAGGGCCAGAAGTTCGGACTGCCGATCGCGGGCGGCGAGGCGGAGGACGCGGTGGCCCGTGTCCTGGGCCAGCCCCGCCTCGAACTCATGGGTCTGCACTGCCATCTCGGGTCCCAGATCGCCGACGTGGGGCCGTACGTCACCGCCGTGCGGCGCCTGGTGGACCTGCTGGCCCGCCTCCGCGACCTGCACGGCGTGACGTTCCCCGAACTCGGCCTGGGCGGCGGCTTCGCCATCGCCTACCGCGACGGCGACCCGACCCTGGATCCCCGTTCCTATGCCGCCCGGGTCGGCAGCGAGCTGTCCCTGCGGTGCGCCCACGCCGATCTGCCGGTCCCCCGGCTCACGGTCGAGCCGGGCCGCTGGATCGTGGGGCCGGCGGGGGTGGCGCTGTACCGGGTGCTGGCGGTGAAGTCCACGGGCGACCGGGTGTTCGTGGCCGTCGACGGCGGCATGAGCGACAACCCCCGCCCCGCGCTGTACGGCGTGCGCTACACGGTCCGGCTGGTGGGCCGCGCCTCCGCGGTGCCCGAGCGGCGGGTGAGCGTGGTGGGCCGCCACTGCGAGGCGGGCGACGTGCTGGCCGAGGACGTGGCGCTGCCGGGCGACGTCCGTCCCGGCGACGTCCTGGCGGTCCCGGCGTCGGGGGCGTACCAGGTGTCGATGGCGTCGGCCTACAACCTGGTCGGCCGACCCCCGGTGGCCGCCGTCTCGGACGGCCGCGCCCGCCTGCTCGTACGCCGCGAGACCCTGGCGGACCTGCGCAGCCGGGACGTGGGCGAGTAGGGCTTCGCCGCGGCCGGCCCCTTGGCCCGTCGCGTCACCGCTTCCGCTCGGGCGCGAACCGCACCCCGCTCGCCAGTCCGCGCCGGCCGATCACCAACGCCTCGCCGAGGAACCCCACACCGATGGACAGATGCACCGGCCGGGCCTCCTCGTGCATGCCCATCCGCACCGCGAGGAGGCCGAAGCCGCCCATCACCACCGCCGACACCACCATGACGAGGAAGGTGCGCCCGGTATAGCGCTGCCACAGCACGCCGCCCCGCTCGAAGACGTGGACGGTCCGCCCCCGCACGGCGCCGAGCGCGACGCCCAGGACGGCGCCCGTCGCGGCCCACGCGATGTCGGCGCCGTCGAGGCCCCGCGCGCCGCACAGTGCCCAGACGCCGAGGCCGGTCAGGACGACGGGCGGCCCGAACAGGTCCCGTACGGTGAGCGGTTCACCGATCAGCCGCTTGATCACGACGGCGACGACGCCCACCGCGATGAGGCCGGCCAGCAGCCAGACGTTCACTCCCACCCCTTAAATAGCTCGGTCGTGCTAAATCGAATTTAGCCCGACCGTGCTATAAAGGCAACATGCCGAAGATCGTCGACCGTGAGGCCCGCCGCCAGGCAGTGGCCGACGCGGTGCTGCGGGTGGCCGGCCGGGACGGCCTGGAGAGCGCGTCGCTGCGCAACGTCGCACAGGAGGCGGGGCTGGCCGTCGGCTCGGTCCGGCACTACTTCACCGACCACGGCGAGATGCTGCTCTTCGCCATGGACGAGCTGGCCGACCGCATCGAGCGCCGTGTACGCGACCACGCCGGCGCCCTGCTGGACCCGGCGACCGACGCCGCGGACCGCCGCACGGGAACCGAGGAGCTGCTGGCCGAGTTCCTGCCGCTCGACGGCGCCCGTCACGAAGAGGCCGCGCTCTGGCTGACCTTCACCACGGCCGCCCGCACGCGGCCCGAACTGCGGCCCCGCGCGGAGCGGACGCACCAGGGCATGCGCGAGCTGCTCACCCGCGTCCTGGGCGAGGCACGACGGGCGGGCGGACTGGCCGAGGACCTGGACATCGCGGTGGAGACGCTGCGGCTGTCGGCGCTGCTGGACGGCCTGGCCCTGCAGGCCGTCGCACAAGGGCCCACCGAGGTGACCCCGCGCGCGATGCGGCAGGTGCTGCGCCGGCACCTGGACTCACTGCGCCCGGCGAACCGGTAAATCCTGACAGACGAGACAGACTCGGCATATCGGGGTGTTTCAGGGGTACTGGGAGGCTCTGCGCCCGGTTCCTCCGGGTGGCAGTACCCATCGCCTGGAGGTTGCCATGGCCGAGTCCGACCCCATCAAGTTCCAGAAGGCGCTCAAGGACGCGCCCTACCCCACCGACCGGGAGAAGCTCGTCGAGGTCGCCAAGAAGAACAAGGCGGGCCGCGACGTGGTGGACAAGATCTCCCACCTGCCCGACAAGCAGTACGAGACCCCTGCCGACGTGCAGAAGGCCGTCTTCGGCAAGGAGTGACCACCCCCGGCCCCGCTACGTGCGGCCCTCGCTCTCCTGGACCTGTTCCAGGAGAGGCTGCCGGGTCATCCAGGTGGCCCGCAGCACCTGGAAGCCTTCGGCTTCATAGGCGTCGCACACCTGGTGGTCGTCGTCGGCCACCACCGCGACGACCCGGTCGCGGGCGAGCTCGTGCAGCAGCTCCGGCTTGCAGACGCGGGCCGGCCGGCGGTCGCCCCGGCGGCGCATCAGGAGCCGGCCCTCGGGCAGGTCGTGCCGGGCGAGCCAGTCGAGGGTGTCCTGGCGGCAGTGCTCCGGGCGGCCGGTCGCGTACGCCACCTCGCACCGCTGGGCGGCCGCCGTGAGCAGTGCGACGCCCTCGGCGAGCGGGGGATCCTGCGCGGCGGCGGCGAAGAAGGCGTCCCAGTCGCGCGGCCGGCTCTCCAGGTGGTGCAGCCGGTGGCGGACGTCGGCCAGCGTGCCGTCCAGGTCGAAGACGGCGAGCGGCCGTGGCTCCTGGCCGGGGGCGGGCCACGGGGGCACGTCGAGGCCCCAGGTGGACTCGTGGCCCGGCCCGGGATCCTCCGCCGAGTCCACCAGGAATCCGCCCTCGCCGTCGAACCGGACCTCGTACACCGCGTCGAAACCGTCGGACCGCAGCGGTCTGCGGAGCCGTTTCAGCGTCGCGTACACCCCGACGTCCGGCACCCGTTCGGGCCCCTGCCGCGCGGCGTTGCGGGCGAGCGCGCCCCTGACGTCGGGCGGGAACCAGTAGGCGACCACGCGGGCGCCGTGCGCGCGGCCGGCGGCGATCAGGGGTGCCCATTCGTGCGGCGAGGGGTTGGTGTTGTCCACCACCACCGGCACCCCCTGGGCCAGGGCCTCGTCGACCAGGCGCATCTGGCGGCGCTGCCGGTGCCGGGCCCGGCGGAAGAGGTCCTTGCTCACGTGCGCGTGCGTACCGGCGAAGGCACGGGCGTAGAACGTGGACTTGCCCGACGCCTGGAGACCGACGAAGACGACCAGCTCCACGCCATCGTCGTCCGGGGCGCCGGTCACCGGCACGGCTGTGGGGTGCGCACCGCCGGTCAGGGCGCCTTGAGCGGATCGTGGCCGATGTTCATCCTCACTCACGCCTTTCGTAGCCGCCTGCGTCCCCGACGACTCACCGATTACCACGGCGCCTGCCGTGACAAACCCAGGCCGGCGCGGCCACCGGTCAGCTGATCTGGCGGCGGACCAGTTCGTGGAAGAGGCCGCCCGCGTCCGCGAGCAGGTGCGCCGGTGTCCCCTGCTGGACGACGCGTCCCTCCGACATGACGACGACCCGGTCGGCGTCCATGACCGTCGACAGCCGGTGGGCGATCACGACGCGGGTGGCGCGCAGGGCGCGGGTGGACTCGATGACCACGCGCTGGGCTTCGTTGTCCAGGGCACTGGTGGCCTCGTCCAGGAAGAGGACGCGTGGCTTGCGGATGAGGGCCTGGGCGATCATCAGCCGCTGGCGCTGGCCGCCCGAGACGGTGCCGCCGCCGTCGGACAGGACGGTGTGCATGCCCATGGGCATGGCCTTGATGTCCTCGGCGAGACCCGCCATCGCGGCCGCCTCCCACGCCTCTTCGAGCGAGTACGCCTCGGCGCCGCAGATGCAGTCGAGGATCGAGCCGGAGAAGGGCTGGGCGTTCTGCAGGACGACGCCGCACTGGCGGCGCACCGCCGCCTGGTCGAGCGCCGCCAGGTCCTGGCCGTCGTAGAGCACGCTGCCGGACGCCGGCTTGTCGAAGCCGATGAGCAGCCTCAGCAGGGTCGACTTGCCGCAGCCGCTGGCCCCGACGATCGCGACGAACTCGCCCGGCCGCACCTGGAAGGACACGTCGTCGAGCACCAGCGGGCCGTCGGCGGCGTAGCGGTAGGACAGCCGGCGGACCTCGATGCCGCCGCTCAGCTCGCCGGGCCGGGTGCTGGATCCGCGCACCTCGGGGGTCGCCCGCAGGATCGGCCTGACCTGCTCGAACATCGGCTGCACGGCGGCGGCCGAGAGGAGCGCGCCGGTCAGCTGGGTGACCGAGGACAGCAGCATCGTCACGGCGGTGCTGAAGGTGAGGAACTCGCCGGCGGACATGCTGCCCCGGGCCGGCCCGGCCAGCAGCATGAACATCACCAGCGTGCACAGCGGCAGGTAGACGGCGTTGAGGACGGTGATGACGTTCTTGACGCGGCCGATGCGCTGCTGCAGCTCGCGGGTGCGGGCGAACTCCCGTGCCCAGGCGGCGTAGGCGAAGGACTCGGCCGCGGCCACCCGCAGCTTGGGCAGCCCGCGCAGGGTCTGGAACGCCTGGTTGTTGAGCTGGTTGCCGAGCCTGATCAGCTGCCGCTGGTAGCGCAGCTGCCACAGGCCCAGGCCCAGGAAGACCGCGGCGACGGCCAGCAGCATGGCGACGGCCGCCATCGCCAGGGGCACGCTGTAGACGAGCAGCAGCACGAGGTTCATCGTGCCGACGGTGCCCGCCTGTACGGACACCGAGCCGATGCCGGACAGCACGCGGCGGATGGCGCTGATGCCCATGGCCGCGCCGGCCAGTTCGCCGGTGGAGCGGCCGGCGAAGAACGTCGTCGGCAGCCGCAGCAGCCGGTCCCAGACGGCCGGCTGCAAGGTGGCCTCGATGCGGCCCTCCATGCGCAGGAGGGAGAGGTTCTGCAGCAGCATGAAGGCGGCCGAGACGACGCTGGTCGCGATGAGCGCGAGGCACGTCTGGACGATGAGGCCGTTCTCGGCGGCGGGCACGTAGGACCCGAGCACCCTGCCGGTGGCGATGGGTACGAGCGCGCCCAGGCCGATCGCGACCAGAGCGCCCAGGGCCAGGCCGCGCATCTCCGCGCGGGTGCCGCGCACGCTGAAGCGCAGCAGCCGCAGGGGGCTCAGCTTCCCGTCGGGCAGGGGGCGGTAGAACATGACGGCTTGCGGTGCGAAGCGGGCCTCGTTGGCCTTGCCGACGCGCTCCCGCTCGCCGGTGGCGGGGTCGACGGCCTCGTATCCGCCGCGCCGCCACAGCAGCGCGACCGGTGCCTCGTCGCTCGCGCGCCGGCCCACCAGGGGCCCGCTGTCCTCGCGCCACCAGCGTCCGCCGAGCCGGACGGTGCGGGTGCGGACGCGCGAGGCGAGGGCGACGCGTTCGACGGGGTCCAGCCGCTCCGCTCCGGCGCCCGCCTCGCCCGGGTCGGACAGGGCGATGCGGGCCTCGTCGGCGACCAGGCGGCACACGGCGAAGGTCGCGTCGTCGCTCGCGCCGCGCCCGGAGCGCCTGCCGGAGCGGTCGATGGAGGCCAGCAGCGCCTGGTCCGCCTGGGTGCGGGCGGCCTCGCCGGCCTCGATGCCGGCCGCCGCACGGTCCTCGTGGGCGCGCTCGAGCTGCTCGATCCAGCGGTCCAGGGCGTACAGCAGCCGGTACTGCTGGTCGACCATGCCCTGCCACATCGCCCCGTCGACGAGGAGGGTGCCGGCGGTGTACCCCTCGTAGGCCGCGCCGTACTGCACATGGCCCGGGGTGATGTGCATCCACAGGATGTCGTCGTCGGCCCCGGCCCGGCCGGTGGTGGTCCGGCTCTCCAGCGGTGCCTGGTAGAGCACGCGCAGGCCGCGGCCGACGCCGAGCGCGAAGGCGTGCTCCAGGGGGCTGAGTGCCCCGTCGGCGCTTTCGTACCACTGGCCGCCGTGTGCGCCGTACTCCGGCCGGTACAGCTCGCGCAGTTCGATGCGGCGCAGCCGGCAGCCCTGCAGGGGCCGGCCGAGCAGGGTGTGCTCGGGGCCCTCGGCCGGGCCCAGGAGCAGCGTGCCCGGCTCCAGCCGGCCCAGGAAGTGCCAGTGGCCGGCCCGGTCGGCGTCGACCGCGAACAGGTCCAGCTCGCCGTCCACGACGAGCCACAGTACGAGCGGTCCTTCCAGGGACAGGCTGCGCAGGCCCGTGCAGTCGACCTCCGTGCCCAGTCCGCCCAGGGCCGCCACGACGGCGTCGGGGGCCTGGGCGTCATGCAGAGCCGTCACCTCAGTGCTCCTTGACCAGGTCGGCGTACGCGCCCTGGGCGGCGACCAGGTGTTCGTGCCGGCCGCGTTCGACGACCGTGCCCCGGTCGAGGACGACGATCTCGTCGCTGTCGCGCACCGTGCTCAGCCGGTGGGCGATGACGACGCAGGCGCAGCCGCGGCGCCGCAGGTTGTCGATGACGACCTGTTCGGTCACCGCGTCCAGGGCGCTGGTCACCTCGTCGAGGACCATGACGCTGGGGCGGCGCACCAGCGCCCGGGCGATCTCCAGGCGCTGACGCTGGCCGCCGGAGAAGTTGCGCCCGTCCTGCTCGACGCGGCTGTGGATGCCGCCGGGGCGCCGGGCCACCACGTCGTACACCGCGGCGTCCTCCAGGGCGGCGACGACGGCCTCGTCGGAAATGGAGGGGTCCCACAGGGCGACGTTGTCGCGGACGGTGCCCTCGAAGAGGAAGACGTCCTGGTCGACGAAGGAGACGGAGGCGGCGAGCGCGCCGCGCGGGATGTCCTCCAGGCGCATCCCGTCGATGCGGATGGTGCCCTCCCAGGGGGCGTAGAGGCCGGATATCAGCCGGGAGACGGTGGACTTGCCGCTGCCGGAGCCGCCGACGAGCGCGATCTGCTGCCCGGGGCCGACCGAGAGGGAGAAGTTCTTCAGCAGCGGTGCGTCCAGGGGGCTGTAGCCGAAGGTGATGTCGTCCAGCTCCACGTGGCCCTTGAGGCGGCGGGTGCCGGCGGCGGGTTCGCGGCGGGAGTAGAGCGGGTCGACGGGGAAGTTCTCCACGTCCTTCAGGCGGGCGACGTCGGCGGCGAAGTCCTGGATCCGCCCGGCCACGCCGTTGAGGCGGGTGAGGGGCGCGGTGAAGCTGGTGACCAGGGCCTGGAAGGCGACGAGGAGTCCGACCGAGAGGTGTCCCTCCACGGCCCGCAGGCCGCCGGTCATCAGGATCAGCGCGCTGTTGAGCGCGGCCAGCGTGGGGGCGACGACGGCCAGCCAGGCGCTGGGCACGCCCAGCCGCTGCTGCACGTCGAGGGTGAGGGCGTGCTGGCCGGCCCAGCGGCGGAAGAAGCCGTTCTCGCCGCCGGTGGCCTTCATCGTCTCGATGAGCGTCAGGCCGCTGTAGGAGGTGTTGGTGAGGCGGGCGCTCTCGGCGCGCAGCTTCTGGGTGCCGGTGGCCCGCACCCGGATCACGACGCGCATGGCCACCACGTTGAGCAGCGCGATGGAGACGCCGACGACGGTGAGCTGCGGGTCGTACGTCCACAGCAGCACCGCGTAGAGGACCACGACCACCGCGTCGACGCCGGCGGCGGCCAGGTCCCGGGCGAGGGTCTCGGCGACGGCGTCGTTGGACTGCAGGCGCTGGACGAGGTCGGCGGGGTTGCGCTGGGAGTAGAAGGTGACCGGCAGCCTGAGCAGATGCCGCAGGAAGCGGGCGCTGCCCAGGGTGGAGGAGATGATGCGCCCGCGCAGCAGATTGGCCTGTTGCAGGGCGGTGAGCGTCGCGGTGAGCACCACGGCGGCCGCCATCGACGCGAACAGCACGCCCAGCGCCGACGTCTGCTCGCCGATCAGGAACATGTCGATGTACGTACGGCTGAGCGCGGGCACCGTCGCGCCGACGGCCACCAGCAGGAGGCTGGAGATCACGGCGGCGAGCAGGGTGCCCGAGGTGCCGCGCAGGCGGGCCGGCAGGGCGCCCATGACGCCGGGCCTGCGGCCGGTGCGGCGGAAACCGTCGTCGGGCTCGAAGGTGAGGACGACACCGGTGAAGCTGGTGTCGAACTCCTCCATGGGCACGAAGCGCCGGCCCTTGCCGGGGTCGTTGACGTACACGCCCCGGCGGCCGAGGCGGCGGCCCATGCCGTCGTAGACGACGTAGTGGTTGAACTCCCAGAAGAGGATGGCGGGTGGGCCGACCCGGGCGAGCGCGGCCAGGTCCATCTGCATGCCCTTGGCCTTCAGCCCGTAGCCGCGGGCGGCCTTGAGGAGGTTGCTGGCGCGGGATCCGTCGCGGGAGACGCCGCAGGCGATGCGCAGTTCTTCGAGGGGCACGAAGCGGCCGTAGTGGCCGAGCACCATGGCCAGCGCGGCGGCGCCGCACTCCACCGCCTCCATCTGCAGCACGGTGGGGGTGCGGACGGCCTTGCGGCCCCTGCCCCGGGGAACGGGCGCGGGCTTGCGGCGCGCGGAGCGGTGCCCGGTGGTCGTCGGCGCGGTCATGGCAGCAGCCAGTCAACGGGGCGCTGGGCGGCGAGGTGGACGGCGCCGGTGACCGGTGTCGTGGAGTCGACGGCGTAGGGGGGTCCGTCCGCGGAGGACCACCGGTAGCCGGAGGCGGTGGCGGCGGAGCGCTCCAGCTGGACGACCACGGCGACGGGGTTGCCCTGCCGGGTGAACTGGGCGGCGAGCCGGTTGTCGCCGAGGAAGCCGCCGATCTGCGCCGGTGTCTGGGGCGCGCGGCCGACCGTCTTGACGCGGCCGCGCAGCACCCCGAACCGCTGCCGGGGTGCGGACTGGACGCTCAGGTCGACGGGGGCGCCCACGGGGATCGTGGCGCCGCTGCCGCCGGGCACGTACAGCACGGCCACCATGGGGTCGTCGGGGTTCGTCCCCCGTTCCACGGTCGCCACGTCGGCGCCGGTCGTGACGACCGACCCGATCTTGGCGACGAGGGTCGTCACCCGTCCCCCGGCCACCACGCGTACGGTCCGGGCGCCCCGGTCCGTGCCGACCTCGAGCAGAGGGGCGCCGGGGGGCAGGAGTTGGCCCTCCTTGGCGAGGACGGTGGTGATCTGTCCGGCGAAGGGGCTCTGCAGCAGGTAACTGCCCTCGGCATGGGTGAGGATGCCGGGTGCGCTCAGCTTGGAGGAGACCGATCCGGTGAATGCCCAGAAGCTCGCGGCGGCCATGACGACGACCGTGACGGCCAGGACGAGCCGGCCTTGCGGGCGCGCGAAGCGTACGGGCAAATCGAGTTCTTCGGGCGATTGCAGCTTGGAAAGCGCCTTCTGGCGGAACTGCACGAACTATTCCTTCGACTGCATTCGTGACACGGGTACCGATGGGTGCGGCGGAATTCCGGGCAGCCGTGAACCCCGGAACAGGGAGGGGAGTTCCGGGGTTCCGGGGTTCACGGGATACGGATATCGCGCCCTGGGGCTCAGAGACCCGCGACGCCGGCCTGCACGCCGACGATGCCCTCGACCTGGCCGACGACGCCGGGGGCGGCCTGGACGGTCTGCAGCGAGGTCACGGTGCCGAGCACGTTGTGGACGTCGCCGGTCACGGCGCCGAGGAGGCCACCGGAAATGCTGACACCGCCGGAAACGGCGTCCAGCTCGGCGTCGGCGATCTCACGGGTCTCGAGGTTGTCACGCATTATTCGCGCACCCTTCATTTGTCTGAATGTTTCTCAATGTGCACCTCAGCGGCCCGGTCTTGACCGACCACCGTTCTCAGGACCGCTGCGGTGCGCAGATATAAGCACGCGAACAGGTGGCACGGCCAACCGCGTTGACGTCCGACGACGCACGGGAGGGACCTGCTATCCGATTCCTTTACCCAACCATCACAACTTCTTCACAGGATCGAGTAACAGATACGAGGGGCCCTCGGCGCTCGTGGAACATAAATGGACACAGGTTCACCAAGCGCACGGGGCATAACCGGCATACCGAGGGCCCCACGGCGGCCCGTACCGCCGGTCACACCCACATGTGAAGATTCATCGAAGCGACGCCGGGTCACCCGGCCTTCACCGTGGGTGCCTGCCGGGAGGCCGTCACACCGTCGCGAGTTCCCGCTCGCGCTCGTGGCGGAGCTGCTTCCGCTTCACCTTTCCGCTCTCCGTCCTGGGCAGGCAGTGCCGGAAGTGCACGGCACGGGGGTAGAGGTGGGCGGCGAGGCGGTGCTTGACGTGGAGGCGGAGGGCGTCGGCCAGGTCGTCGCCGGGGATGGAGGCGGGGGTGAGGACGACGAACGCCTCCAGTACCTCGCCGCGCAGATCGTCGTCGACGGCGGTGACGGCGGCCTCGGCGACGGCCGGGTGCTCCAGGAGGGCGTTCTCCACGTCCACCGGGCCGATGCGGTAGCCGGCCATGATGATGACGTCGTCGTCACGGCCCGCGAAGGCGAACCGGCCCTGGTCGTCGGCGCTCGCCAGGTCGCCGGTGAGGAACCACCGGCCGTCCGGGCTGAACCGCCCGGAGGTCCGCGGCCGGCCCCCGAGGTAGTGGGTGAACCACATCAGGGGGCTGCGCGGCACGTCGACGGCGAGGCAGCCCACCGTCCCGGCGGGCAGCGGCCGGTGGGTGCTCTCGTCGATCACGGCCAGGGTCCAGCCGGGCAGGGCCGGGCCCATGCGGCCGGGGACGGGTGCCGCACGGTGGCCGGGGTGCCAGGCGGTGCCGAGGACCATGCCCAGTTCGGTCTGGCCGTAGTGGTCGTGGATGGTCGCGCCCAGGTGTTCCTCCGCCCAGCGCGGCAGGTCCGGGTTCAGGGGTTCACCGGCGGCCGAACAGCAGCGCAGGGCGGCCGGGCGGCTGAAGGGGCCGTCGTGATTGCGCAGGGCGCGGTAGACGGTGGGCGCGGCCGCGAAGTTGGTGACCTTCAGCTCGGCCAGGACGCGCAGGGTCAGGGCGGCGTCGAACCCGGACGCGAGCAGCAGGGTGTGGCGGCCCAGGGCCAGCGGTCCGATGACGGCCTGGTAGAGGCCGTATCCCCAGCCGGGGTCGCTCATGTTCCAGAACACGTCGTCCGCGCGGTGGTCCAGCGCGTGGTGCTGGTAGGAGACGAACGCCGCGAGGGCCCGGGCGGGGACGGGGACCGCTTTGGGCGCGCCCGTGGTGCCGGAGGTGTAGAGGGTGAGGAAGGGGGCGTCGCTCGCCCGCCGGACGCGGGCCGGCGGGGGTGCGGCGGCTCCTTCGGCCTCCAGCGCGCGCAGCGTCGGCGCGGTGCCCGTGGCCGGGGCCGCCGTGGCCGCGTCGCCGTTGACGACCACCGTCCAGGGCGTCGCGCCGGCGGCGTCGCGCAGCGGGTCCAGCTTGGCCAGCAGGTCCGCGTCGGTCACCAGGGCCCTGGCCGTGGTGGTGCGGGCGGCGATGGCCGCGTCCGCGAAGGCGGTGAACAGGGGGACGTGGACGGCGCCGAGCCGCCAGAGGGCGAGCAGCACCACGACGAGTTCGGCGGACTTGCCCATGAGGGTGGCCACGTGGTCCCCGGGGCCGATGCCCAGGCCGGCGAGGCCGCCGGCCAGGTGCTGTGAACGGTCGGCGAGTTCGCCGTACGTGACGTGCTCCACCCGCAGTCGCTCCCCGTCCGGGTGGACGACGCTCAGCGCCCGGCGCTCGCGCGGGTGGCGGTCGCAGAGCAGGCCGGCGATGTCCACGACGGTCTCGCAGTCCTGGCCGAGGAGCTGCTCGATGAGGGCTTCGGCTTCCATGGCGGCTCTCCTTATCCCTCAGCCGGCGGCGGTCAGGGCGGCGGGGACGGCGGCGGGCCGCTGCCAGCGCGGGGGCGGCGGGGTCCAGTGGTTCATCAGCTGGAGCAGTTCGTCGGCGTCGCGCACCGGCAGCAGCGAGGCGCTCTCGCGGGGGCTCATGAAGCCGTAGTGGGCGGCCTTCGTCGCCAGCGACAGCAGACGGCTCCAGTAGTTCTCGGTGTTCAGGAGGGTGACGGGTTTGCCGTGGTGGCCGAGGACCAGCGCGGCCCAGACCTCGAAGGTCTCCTCCAGCGTTCCCACGCCGCCGGGCATCGCGACGAAGCAGTCGCCGAGGGTCTCCATCATGTGCTTGCGTTCCTGCATCGTGTCGACGACGTGCAGTTCGGTGAGCGAGGTGTGGGCGACCTCCGCATCGGCCAGGGACGTCGGGATCACGCCGATGACCTTGCCGCCGGCCGCGAGGGCCGCGTCGGCGACCACTCCCATGAGGCCGACGCTTCCGCCGCCGTAGACGATGTCCGCCCCGGCCTGGGCCAGCCGGCGGGCGAAGGCGGCCGCCTCCTGGGCGAAGGCCGGACGGTTGCCGGACGACGATCCCGCATAAATGGTGACGCGCACGTGGAATCCAACCTGTCTGGGTGAGGGAGGAGGGGGCGCCGGCCGGGCGGCGGAAGGGGGAGACGCTGCCCGGCCGGCCGTCGTGGGGGCGTGCGGGGTTACGGGCTGACGCGCCCGTAGGACTCGAACGCCGCGTGGGTGAGGGGCATCAGACGGGCGAACTCGGCCTCCATGCCCTCGGCCACCAGCTCGATCTCCCGCTGCGGGGAGGACGGGTAGGCGGAGTCGGGGCGGTTGGTGCGCAGGCCGAGGAAGTGCATGAGGGCACGGGCGTTGCAGGTGGCGTAGACCGAGGAGTACGTGGCCACCGGGAGCACCATGCGGGCGATCTCCCGGGCGATGCCGGAGTCCAGCATCCGGCTGTACTCGCGGTAGGCGGCCAGGTAGACCTCGCTGGCCGAGGTGACGACGTCTTCGAGGTCGCCGGGCCCGCCGGGGACGTACTGGTAGTGCCCCGGCTTGCCCTCCTGGCGCAGCAGGCGCTGCTCGTCGGGGACGTAGAAGACCGGCTCCAGCTCGCGGTAGCGGGCGCTCTCCTCGTTGAAGGACCAGGTGCGGTGCCGCATCATGTGCCGGACCGTGAAGATGGGGGCGCTGACGAGGAACGTCATGTAGTTGTGCTCGAAGGGGCTGCCGTGGCGGCAGCGCATCAGGTACTTGATCAGGCCCTCGGTGTAGCCGTCGCCCTTGTCCTCGCGCTGGGCGCGTTCGCCGGCGGTGGAGACGCGTGCCGCGCGGACCACGCTGAGGTCGCTGGCGCTGTGGTCCACGAGCTCGACGGTGATGTCGCTGCGGAGCTCGATGTCCGGGCGCCCGGCGAGGGCGGTGCCGGCCGTCGTCTCTTCACTGATCTGGAGGGTCATGTCAACTGCCTTTCGGGAAGGGGAGTGTGTGGATCGGCTCGTCGCGCGGCGGGCGGCCGGGCGGCGAGGACGGCGGCGACGAGGATCGCCGCGGAGGACAGAAGCGTGGTGATGCCCGTCCGCCCGCCGCCGTCGGCGGCGAGGTCCAGGGCGAGGGAGCCCAGGGTCTGCCCGGCGGTCATGGCCAGGCCCATGACCAGGACGCCGGTGTGCCGCACCAGGAGCACCGAGGCCAGCACGAAGACCACGCCCAGCAGGCCGCCGCTGTAGAGCAGGGCATCGTGCGGCCAGTGCGCCGGCGCTCCCGACGCGGCGAGGTCGACGACCAGGGCGGCCGCGACGACGAGGACGCCGAGGAGGAAGTTCAGCGCCACGGACGGATAGGGGCTGCCGGCCACGGCGTTGAGCCTGCCGTTGACGGCCATCTGCCAGGACAGGCCGATGCCCGCCGCGAACGGGAGCAGGGCCAGCCAGAGGGTGTGGGCGGTGAGGGAGCCCAGGAGCGGTACGGCCACGGCGGCCAGGGCGAGCGCGGCGCCGGCCAGGCGGCGGGCGTCGGCCCTGGTGGCCTCCCCCGGGCCGACGCCGCGGTGGTCGACCCACAGCCCGCTCAGGCTCTGGCCCGCCACCAGGGCGATCGTGTAGAGGGCCGCGCCCAGTGCGGCGGTGCTCGTCGCCTGGGAGAGCACCACCACGCCGCCGACGATGCCGCCGAGGAAGTGCCAGGGCCGCAGCACCGGCGCCGGGGCGGCGCCCCGGGCGGGTCCGGGCGCGGTGCGCTGGGCCAGCCTGGCGGCGCCGCGGCGGAATCCCGGCAGGAAGGGGCAGCCGAGTGCCAGCACCGCGAAGCTGAGGCCGTCGGAGACGGCGGCCGCCGCCACCGGGTCGTGCACCGCCTCGCCCAGCCGGCCGTTGACCCACGCCTGCAGGGCCAGCACCGCCCCCGCGGCGGTGGCGGCACAGATCGCCCATCCCCGGGGCCGGCCGCGTGCCCCGGCCCGCGGCTGTGGGCCGGCGCTCATATCCCGTACGCGGCGCTGAGCTTGCCGGTGAGATAGGCCCCGGAGGTGGTGGCGGGGTGGCGCGGCGGGTTGCCCGGCCCGGTGCAGGTGGGAATGCACTCGATGGGGGCGTCGTAGTTGGGCTGGAGGAAGAACGGTACGGAGTAGCGCTCGCGCAGGGCCACTTCGCGCGGCGGGTTGACCACGCGGTGGACGGTGCTCACCCACCGGTTGTTGGTCCAGAAGGCCATCAGGTCGCCGATGTTGATGACGAACGTCCCGGCGATGGCCGGCACGTCCACCCAGCGGCCGTCCTTGCCGAGGACCTGGAGGCCGCCGGGGGCGCCGTCCTGGTACAGGATGGTGAGGCTGCCCCAGTCGCTGTGGACCCCCTTGCGCAGCTGGCCGGGGGCCGGCGGGTGCTGCTGGCCGGGGTAGTAGTTGGCCGTCAGGTTCGTCATGTGCCGGTCGATCTTGTCGTCGAACCAGTGCTCGGGCAGGTCCAGGGCCAGCGCGAAGAGGCGCATGAGCTCCTGGGCCAGCTCCTCCATGGCCGCGTAGTAGGCGGTGTAGGCCTCCCGGAATCCCGGCAGGTCCGGCCATTTGTTGGGCAGGCTCAGCCGGGCGGGGGCGTCGGCGGGGATGCCGGTGGCTCCCGGGTCGCCGAGCCGGTTGTAGGTGTAGGTCTCGGACAGGTCCGCGAGCCGGCGGGCCTGTTCCGGGTCCGCCCCGGTGTTGGCCGCGGCCAGGTTGCCCTTGCGGCCGAACCCCCGCATCAGCGGGTCGTCCTCATCGGCGAGGAGGCGCTGCTTGTGTGCGTCGGGGAGGGCGAAGAAGGCCCGTGTGGCCTCGTAGACGTCGCGGATGGCCGTCGGGGACACCCCGTGCCCGGCGATGGCCATGAAGCCGCTGGTCTCACAGACGTCGCCGATGGTCCGGGCGACCTTGAGGCGGCTGTCCCGGTCGCCCTGGCGGGCTCCGGAGATGTCGATGACGGGGACGTATCCGTCGACCAGGGTGATGGGCCTGGTGTCCGTGGCCGCGGACCGCGGCGGTGTGCTCGTCGTCACCTCTTGGCTCCTTGTTCCTCGGTGTCCTCGGGGGTCGTGCGGTGGTCTGCTGCGGGCTCGGTCACCGGCCGGTGAACTCGGCGCGGCCGGGCCCGTTCTCGAGGAAGCCCCGCATGCCGGCGGTCCGGTCGTCGGTGGCGAACAGGGCGGAGAACAGCCGGGTCTCCAGGGCGAGTCCCGTTCCCAGGTCGGTCGTGCCGCCCTGGTCGACGGCCTGTTTGATGGCCGCGAGGGCGACGGCGGGGCCCTTGGCCAGGGCCGTGGCCCGGGCCACGGCCGTCTCCAGTACCTGGGAGTCGGTGACGACCTCGTCGGCCAGGCCGATGGAGCGGGCCTCGGCCGCGCTGACGACCCGGCCGGTCATCATCAGGTCCTTGGCGCGGGCGGGCCCGACCAGGCGCGGCAGCCGCTGGGTGCCGCCCGCGCCGGGCATGACGCCCAGCAGCACCTCCGGCAGTCCCAGCCGGGCGCCGCGGCCGCAGACGCGGTGGTCGGCGGTGAGGGCCAGCTCGCATCCGCCGCCCAGCGCCGGTCCGTTGACGGCGGCGATCACCGGCTTGGGGATGGCGGCCACGGCGTTGAACGCCGCCTGGAGAAGGGGGGCGTGGCGTGACATGGCCAGGTGCGACATGCCGGCCATCTCGCGGATGTCGGCGCCGGCGGAGAACGCCCGCGGACCGCCGTAAAGGACGACCGCCCGGACGTCGTCGCGTTCCGCGGCCTCGTCGGCGGCGCGGTGCAGCTGTGCCTGCATGTCGCGGTCGAGGATGTTGAGCGGGGGGCGGTCGAGCCGGATGACGGCCACCGCGCCGGGCAGCGTCTCGAGCCGGACCTCACCGCGGGAGGCGGGCCGCCGCTGCCCGGACCCGGCGCCGGCCGGGTGCTGACGGTCTGCGATCACGCCCACAGCAGACCTCCGTTGACCTCGAGCACATGGCCGTTGACGTAGGAGCTGGCCTCGTCGGCCAGGAAGACCGCGGCGTCCGCGACCTCCTCGGCGCGCCCGGCCCGGCCGAGGGCGAAGCGGGTGCGGTAGGTCTCCCATGCCTTGTCGTTGCTCTTGAGGTCCTCGCCCATGCCCGCGTCGATGATTCCCGGGGCGAGGGCGTTGACCAGGATGCCCTTGCGGGCGAGTTCGATGGCGGAGACCTTGGTGAACATCTCGATGGCAGCCTTGGTCGCGCAGTAGCCGGCGGCGCCCACGGCGACCCGCGTCGCCATGCTGGAGGAGACGTTGATGATCCGGCCGCCGCGCTCGCTCAGCACCGGCACGGCCGCCTGGGTGGTGAGGAAGGTGCCGGTGAGGTTGGTGGCGACCATCTCCTGCCAGTGTTCCTCGGACAGCTTCTCGACCCGGCCGTCGCGGCTGACCCCGGCGTTGGCGACGACCACGTCGACCCCTCCGAAGCAGGCGCGGGCCGAGGCCATCAGGGTGCGCAGCGAGTCGGCGCGGGTGACGTCCACGATCTCCAGGCGGGCCCGGTCCGGGTGCCGGTCCAGCACCTCCTTGAAGTCGTAGGGGCTGCGTGCCGCGGCCACCACGTTGGCGCCCTCGTCCAGATAGCGCTCCGCGATGGCACGCCCGAGGCCACGGGTGCCTCCGGTGATCACTGCTGTTCGTCCAGCGAGTCGCACGCTGGTCTCCTTCCTTGGGGATCGGTGGGGTGCGCGGAACGCGGTCAGTACCAGGTGACGACGGCGGCGCCGGCGGTCATGCCGCCGCCCACGGCGGCGAGCAGCAGGTGTTCACCGCGCTCGAAGGGGCGGCGGGCGTGCTCGTGGTGGAGGGTGAGCGGGATGGAGGCGGCCGCGGTGTTGCCCAGGAAGGGGGCGGTGAGCGGGACCCGGGCGGGGTCGAGGCCCATCTCGCGGACACAGCTCTCGATGAGGCGGGTGTTGGCCTGGTGGAAGATGAAGCGTCCGATGTCCTCGAGCCGCAGGCCGCTTCCGGCGAGGGCCTCCGAGATGACCTTGGGGAAGGTGCGCATCGCGTACTCGCGCACCTCGCGGCCCCGCATGCGGAAGAGGTGTTCGCCGCGCTCGCGGGCCCCGGCGTCCAGCGGCTGACGGGTGCCGCCCGCGACGACCTCGACGTACTCGCGGTGGGCGCCGTCGGCGGTCAGGTGGACGTGGCGGATGCCGTATCCCTCGGGTACGGGTCCCAGGACCACGGCCCCGGCTCCGTCGCCGAAGAGACTGACCGTCCGACGGTCGGTCCGGTCCATCATGGTCGAGTAGATGTCGGCGCCCACGACCAGCGCGGTGCGTCCGGGTGTCCGGGTGGCGAGCAGGGAGTCGGCGATGGACAGGCCGTAGAGGAAGCCCGAGCAGACCGCGTTGACGTCGAAGGCGGGCACGCCGGGCAGTCCGAGCCGGTCCTGGAGGACGGCGGCCGTGGAGGGCTGCGGCTGGTCGGGCGTGGAGGTGGCCACGACGATGTGCTGCAACTGCTGGGCGAGCTGGGGCAGTCCGTCCAGGGCGTGGGCCGCCGCCCGGTAGGCGATCTCCGAGGTGGTGGTGCCGGGGGCGCAGTAGCGCCGTTCCAGGACGCCGGTGCGCTCGGTCACCCACTCGGCTTCGGCGCCGGTCCACTGGGCTATGCGGTGGTTGTCGATGACGTTCTCGGGCAGGTGGGTGCCGAGGGACAACAGTCCGGTGTTCACTCTCTCGCCTTCTCGCTAGTCGGTGCCGGGTGCCTGGACGAGGGCGCACACCCAGGTGAAGCCGCCGCCCGCGCCGATGAGGACGGCCATCTCGCCGGGGGCGAGGAGCTGGCGGGTGTACAGCTCGTCGAGGTCGGCTCCCCAGTCGCTGCAGCCGAGGTGGCCGGTGCGGTCGTCGAAGCGCAGCTGCTCGCACTTGAGAACGTCCTCGAGGACGGGGAGGTACTGGGCGTCGAGGGTGCGCGCGCCGACCCGGGGCAGCACGAGGCAGCGCAGGCGCGGGTCGTCGGGTTCGACGAGGGCGTCGCGCAGGGTGTTCTGCAGGACGGTGCGGATGCGTTCGCGGGCGATGGCGTCGAAGACGCCCTTGCCCATGTCGGCGGTGGCCTGGCGGGCGGCGGTCACGGCGTCGACGGGCGCGCCGGCCTCCAGGGGTGCGGCGGCGAGGGGGGCGTGTCCGCGCAGGACGACTTCCATCTCGACGGCGGAGACGGTGTTCAGCGCCGGCAGGATGAACGCGTCGTCGCCTGACGTGGACCGGTGCAGCAGGATCGCGGCGGCGGCGTCGCCGAGTCCCATGGAGGGGTAGGAGTTCCAGCGGTCGATGCCGGGTGGCACGAAGCGGTCGGAGGAGGTGACCAGGGCCTTGGAGACGCCGGGGTCCGCCCGCAGCCGCAGGGCGGCGTCGTAGAGGGCGAGCGCCCCGCCGTCGCAGCCCTGGTGGATGGCCAGGGGCAGGCAGGAGGTGGCGCCGAGCCGGTGGGCGATGTAGTGCGGGGGCGACCAGAGTTCGTGGCCCTGGTAGTAGAGCCAGGTATGGATCAGCAGGTCGATGTCGTTCGACTGCCAGCCGGAGCGTTCAAGTGCAGTGCGTGCGGCCAGCACCGCCATGTCGGGTGCCGGGACGTGGGAGACCGGTAGAGCGCTGATGCCGGCGCGTCGGGCGGAGCCCTCGTCCAGACGGCCGTCCTCCATGGCCTGAGCAGCGGTTTCGCTGGTATCGGGGAACCAGGAACCGACCGCTCTGATGCGTAAGTCGTTGCCGAACCTCACGGTGTTCGCTCCTCTTCGGCCGGCCGCACCGCAGCGGCGTCCGGCGCGCCTGGGCCGGGGCGCCGGATGGCCGGGGTGGGGGGTGAGCTGGGGTGTAGGGCAGTCGTCGTGGTGACGCGTCCTCAACTCCGCTGTGTGCGGGGGGACATGTGCGTCCTCGGTGCCGGGTCCGTGCCGGATCCGGCCGCCGCCAGACCCCAACTAAAACCAAACCGATCGTCCTTGTCAACAGACATAGATCGATTCGATCCATGGCCCGGTTTGCCCCTGTTTCATCCGTCCGACAGCGGAGTACTCACCGGAGCAATCCGCGCGAATGCGGATATATGGGCAGCGCGAGAAGGGGGCGTTCGGGGATCACCAAGACCGAGCAAAGAATCTGGGCGCCAAGCAAGACCGCGTGGTACGAATATCTGGCTGCTACATACACGTTCAGGAAGGGCTGACCATGTCGGCAACGGGGGACATCACTGAAGGCGCAGCGAAAAAAGGGGAGTTACTGCCCCACGCGCCCTGGTTCGCACCGGCGGACGAGACCGCGATTCCGCGTCCTGTCGTCCACCACAGACCCAACTCCACGTTTTTGACGCAGAATTGGCGCGTAAGGATCAGCAACTCCCCTGATGCGGGCGCCAGACGGCGCCCGCCCGTGCCTGCCGGTCAGACCGGTCGCGCGACGGCGACCCCCCCGCAGTGCAGGGCCCTGGCGTACGCCCGGAAGTGGGCGAGCTTGCGCGGGTGCACGGCGCACGGAAGAAGCGCCTCCCACATCTCGCCCAGCTGCGGGGCCAGTTCCGTTCCCAGCGCCTGGGACAGCACCCGTACCCCGGTGTAGGAGCTGACGAAGACCCTGGCGAGGAAGTCCGGCTGGACGTCCGCCCGCAGCTCCCGCTGGTCACGGGCCCGCTCCAGCAGGCCGGTGATGACGCCGACCCAGTCCCCGTAGATCCCGGGGACCGGGTCCCGGTACGTCGCGTTCTCGAAGGTGAGCCGGATGCCGGCGCGCACCACCACATTGACGCGCAGGAGCTCGGCCAGATCCCGCGACAGCTGCAGCATCAGTTCAAGACCCGACCCCTGGGCGCTCGCCAGCACCTCGGCCTCCGCCGTCCAGAGCCGGTGCTGCTCCTCCACCACCGCGTACGCCAGCTCCTCCTTGCCGGCGAAGTGGAAGTACATCGCCCCTTTCGAGGACGCCGCGTGCTCCAGGATGTCGCTCACGCTGGTCGCGCCGTAGCCGTAGCGATCGAAGAGCTCCGCGGCCGCCAGGATCAGCGCCTGGCGCGTCTGCTCGGACCGGAACTGCTTCGGCTTCGGCACAGGTTCTCCTCGGGGGTTGGTCCACAACTCATACCGATCGGTCTCATTCTTCACCAGCAGTGGGCCTGTTCAGAAGAGTCCGGCGCGGCGGACCCCTGCGAATCGGTCAACCGTGAGGGACCGCGGCCCGGGCCCGGAACGCACGAGCCGGCCGGCCGGCGTCTGCCGGCCGGCCGGGGAAGCGGGCCTGCGCGGAGCGGGGGTCCCCACGCGGGCCCGCGGTCTTTCAGCTGCCCGTGGTCTCCCGCTTCCGGCGGCCGAGGGCCACCCACGCGCCGGCGAGCGCGACGACCACGACCACGGCCCCGATCCAGGCCAGCGAGGTGACGTCGGTACCGGAGTCCAGGAACTGCGAGCCGGACCAGGAGCCCACGGCGTTGCCGAGGTTGAAGGCCGAGGTGTTGGCCGCCAGGGCCAGCGCCGATCCGCCGCCCGCCGCGCCGAGCACCCAGGACTGCAGCGGCGGCACGAGGGCGCCGGACGCCAGGCCGATGAGGAAGACCGCGACCGGCACGACGATCCGGGACTCGGCCGTGAAGGAGAGCAGCAGCAACGTGGCCGCCAGCAGGACGAGCATGCTCGCGAGCGTCCCGCGCAGGGTCCGGTCCGCCAGCTTGCCGCCCAGGGCGTTGCCCACGAAGCCGCCGAAGCCGAAGACGAAGAGCAGGATGGTGGCGACTCCCGCGCCGAAGCCGGTCACGTTCTGCAGCAGCGGCGAGATGTAGCTGTAGAGCAGGAACCAGCCCGCCTGCGAGACGGCGGTGACCGCCAGGGCCCACAGCACCTGCGGGCGGCGCAGGATGCCCAGTTCGCTGCGCATGGACTCGCTCTCACCGCGGTCCAGGTGGCCGGGGACCAGGAAGGACAGGGCCGCGAAGCCCACCACCGCGGCACCGGCCACGCACCAGAACGTGGCGCGCCAGCCCCACTGTTCGCCGATCGCGGTGCCGATGGGCCCGCCCAGCACGGTGGCCAGGCCGAGGCCGCCCGCCACCCAGGCGATGGCGGACGCGCGACGGTCGGGGGGCGAGAGGCGTACGGCGATGAGGATGCACACCGCCGCGAAGGTGCTGTGGGTCAGCGCGCCCAGCGTGCGGGCGCCCATGAGCAGGGAGAAGGACGGCGCGAGGGCGCCGAGGACGTTGGCCGCCGCGAAGACCAGCAGCAGGACCAGCGCGAGCAGTTTGGGTGCGACGCGCGAGGTCGCGACGGTCACGAGCGGACCGCCGACCGCGACCGCGATCGCGTAGGCGCTCAGCAGCTGACCCGCGCTGCCCACCGAGACGTTCAGGTCCTCCGAGACGTTGAGCAGCAGGCCGATGAGGGCGAACTCGGCCGAGCACAGGGCGAACACCGAGAGCGAGAGTGCGGCCAGCGCCGCGACAGGGAACGCCGCGGGCGCCGGCGGCGGGGCGGCTAATCCTCCCCGGGTCGCGCTCTCGGCGGTTTGCGGCATGGATGAGGCCGACAAGGCTGTACCTCCTTGCCCGGATCCGCGGATGGAAGACACGCAGCAGGCCAGGCATCGTCATCTATGTATGTCGTATACGCCATGAGTCGTATCGACCTATGCCCAACTCTAGCCCTATGCTGTCCGACCATGTCAAGCATGTTGGACCTCGCCACCCTCGGCTTCCTCTACGAAGAACCGCTGCACGGCTACGAGCTGCGCACCCGCATCGCCCGGCTGACCGGCCACGTACGCGCCATCAGCCACGGCACCCTGTACCCCGCCATCAAGCGCATGGAGAAGGCCGGCCTGCTGGTACGGGAGTCACAACCCGGCGCGGCGGCCGCGCCCCGGCACATGCTGAGCCTGACCGACCAGGGCCGGCAGACGCTGCTGGAGTTGCTCCGCAAACCCGACGACCCCTTCATCACCGACGAGAACCGCTGGTTCACCCTCCTCGCCTTCCTGCGTCACCTTCCGGAGCCGCAGGCGCAGGCGGACGTGCTGCGCCGGCGGCTGACCTTCCTCCAGGAGCCGAGCAGCTTCTTCTACAGCGGGGACCGCCCCTTGAGCATCAAGGACGTCGACGACCCGTTCCGGCGCGGCGTCCTGACCATCGCCAGGGCCACCTCGGAGGCCGAACTCACCTGGCTGAACGAGACCATCGCGGACCTGAGCGCCCGCTAGGCAGAAGGGAGACACCCGTGCGACCCATGACCGAGGACGAGTGGCGGGCGTTCGTCGTGTCCGGCTCCCGGACCGGCAAGCTGGCGACCACCCGCAAGGACGGCCGCCCGCACGTCACCCCGGTGTGGTTCCTCCTCGACGACACCGCCGGCCCCGGCACCGTCGAGGTCGTCTTCACCACCTGGCACGAGTCGCTGAAGTACCGGGCGCTGCGCCGCGAGCCGCGTTTCGCCCTGTGCGTGGACGACCAGGAACCGCCCTACAGCTACGTCACCCTGGAGTGCACGGCCCGTTTCACCGACGACCCGGGCGAGCTGCGCGCCTGGGCCACCCGCATCGGCGGCCGGTACATGGGGACCGAGCGGGCGGCGGCGTACGGCGAGCGCAACTCCGTGGCCGGCGAGTACCTGGTGCGCGCCACCGTGGAGCGGGTCATCTCCTTCCGCGGCATCGCCGACTGACCCCGGTGCCGGCGGCGGGGCTCACCGCCCGGTGAACAGGTTCCGCACCCGCCGCCTGCCCCGGCGGCGGCCGGAGTCGTAGCCGTCGTCCGCATCGCCGTTGTCGTCGTCCGGGCCGTGCAGCACGGTCCATCCGACGGCGGAGACGGCGGGCTCCAGCGAGAGCCTGCTGACGGCCTCCTCCAGGAGGCTGTCGTCGCGGCGCTCGGTGGTGAGCTCGGCCGAGACCGTCACCTTGCCCGCGGTCTCCGCGTCACGGCTGTCCACCGAGCGCAGCCGGAAGCCGGGGCGGGTGACGGCCTGGACGACCAGGGTGCGCACGTGGGCCTCCTCGGGCTCGGTGCACACCACCTCGAAGTGGTAGTCGGTGGAGATCTCCGCACCGCCGTGCGGTCCGCGGTCCAGGCCCCGGGCCAGCGGGCGCAGCAGGGTGTTGGCGCCGACGACGCCGACCGTGCCGAGCGCGGCGATCACATACAGGCCGGTTCCGGCGAGGGCTCCGACGGCGGCCGAACACCACAGGGTCGCGGCGGTGTTCAGGCCCCGTACGCTCAGCCCGTCGCGCATGATGACGCCGGCGCCGAGGAAGCCGATGCCGGAGACGATCTGCGCGGCGACGCGCGAGCCGTCGTAGCCGGTCGAACTGGTGGCGTCGGCGAAGCCGTAGGTCGACAGCAGGACGAAGAGGGCGGAGCCGGCGGCCACGAGCGCGTTCGTCCGCAGCCCGGCCATCCGGGCCCGCCACTGTCGCTCCAGCCCGATGATCGCGCCGAAGCCGAGCCCCGCTCCGATGTTGGCCGCCATGTGCCACTCGTGGACCATCGCCATGCCGTCTCCGCCCTCCTCGTGCGTACCGTCTGTCCCGATCTCTATCGGCCGGTCACAGCCGTGTGCTGAACCGGCGGGCGTACCAGCTCATCACATCTGCGCCTGATCCGGAGCTTCCTCTTCCTGGATCACTTAACGCCACTCCTTGCCCTTTTCGGCCAAGTCGACTGAAAGATCTTGTGCCTTTAAGTGCCCTTTATGAAACTGCTACGGACACCTGTACGAGACTTTTCAACTCCTCGCCCTACCGGGATGTTTGTGCCGCTCATGGCTGTGCCCGCGTTCGATGACGCCCGATTAACTTCCCTGTAGGAGCACCGTTCCCGGTCCCCTCGGATGCCCTCCGCCGTCCCGGCGTCGACTGCCCGAGCTCACCCGGAACCCCACGTTGTGCCGCCCTCCGGCCCGGTGACCCTCCTGTTGCCACGGGCCCGGTCGGGGGCGGCCGCTCTCCGCGTCCGGCGTGCGCCGACCGCGGTTCGACCCTGCGAAAAAGGAGAATCGTTGAGATTCCGACGAAGAGCGCGGGTGCCCATAGCGGCCGCGGCCGCCGCTCTGATGGTCGCCGGTCTGACCCAGGGCAGCGTCGCCGCCGCCTGGGCGGCCGACGGCAAGCCCGCGCCGTCCCCCGTCCCGTCGGCGGACACCAAGGGGAAGGCGGGCCTGACGGTCGAGCCGTCCCAGCGCGCCGGCATCCTGGGCAAGGACTACAAGAAGTCCACCGACCACGCGTGGACGACGTCCGGTGACGGCGACGGCTTCCACCTGCTGGTGGCCGACGAGAAGGACGGGTTCACCTGGCGCACCGCCGCGACCCTGTCCGAGCCGGGCTTCGACACCGACACCTGGATCGGCAACGCCTGTGTGACCGGTTCCGGCAAGCGCGCCGTGGTCGCCTACGCGCCCCGTACGTTCACCAACAAGGCCGACCTGATGCACCACGGCGCCTTCACGGCGATCGTGGACCTGGGCACCGGCGCGGTCAACAAGCTGGGCCTGCAGGCATCCCTCGCCCACTTCAGCCCCGGCTGCGGCACCGGCGAGAGCGCGGTGCTCTCGCAGTACGCCGGTGAGGACAAGAACGCCACCCGCCTGGTGAAGGTGGACGCGGCGACCGGTGCCACCGCCACACCCGTCGAGCTCGAGGGCCAGGTCACCTCGGCCGTTCCGGCGGCCGGCGGGAAGATCCTCGCGGCGGACTCCGCCCGCGTCGTCAAGATCGACGACAAGAGCGGCAAGCGGACCCCCGTGGTGAAGACCAACGGGATCCCCTTCCAGCTCAAGCCGGACGCCGACGGCGGCCTGGTCTACATGGACCGTCCCGCCGCGAAGGCCGCCAAGGGCCTCGCCGCGAGCACCGCGGTCCCGCAGGGTGCGGTCAACCGGGTCTCCGCGGGGGAGATAGCCACGGCGGACGCGGCCAAGAACCGCGCCACGACCCTGGCCACCGGCAAGCTCACCGCGATGGATCTGTCCTCGACGCCCGGCGGCACGGTCTTCATCACCGGCGAGACCACGGCGGCGGGCAAGCTTCCGTCGACGGTCAAGCGCCCCGAGGTGCCCAAGGACTCCCACCCGACCGTGCGCGGCCGGGGCATGGTCACCGAAACGGCGTGGGCCGACGGCAAGGACTCCCGGATCCGTCCGGAGGAGGCCCTCACCGCCCGTACCACCAAGATCAAGCTGAAGAGCCTGGGCACCGGCAGGAGCGCGCAGTTCGAGGTGCCCCCCACCTCGTCCGGCTCCCACGCCGCGGAGGGCCGTGAGCTGTCCCCGGCGCTGACCGGCGCCAAGGGCGGCGCCAAGCCGGCGGCGAAGGGGCGCGCCGCCGTGGCCGCCGGGTCCCCCGGCCAGGTCGTCGAGGCCGAGCGGTACTGCTCGGTCCCGCGCAACGACCCCCGCAAGATGGCCATGCAGCCCAAGCCGCGCCAGGTCGAGTGGGCCGTCGACCAGGCCATCACCAACAACCTGAACAAGCACATCTCCCGGTCCGAGGACTGGAAGAACCTCGGCATGGGTGCCTACCAGCCGCAGAGCCTGTTCCCGCTGACCCCGCTGGAGGGCGGCGGCCGGGTGCCGGCGCAGGTGATGCTGGGCATCACGGCGCAGGAGTCCAACATGTGGCAGGCCACCCGCCTGGCCGTGCCGGGCGTCTCCGCCAACCCGCTGATCGGTAACTACTACGGCGTCAGCTACGCCTCCGACGGCCAGCAGACCGACCCGTGGAAGGTCAACTGGGACGAGGCCGACTGCGGTTACGGCATCACCCAGGTCACCGACGGCATGCGCATCGCCGGCCACGAGAAGAAGGGCGAGAAGGCCCTCTCCCCGCTGAAGCAGGAAGCCATCGCCCTCGACTACACGGCCAACATCGCCGCGGGCGTCAACATCCTGATCGAGAAGTGGAACAAGACCCGTGCGGCGGGCATGACCGTCAACGGCGGCGACCCGAAGTACATCGAGAACTGGTTCTTCGCTCTCTGGGCGTACAACGCCGGCTTCTACCCGAAGGAAGACGCGGCGAAGAACAAGGGCGTGTGGGGCGTCGGCTTCACCAACAACCCCGCCAACCCGCTGTGGAAGGCCAACCGCACCCCCTTCCTGGAGAACTCCAACGGCAAGGACGACTACTCCCACGCCAAGCACCCCCAGGACTGGCCCTACCAGGAGAAGGTCCTGGGCTGGGCCGGCCATCCCCTGGAGGGTCTGGAGTCCCCGGGCAAGATGGTCAGCGGCTTCCGGCCGGCCGGGTGGACCACCAACGCCGACCGCACCACCGTGAAGCCGAAGGAAAGCCTCTTCTGCACCGCGGCCAACAGCTGCGACCCCAGCAAGATCGCCGACCTCGACTCGAACGACGAGGGCAAGGGCGCCTGCACCCGCAAGGACCTCCACTGCTTCTGGAACCAGCCGGTCCAGTGGAAGGACTGCGGCCGCATGGCGCAGTGCGGCACCGAGATCCTGCGCTTCAACGACACATACAAGGAGGAGGCGGACGGGGACGCCTACCCGCCGCAGTGCACCGTCGAGCAGCCCAGCATGCACGACACGCTGATCGTCGACAACGTCCCGAACGGCACCCCGAGCACCCGGTGCGGCAGCACGTTCTCGAACGGCACCTTCTCCTTCGACTTCGGCAGCCGCGGTGACGGCACCTACCCGTCGAAGATCGACACACACCAGCTGGCCGCGGGCCTCGGTGGCCACTTCTACTTCAGCCACACCCGGCTGGACGTGCCCGGCAATGACCAGTGGAAGATCACCGGCACCTGGAAGCTGAACCAGGCCATCAACGGCTGGACCCGCGTCATGGTGCACATGCCCGACCACGGCGCGCACACCCGCCAGGCCAAGTACCTGATCGACACCGGCAACGGCAAGCCCGTCCACCGGGTCGCGCAGCAGCGCACCGGCGAGAACCGCTGGGTCGACCTCGGCGTGTTCGAGATGACCGGCACCCCGAAGGTCTCGCTCTCCACCGGCACCCAGGACGGCGACAGCACCGAGGACATCGCCTGGGACGCCGTCGGCTTCCAGAAGCTGCCCGGCAAGCCGAAGAACTTCATCGTCGCGATGGGTGACTCGTACTCCTCCGGCGAGGGCGCGTCCAAGTCCGGGGGCGGCGACTACTACCCCGAGACCGACAACAACGGCAAGAACGGCAACCTGCGGGCGGCCTGCCACCGGTCCAAGTACGCCTGGTCCCGCCAGGCCAGGCTGCCGGGCGCCAACGCGTCCATCGGCAACGACGCCGACCTGCGCGACAGCGACATGGATTACCACATGATCGCCTGCTCGGGAGCGAGGACGTACAACATCACCAAGGAGGGCCAGTACGGGGAGCTCCCGCAGCTCGACCAGGGCTACCTGGACAACAACACCACCCTCGTCACCATTTCGATCGGCGGCAACGACTCCGAGTTCACCAAGGTGTTCCAGGAGTGCTTCAAGTCCGCGACCTGTGAGACGCAGGACAAGGACGAGCGGGCCCTGATCACGGACAAGGTGCGCCCGGCGATCACCGAGACGCTCGACAGGATCGCCGAGAAGGCCCCCAAGGCCAGGATCGTCCTGATGGGCTATCCGCCTCTGCTGTCGAACAACGCCAAGTGCCTGAACCTGGGCATCCTGTCCCCGACCGTGGGCATCAGCACGTCCGAGTCCATGTGGCTGAACGGCATCGCCGACCACCTGTCGGAGAACATGCTGGCGGCTGCCAAGGCGTCCAAGGGCAAGGTGACGTTCTCCAACCCCAAGGAGTTCTTCACGAACAAGGCCATCTGCGGCAGCCCGGAGACGATCCACGGCATCGTCACGGACCTGACCCCGGGCGACAAGCCGATGAAGAGCTGGGGTCCGCTGGACTTCGGCATCTCGGCGCAGTCCTTCCACCCGAAGATCGAGGGAGCGCGGAACTACGCCGACTCCCTCGAGGCCACGCTGAAGACCATGCGCTGACGGTCCGGGCGATGAACCCCACGGTGGGGCAGGCGCGGCTCGCGTCTGCCCCACCGTGCTGTCACCAGCCGAGCTCGTAGTAGGTGTCCTCCAGGGTCACCCGGAACACCTGGCGGTGCCGCTCCCGGATCTTCGCCACCTCGGCCTTCTGGTCCACGGTCCGGCACTTCTGCACGGCCGTGCGCTGTGCGCGGGACCCGACGCCGCTGGTGTCGCAGAGCCGGTTCTCCGGGTCGGACAGGGTGAAGCCGTGCTTGTCCTTGAGCGCGTCCTCCCAGTCCACCCGTGCCGTGAACGCGTTCTGCGCGCCGCCCCCGACGGACCACCGGTAGGTCAGCGTCGGCGCCGAACCCTCCCCGCCCCTCGCGTAGAACCGCAGGGCCGCCTCCGCCGTCTCGGTCGGCAGGTCCGTGCGCGGCGCGTCCCCGGTCCGCTTCCTCACGACGTCCTTGACGGCCGCGTCCACCTCCCGGATGCGGTCCTCGACGCCGCCGTCCGCCCCGAAGTACAGCAGGAGCGTACGGACGCAGCGGAACCGGTACGCGTCGCGCCCCTGGTTGAACGAGCCCTCCTCACCCGCCTCGCACAGGTCCCGCTCGGCCTCCTGGTAGGAGGTCAGGCCCCTGGCCTGTCGCCTGAGGTCCCCCGCGGTCGCCGCGCTCTCCTTCCCGCCCGCGGCCCGTGCCGCGGCCGCCGCCGGCGATGTGGCCTCCTCGCGGGCGTTCGTCGTCTCCGGCCCGCTCGCGCAACCCACACAGAGAACCAGGGCCGTGGCGGCGGTCAGTGCCGCCCGGACGGGTCGGGAGAGATCTCGTCGGTACATGCCGCCACGCTAGGTCGCCCCGGCCCCGCGGACAACGGCCGTCGCCTCACACCCTGGCCCCCACCAGCGCCGTCCCCGCCCGGCGATGGATCGGTGTCGAGACGGCCGTCAGCGGCAGGCCCGAGCCGCCGCGGCGGACCGCGACGATCTCGGCGGCGATGGACAGCGCCGTCTCCTCCGGTGTCCGGGCCCCGAGGTCCAGGCCGATCGGGGAGTGCAGCCGGGCCAGTTGCTCCTGCGTCACCCCCGCCTCCCGCAGGCGCGCCAGCCGGTCCTCGTGCGTGCGGCGCGAGCCCATCGCCCCGACGTACGCCACCGGCAGGGCCAGGGCCCGCTTCAGCAGCGGCACGTCGAACTTGGCGTCGTGGGTCAGCACGCACAGGACTGTACGGGCGTCGAGGTTCTGGGAGTCGAGGTAGCGGTGCGGCCAGTCCACGACGACCGAGTCCGCCGTGGGGAAGCGGGCGGCGGTGGCGAAGACCGGCCGGGCGTCGCAGACCGTGACGTGGTGGCCGAGGAAGGACCCGGCCCGCACCAGCGCCGCGGCGAAGTCGACGGCCCCGAAGACGATCATGCGGGGCGGTGGCACGCTGCATTCGACCAGCAGCACCACTGGCTCGCCGCACCGCGCGCCGTCCGCCCCCAGCTCCACGGTGGCGGTGCGGCCCGCGTCCAGCAGGGCGGCCGCCTCGGCCGCGGCGCGGCGGTCCAGGGCCGCGCCGGCGCCGAGGCCGCCGGTGGCGGTGCCGTCGGCGCGGACGAGCAGGGCGCGGCCGGTGGTGCCGGGCGGCCCGGTCACCACGCGGGCGAGCGCCGCCGCCTCCCCGCGCGCGGCGGCGGCCGACGCCGCGGCCAGCACGGGGCGCCCGGGTGCCCGGGCCCGTACCGGCATCACCAGCACGTCGATGACGCCGCCGCACGTCAGACCGGCCGCGAAGGCGTCCTCGTCGGAGTAGCCGAAGCGTTCCAGCACCGGCTCGCCGCTCGCGAGGGCCTCGCGGCACAGCTCGTACACCGCGCCCTCCACGCAGCCGCCGGAGACCGAGCCGATCGCCCTGCCGGCCGCGTCGACGGCCAGCGCCGCGCCCACCTGACGGGGCGCGCTGCCCCGCACAGCCACCACGGTGGCCACCGCGAAGTCACGTCCTTGCGCGCACCAGTGGTGCAGTTCTCCGGCGATGTCCAGCACAGCAGCGCTCCCCTCACTCGTGTGTCACTTCACACCGAGCCAGTGCTCGATGGGGTGCAGGGCGAAGTAGCCGGCGAAGACCACGCTCAGGACCCACATGAAGGCGCCCGGCTCGCGCCACCTGCCCTGTCCGGCCTTGATGACCGTGTAGGCGATGACGCCGCCGCCGACGCCCACCGTGATCGAGTAGGTGAACGGCATCAGCACCACGGTGAGGAACACCGGGATGGCGACCGCGCGGTCCGTCCAGTCGATGTGCCGGGCGTGGCTCATCATCATGGCGCCGATCACCACCAGGGCCGCGGCCGCGATCTCGCCGGGGACGATGCGGGTGAGCGGGGTGAAGAACAGGCAGGCGGCGAAGAACAGCCCGGTGACGACGGAGGACAGTCCGGTGCGGGCGCCCTCGCCCACCCCCGTCGCGGACTCGATGAAGACCGTCTGTCCCGACGCCCCCGCCGCGCCGCCGATGGCGCCGCCCGCGCCGTCGACGAGCAGGGCCCTGCTCAGTCCGGGCATCCGGCCCCGCTCGTCTGCGAGGCCGGCCTCGGTGCCCACGCCGATGATGGTGGCCATGGCGTCGAAGAAGCCGGCCAGCACCAGCGTGAAGACGATCATGCCGACGGTCACTCCGCCCACCGCGTCCCAGCCGCCGAACTCCACCTTCCCGAAGAGCGAGAAGTCGGGCAGGGAGACGGCGCCGCCCTTCAGTTCGGGGGCGCCGTTCTGCCAGCTGCGGGGGTTCGGGCCGGCGACGGCGTTGACGACGACCGCGAGCACGGTGCCCACGACGATGCCGATGAGGATCGCCCCGGGCACCTCGCGCGCCTGCAGCATGAAGATCAGCAGCAGCGTCACGCAGAACAGCAGCACGGGCCAGCCGGCCAGCTCGCCGGCCGGGCCCAGCGTGACCGGGCCGCCGGCCTTCGAGGCGTGCACGAAGCCGGCCTTCACCAGCCCGATCAGGGCGATGAACATGCCGATGCCCATGGTGATGGCGTGCTTCAGCTCGACCGGGATGGCGTTCATGACGCGCTCGCGCAGCCCGGTGAGCACCAACAGCATGATCACCACACCGTAGATCACACACATGCCCATCGCCTGGGGCCAGGTCATGTGGGGCGCGACCTGGGTGGAGACCACCCCCGAGACGCCCAGCCCGGCCGCGAGCGCGAGCGGCACCTTGCCGACCAGCCCCATCAGCAGCGTGCAGGCCGCCGCGGCGCAGGCGGTGGCGGTGATCAGCCCGGCCCGGCCGAGGGTGTGCCGCTCCACGTCGGGGCCGGCCAGGATCAGCGGGTTGAGCAGCAGGATGTAGCTCATCGCCATGAAGGTGGTGATGCCGCCGCGTACTTCGCGTGCGACGGTCGAGCCCCGGTCGGTGATGTGGAAGTACCGGTCGAGCCGGGAGAGTGCGGCGGGCGGACACGGGCCGTCGCCCGTGCCGTGCGCCGGGTTCCCCGGCCGCACGGATGTATGGGTCATGGTGCCAACTCCAGGTTGCGGTGGGGGCTGCGCGACCCGGGGGACGGCCCGAGGCGGAGGAGGAGTGAGGGTGCTTCAGGAGACGCTCTGGGTGCCCGTGAGGTGTTCCGGGCGGACCGGGACCCGGTCCAGGGCCAGGCCGGTGGCCTGGCGGATGGCCGCCACGACGGCGGGGGTCGAGGAGAGCGTGGGTGCCTCGCCGACGCCGCGCAGACCGTACGGGGCGTGGTCGTCGGCGAGTTCGAGCACGTCGACGGGTTGGGCGGGGGTGTCGAGGATGGTGGGGATGAGGTAGTCGGTGAAGGAGGGGTTGCGGACCTTCGCGGTCGCCGGGTCGACGACGATCTCCTCCATGACCGCGAGGCCCAGGCCCTGGGTGCTGCCGCCCTGGATCTGGCCGACGACGGACAGCGGGTTGAGGGCCTTGCCGACGTCCTGGGCGCAGGCCAGCTCGACGACCTTGACCAGGCCCAGTTCGGTGTCGACCTCGACGACCGCGCGGTGGGCGGCGAAGGAGTACTGGACGTGCCCGAAGCCCTGGCCGGTGCGCCGGTCGAAGGGCTCGGTGGGGCGGTGCCGCCACTCCAGCTCGACGTCGACGGCCTCGTCCTCGAGGACGTCCGCGAGGCCGGCGAGGACCTCGCCCCCGTCGGTGACGATCTTGCCGCCCTCCAGCAGGAGTTCGGCAGAGGCCCACGCCGGGTGGTACGTGCCGAACTTGGCCCGGCCGCGCTCCAGCACCCGCTCCCGCACGGCCTCGCAGGCGCATCTGACGGCGCCGCCGGTGACGTAGGTCTGGCGGGAGGCGGAGGTGGAGCCGGCGGAGCCGACGCGGGTGTCGGCGGGGTGGATGGTGACTTGGGCGACGCCCAGCTCGGTGCGGGCGATCTGGGCGTGCACGGTGACGCCGCCCTGACCGACCTCCGCCATCGCGGTGTGGACGGTGGCGACGGGCTCGCCGGCCACCGCCTCCAGCCGGACGCGGGCGGTGGAGTAGTCGTCGAAGCCCTCGGAGAAGCCGACGTTCTTGATGCCGACGGCGTACCCGACGCCCCGGACCACGCCCTCGCCGTGGGTGGTGTTGGACAGCCCGCCCGGCAGCGCGCGGAGGTCGGGCGGGCCGCCGGCGCTCTCCCACTGCCGCTGCGGCGGCATCGGCATCGCCTTGACGCGGCGCAGGAGTTCGGCGACGGGCGCGGGCGAGTCGACGACCTGTCCGGTGGGCATGGTCGAGCCCTGGGACATGGCGTTGAGCCGGCGGAACTCCACCGGGTCCATCTCCAGGGCGGCGGCCAGCTTGTCCATCTGGGCCTCGTAGGCGAAGCACGCCTGGACGGCGCCGAAGCCGCGCATCGCGCCGCAGGGCGGGTTGTTGGTGTAGAGCGCGAGCGCCTCGATGTCGACGTCGTCGACGACGTACGGGCCGGCGGAGAGCGAGGCGGCGTTGCCGACGACGGCCGGTGAGGAGGAGGCGTAGGCGCCGCCGTCCAGGACGATGCGGCACGTCATGTAGGCCAGCTTGCCGTCGCGGGTGGCCCCGTGTTCGTAGCGGAGCCGGGCGGGGTGGCGGTGGACGTGTCCGAAGAAGGACTCGAAGCGGTTGTAGACGATCTTCACGGGGCGCCCGGTGCGCAGGGCGAGCAGGCAGGCGTGGGCCTGCATCGACAGGTCCTCGCGGCCGCCGAAGGCGCCGCCGACGCCGGAGAGGGTCATGCGCACCTTGTCCTCGGGCAGGCCGAGGACGGGTGCGATCTGGCGCAGGTCGGCGTGCAGCCACTGGGTGGCGATGTAGAGGTCGACGCCGCCGTCCTCGGCGGGCACGGCCAGGCCCGACTCGGGGCCGAGGAATGCCTGGTCCTGCATGCCCACCGTGTACTCGCCGCTGACCACGACGTCGGCACGGGCCCGGGCGGCGGTCACGTCGCCGCGCACGATGGGCTGGCGGTGGACGATGTTGGGATGCGGCACGTGGGGGGCGTGGTCATCGGTGCGGCCGGGGTGGAGCACCGGGGCGCCGGGGGCGGTGGCGCTCTCCTCGTCGGTGACGACGGGCAGGGGCTCGTAGTCGACCTTGATCTTGGCGGCGGCGCGGCGGGCCGTCTCGGGGTGGTCGGCGGCGACGAGGGCCACCGCTTCGCCGTGGTGGCGCACGACGCCGTCGGCGAGGACGGGGGTGTCCTCGATCTCCAGCCCGTAGCGGGTCGCGGCCGGGAGGTCCTCGTGCGTCATGACGGCGTGCACGCCCGCCGTGGCGAGCGCGGCGGAGACGTCGACGGAGCGGATCCGCGCGTGGGCGTGGGGGCTGCGGAGGGTGAAGCCCCACAGCATGTCCTCGTGCCACAGGTCGGAGGCGTAGGCGAACTCTCCCGTGACTTTGAGGGTGCCGTCCGGGCGCAAGGTGGACTCGCCGATGCCGCCCCGGGTGCGGCTGCCCTGGGTGAGGGCGGTGGGGGTACGTGTCACCTCGCTCATCGCCGGCCCGCCTCGGCGGCGCGGGCCGCGGCCAGGCGCACGGCGTCGAGGATCTTCTCGTAGCCCGTACACCGGCACAGGTTGCCCGAGAGGGCCTCGCGGATGTCGGCGTCGGAGGGGCCGGGGTTGCGCTCCAGCAGCTCGTCGGTGGCGACGAGGAGGCCGGGGGTGCAGAAGCCGCACTGGACGGCGCCGGCGTCGACGAACGCCTGCTGGACCGGGGCCAGTTGACCCTCCTGCGCCCCGGCGCGGCCGGCGAGCCCCTCGACGGTGACCACCTCGCGGCCCTCGACCTGCCCCGCCGCCACCAGGCACGCGCAGACCGGGACGTCGTCGAGGCGGACGGTGCAGGAGCCGCACTCGCCCTGCTCGCAGGCGTTCTTGGAGCCCGGCAGGCCGACGCGCTCGCGCAGGACGTACAGCAGGCTCTCGCCCTCCCATACGTCGTCGGCCTCCTGGGGCTTGCCGTTGACGGTGAAGTTCACGCGCACCGTACTCCCCTCCCTTCGCTTCCCCGGTAGGCGTCCCAGACCCAGCCCAGCGTGCGGCGGGCCATGACGGCGACCGCGCGCCTGCGATAGGCGGCGCTGCCGCGTACGTCGTCGATGGGACTGCAGGCGCCGGCCGCCAGCCGGCCGAACTCCCCCGCCACGGACGGCGCGAGGGGCCGGCCCGAATCCCACAGTCCGGCGTCCGCCAGCGCGGCGCCGAGGAACTCCTCCGCCACGCGGGCCCGTACGGGCGTGGGCGCGGCCGAGCCGATGCCGGTGCGCACGGTGCGGCTGCCGGGGTGCAGGGCGATACCGAAGGCGCACACGGCGATGACCATGGCGTTGCGGGTGCCGACCTTGGAGAACTGCTGCGGTCCGGTGGCCTTGCGGATGCGCACGGCCCTGATCAGCTCGTCGGGCGCGAGCGCGTTGCGCTTGACGCCGGTGTAGAACTCCTCGACCGGGATGAGCCGGGTGCCGCGCACGGAGGCGGCCTCCACCTCGGCGCCCGCCGCCAGCAGCGCCGGGTGGCTGTCCCCGGCCGGGGAGGCGGCGCCGAGGTTGCCGCCGACGCTGCCGCGGTTGCGGATCTGCGGGGAGCCGACGGTGTGGGCGGCCAGCGCGAGCGCGGGCAGCTCGGTGCGCAGGTGCTCGAGGATGCGGGTGTACGGGACGGCGGCGCCGAGGCGGACGTCGTGTTCGCCTGTCTGCCACTCGTGGAGTTCGCCGATGCGGTTGAGGTCCAGCAGGTACTCCGGCCGGCGGTGATCGAAGTTGATCTCGACCATCACGTCCGTGCCGCCCGCGATGGGCACGGCCGAGGGGTGCTCGGCCTTCGCGGCCAGAGCCTCCTCCCAGCTGGCGGGGCGCAGGAAGTCCATGAATGTCTCTTCTCGAGGGGGGCTGCGGCGGGTCGTTCCTGGCGGTTCCGAGACGGTTTCTCGCGGCGTGGGCCCAGTAGAGCGACGGACGGACCCGCCGGTGCAGTCACCGAAAACATGAAGCGGTTGGCTGGCCAGGCCCCCGGTCTTGTAGATTCGAACGAAAGACGGGGTTCAGAAACCTCACTGCATTCCACTGGTTACAAGAAGACAGATCGGCGGCGACGACGATGCGGCTGCGCGCACTGCTGGAGACCGATGCCCTGGGCCTTCGGCTGCTCGGCGGCGAGGACGAGCTGGACCGCACCGTGCGCGGCGTGATGACCACCGACCTGCGCGACCCCAGCCGCTACCTCTCCGGCGGCGAGCTGGTGCTCACCGGGCTCGCGTGGCGGCGGGAGCCGGAGGACTCCGAGCGGTTCGTCCGCATCCTGACGGCCGCGGGCGTGGCCGGGCTCGCCGCGGGCGAGGCGGAGATCGCCTCGACGCCCGACGACCTCATCGAGGCCTGCGCCCGGCACCGGATGCCGCTGTTCTCGGTGAACGAGAAGGTCTCCTTCGCCTCCATCACCGAGCACGTCGTGCGGCAGGTCTCCAGCGAGCGGGCCGGCGACCTGGCGGCCGTCGTGGACCGCCACCGCCGTCTGATGACGGGCGGCCCGGCGGGCGGCGGCCCGGAGGTCGTCCTGGACCTGCTCGGCTCCGACCTCGACCTGCGGGCCTGGGTGCTGTCCCCCACCGGCCGGCAGATCGCCGGCTCCTCGCTGGCGGACTCCGGCCCCGGCCTGCCCGCCGCCGTCGGCGCCGCCCTGGCGGGCGAGCACCTGGCCGCCGCGCGCACGGGCCGGCGCGGCCCGCACCGGGTGACGGCGGCCGGGAGCACGTACTCCCTGTTCCCCGTCCGCAGCAGCGGCCGGGCCGCGTCCGCCCGGGACGTGCGCGAGACGGTGCTGTCGGACTGGCTGCTGGCCGTCGAGGCGGACGCCGGGGACTGGCCCGAGGAGCGGCTCGACCTGCTGCACGGCGTCACCCAGCTGATCGCCGTCGAGCGCGACCGCCGGGAGGCGGCCCGTACGGTGCGGCGCCGGCTCGCCCAGGAGGTCCTCGAACTGGTCCAGGCGGGCGCCGCGCCCGCCGAGATCGCGGCCCGCCTGCGGGTGGCCGCGCCGGTGCTGCTGCCCGGGCTGGGCACGGCCCCGCACTGGCAGGTCGTCGTGGCGCGCGTCGAGTGGGAGGGCGGTGACATCCCCGGCGGCCCGGTGGCCCAGGCGCTGCTGGAGGAGGTGCTGGTCGACCCCGACACCTCCGGCCCCGAGCCCTCCGACCGCATCGCCGTCGCCCATACGGGCGACGAGGCCGTGGCCCTCTTGCCGCTGCCGGCCGTGCTCACCGGTGCCGAGGAGCCGGCCGTACCCAGCCTGCACGCCGACACGCTCCTGACGGCCGTCCGCGACCCGCTCGCCCAGGGCCTCGCCGACGACGGGCGCCTGACCTTCGGCGTCAGCGCCGCCGTCCACTCGGCGGAGGGCCTGCGCGGCGCCCTGGAGGAGGCCCGGCACGCCCGCCGCGTCGCCGCCGCCCGCCCGGGCCGGGTCTGCGCGGCGGGCCACCAGGAGCTGGCCTCGCACGTGCTGCTGCTGCCCTTCGTCCCGGACGACGTCCGGCGCGCCTTCACCGCCCGCCTGCTGGACCCCCTGCGCGACTACGACCGCCGGCACCGCGCGGAGCTCATCCCGACGCTGGAGGCGTTCCTGGACTGCGACGGCTCCTGGACGCGCTGCGCGACCCGCCTGCACCTGCATGTGAACACGCTGCGGTACCGGGTGGGCCGCATCGAGCAGCTGACCGGCCGTGATCTCTCCCGCCTCGAGGACAAGCTGGACTTCTTCCTGGCGCTGCGCATGAGCTGAGGGGGCGTCGGACGCGCTCATGGAGCGGTTCGATCCTGGGTAGCCTGCGCCCGTCACCACGAGGCGCGGGGCGCGTCGGCGGCCATCCCTTCGGCGCACGGGCCCCCGGGTTTGTGAATTGGTTCACACCTGACCCTTGGCCGCGCCCGTGCCTTCGTGCTGTGATCGGAGCAGGCTTCCAGCTCGACGGCGCGCTTGGGGAGGGCACTGTGGCGGACACCGCCATGCGGAATTCTGGGTTGTCGGAGCCACCAGGACCACGGAAACCACTGGACCCGCTGGAGGAAGATCCGCTCGAACGTGCCGTGTGGCGGCTGCGCTCGCGGGCCTGCTGGGACGACGCGGCCGCGCTGCTCGCCCCGCGCGCGGCGGCCGAGGCCGGCCCGGCGCTGCGCCGGACGGCGGTCCTGATCGAACGGTGCGTGTTCACGTCCGAGGGCTGGGCGGCCGCCGAGGATTCCCTGCGTGCGGCGGAGGCCCTGGCCACGGACGACGAGGAGCGCGGGGCGGCGGCGTGCGAACGCGGTCACCTCGCCTACGCGTCCACTCTTTTGGGGGTACGCGACCGGGCCGACGAGGCCCGGTCCGCCCTGGGGCGCGCGGCGGCCCTGCTCACGCCGCGCTCACCGACGCGGCCCCTGCTGGACTTCCGGCGGGGCCTGATCGCCCAGCATCTGTCCGACAATCCGTCCGACGCGACCGCGGCCTTCCAGCGGGCGCACACGGGCGCCGCGTCCCATGGGCACCAGCTGCTGCTGTCGTTCACGTGGCGGCACGTGGCGGCGATGGCCGAGCACGACGGCAAGCTCGCCGAGGCGCGGCACGGCTTCGCCGAATCGCTGCGCATCCGGGAGGAACTGGGCTACCTGGTCGGGATCGCCCCGGCGCTGGCCTCCCTGGCGGCGGTCCTGCCGGACGCGGAGGAGGCGTCCCGCCTGCGCGAGGAGGCCCGCCGCCTGGTCCGTCTCCTGGGCGACGTCCCGGCCTGGCTGGCCAAACGCCTCCCCTGACGGGAGGGGGTGAGGGGGAACCTCCCAGCGGTGGCCGGGGTGGGGGCACCTCCCGGCGGTGGCCGGGGGAGGTCAGGGGCAGGCTCCGCAGTGCTTCGCGGCCAGGGCCTCCACGGCCACCACGTCCCGCGCGGCCAGCGCGTCGAGCAGTCGCAGATGCTCGGCGGCGTCGGCCACCAGCCCCTCGCCCCGCCCACCGGGCGCGGCCCACTGCGCCCGCCGGTGCAACTCGTCCGCGACGAGCACCAGTTGCTGGTTGCCCCCCAGGGCGAACAGCGCCCGGTGGAAGGCCCGGTCGGCCTCGGCGTACGCGGCCCGGTCGCCGCCGGCGGCCACGACGGCCGCCGTCTCGGCCAGGGGCCGCAGCTCGCACCAGCGAGCGGCCGGCACGGTCCGGGCCATCCGCAGCAGGGCGGGGACCTCGAGGAGCGCGCGGACCTCGGCGAGCTCGGCCACGTCGCGCGGGGTGCGGCTGGTGACGCGGAAGCCGCGGTTGGGGACGACCTCGACCGCGCCCTCGAGGGCCAGCTGCTGCATGGCCTCGCGGACGGGCGTGGCGGAGACGCCGAACCGCTCGCCGAGGGCGGGGCCGGAGTAGACCTCGCCGGGGACGAGCTCCCCGCTGACGAGCGCCTTGCGCAGCGCGTCGAGCACCTGTCCCCGCACGGAGTACCGCTGGGGGACCCGGCGGGCGGGCCGGGCCGCGCGGCCGTAGTCGTACTCGCTCGCGTCGTGGGTGTGCTCCCCCCGCGCGGACGACGTGGGCTGTGCCGGGACCGCGGCGGGCGGCCGTGCTGTGGTGCCGTTGGGTCTGCACTGCTCCATTGGGGTCCTCCTGGTGTCCATCGGAACCATAGGCGGCCCCTCCCGCAGTTCAAACCCCGGGCAGCACGGGTAAGGTAAGCCTTACCTGTTAACGATCGAGATTCGGTGGTCCCTCGCATGTCCGCTGCCTCGGCTGCCCCGCTCTCGTACGGCCTCCCGGCCGCCGCCCCCTTCGCAGCCGCCTACGCCCGGCTCACGGAGGTCCTCCCGACGGTGACCGTGCTGCCCGGACCGCCCCGCCGCGGCGAGGGCTGGGTGACGGGGGCGGGGCTCGCGGCGGGCGGCGCCGAGCTCGACGCCTTCCTCGCGTGGGACGACGCGCAGGTGCTGCGCGACTACGGGCAGCGGGCCCGCCCCGACGTCGTCGCCTCGTTCGGGCTGCACCGCTACGCCTGGCACGCGTGCCTGCTGATCACCCTGCCCTGGTTCCTGGACCGGCGCGTGCCCCGGCTGCCGGCCGGGGCCGTGTCGCTGCACCGGAGCACGGGGCGGATCACCGCGGACGTCGCGGAATTCGCCTGCCTGCCCGGCGACCCGGCCGCGGAGCTGCCGGGGGCCCGGCCGCTGCCGGACGCCGAGGCGCTGCGGGCGGAGGTGCGCGCGGCGGTGGCCGCCCACCTGGAGCCCGTACTGGAAGCCTTCCGTCCGCGCATGCGGCGCGGGGCGCGGGCGCTGTGGGGCATGGCGACGGACGAGGTCGCCGAGGGCCTGTGGCACGTGGGGCGGCTGCTCGGCGAGGAGGAGCGCGCGCGGCACGAACTGGGGCTGCTGCTGCCGGGCGCCACGGCGCCGTACGTCGGGGGCGCCGCCTTCCGCGAACTGATCGGCCCCCGGGGCGAGTCGTGGCCCACCCGCGACCGCGCGAGCTGCTGTTTCTTCTACACGCTGCGCCGCGACGACACCTGCGTCACCTGCCCCCGCACCAGTGATGCCGACCGCGTGGAGCGGCTGTCAGCGCAGTGAATCGCCTAAGCCACCCGATCAGGTGGATTGAATAGAACTCAATGACCTTTTCCCTGAGGGGCGTTCGAAATTCATCGTCGCTCTCCGTATATCCTTGCCGTCCATTCGCGGTGAGTTGCTGCGAAACCCCTTGGCGTCCGGCCGGATTCCGTCAGGATGGCGCGCGAAACCGTACTGCACGCAAGGGACGCAAGATGAGAGTGACCGACATACCGCTGAATTGGGTGCTCCCCAGTGCCGTGGCACTCATCGGGGCAGTCGTGGCGGTGACGGTGTACGCGCGCGGCCGGCAATCCGGCTCGGAGGACACAGCGGCCGGCACGGACTCCTGGGAACGCAATGAGGAGCGCAGACGCCGCAAAGAGGCCATTTATGGCAGCGCCTCGTACGTACTTCTCTTCTGCTGCGCCGCGGTCGCCGCGGCCCTGTCCTTCCATGGGCTGGTCGGATTCGGCCAGCAGAATCTGGGACTGACGGACGGCTGGGAATACCTGGTGCCCTTCGGTCTCGACGGTGCGGCGATGTTCTGCTCGGTACTGGCGGTGCGCGAGGCGAGTCACGGCGATGCCGCGCTCGGCTCCCGGCTGCTGGTGTGGACGTTCGCGGGCGCGGCGGCCTGGTTCAACTGGGTGCACGCCCCGAGGGGCCTGGACCACGCGGGGGCGCCGCAGTTCTTCGCCGGCATGTCGCTGTCGGCGGCGGTGCTCTTCGACCGGGCGCTCAAGCAGACGCGCCGGGCCGCGCTGCGCGAACAGGGGCTCGTACCGCGCCCCCTGCCCCAGATCCGCATAGTGCGCTGGCTGCGGGCGCCGCGCGAGACCTTCGGCGCCTGGTCGCTGATGCTCCTCGAGGGGGTACGCACGCTGGACGAAGCCGTGGAGGAGGTCCGCGAGGACAAACGTCAGCAAGCACAGCACCGGATGCGCCGCAGGGAGGCGGGCAAGCTGGAACGGGCCCGCATCAAGGCGTACAACCGGCAGCACCGCGTGTGGGGCCGCAGCCGCGGCGGCCGGCAGGTCGAGGTCACCGGGCCCGCCATGCCGTCGGCCGCGCAACCCGCCCAGATCGGCTCGCAAGCGGGGTCGGAGCCCTCCATAGTCGAGCCGGGTCAGCTTCCGGTACGCTCCCGCCCACTACAGGCGGTGGGCAAGCCAGACCCCATCGACCTGACCGCCGAGGACGATACCCAGGCCATCCCGCGACTCGACTCGCTGGAGGCCAAACTGGCCCAGATCGAGCGCCAGTTCGGCTGACGCCCTAGAGCCCTGAGCCGTCGCACGCGACCGGCTCAGGGCTCTTGCGCGTCCAGCTCGAACCACACGGCCTTGCCCACCCCGTGGGCCCGCACCCCCCAGCCGTCCGCCAGGGCGTGCACCAGCAGCAGGCCGCGCCCCGAGGTGGCGGTCACCTCCGGCCCCGCGGGGCCGGCGCCGTTGTCGTGGGGGGAGCCGGCCGGGGGCGGGCGCAGCGTCGGGTGCCGGGAGAGGAAGTCCCGCACCTCCACGCGCAGCCGGCCCTTCTCGGGCGCTTCCGGGCCGCCGACGAGCCTGGCCGTGACCACCGCCGCGCCGTCGGTGTGCATGAGCGCGTTGGTCACCAGCTCGCTCACCAGGAGCTCGGCGGTGTCCGCCCGCCCGGGCCCGCCCCACCGGGCGAGCAGTTCGCGCAGCCCCGAGCGCACGTCCGCGACGGCCGCCAGCTCCTTGCGCCGGAGCCGTCTCTCCCAGCACCGCCCCGGGGCCGCCGGATCGCTTTCCCCCGTCGCCTCCTGAGCGATCCCCTCGGCGGACCCTCCGCTGCCCTCGCGCCGCTCCGCGCCCACCCAGTGTGCAGTCCGCCGCTTCATCCTTCGCCGCCCCGACCCCTCCCCGGCGCCCCGGCATCGAACAGGCTCACGGCAAGTGCATGCCCCGCGCCAGGTGAATCGACGCCTGTTGACGTATCAACATGGTTATATGACCGGCATGGAGGCGCATCTTGTGCCTTTCGCACGGAGCTGCCAGGCGCCCCGCGGCGGGCGCCGGCACCGAATGTCAGTGCCCCCTGCGAGACTCGCCGCATGACCGAGATTCCCGTGGAGAACTACGCCCCGGCCTGGCCGGAAGGATCCCGTCCCGATCTGCCCACGATCGGCAGTGAGCGCGAAGTGCTCACCGCCTTCCTCGACTGGCACCGTGAGACGTTCGCGCTCAAATGCTCGGGTGTTCCCGCGGAGCGCCTCTCCGACAAGGGCGTGCCGCCCTCCGGCATGAGCCTGCACGGACTGATCCGGCACCTGGCGGGCGTGGAACGCTGGTGGTTCCGCACTCAGTTCGCCGGTGAGGACGTGCCGGATCTCTACTATGCGGACGACGATCCGGACCAGGACTTCGACGCGCTGGACGGCGACCCCGCCGAGGCCCTCGCGGTGTGGCGGGCGGAGTGCGAGCGGTCCCGTGAGATCGTCGCCGCCACGCCGTCGCTGGAGGACACGGGCCGGATCGTCGCGACCGGGCAGCCCATCTCGCTGCGGGTCGTCCTGGTCAAGCTCATAGCCGAGTACGCCCGGCACAACGGCCATGCCGACCTGCTCCGCGAGCGCGTCGACGGCGCCACGGGGTTCTGAGCGCCACCGCGCCCGGGGCTCGTGCCCAGGGGGTCGCCGGCTATCCCTCCCAGACGGTGCAGGCGCTGCGGTCGTCGGCGTAGCCCTTCACGCGCAGCTGGACGTCCGCGAGGTACTCGGCGAGCCCCGGCGGCTCCTCGCGCGCCCACCGCTCGGCGAGCCGGACGCCCAGTTCCGGCTCGCCGCGCAGGGGGTCGGCCAGGCCCGCGGTGCACAGCAGCAGGGCGTCGCCGGGCCGCGCGATCGACGCCCGGAAGCGGAAGGGTTCGCTGGGGACTTCGGCGGGGTCTATGACGGGGGTGATGCCGGGGGTGGGGATGCCCAGGTCCACGGTGATCCGGTCACCGGCGCCGTAGCCGGCGACGGGCTCGCCCGTGGGGTCCGGTTCGTGCGGCTCCGGGTCCAGGTCCTGCCAGGAGCCGTCGCGCAGCCGGAAGAGGCCGCCCACGCCGACGCCGAAGAAGACGCGGGTGCGGCAGCGGACATCGGCGGGCAGCAGCAGACACCGCAGGCTCGCGGTGTACTCGGCCGGGCGCAGGCCCAGTTCGCCCGCGCGGACGCGCAGCCGCCCGTAGGTGCGGTCGGTCAGCCGGTGCAGCCCGGACTTCAGCTCGTCGCGGCGGCCCGCGTGGATGTCCTCGGCGAGCCGGGCATGGCTGCGCCCCACCGCGCCGCCGATCCACTCGCAGACCTCGCGTGCCGCGCGGTGGGCGCCCTCCGCGGCGCGGGCGCCGCTCGCCAGGGCGACGAGGAGCAGCGCGTCCTCCCCGGTGCCGAACCGGGCGGTGAGCAGGGCGTCGCGGCGGGGCTCGCCCCGGTAGCGCGCGGAGTCGCCGCGCAGCGAGACGGCCCGCAGGACCATGGCGCCGTAGCGCGCGCCGTCGAGCACGGTGTCGGGCACGAGGTCCTCGAGCGCGCCGGGGTCGGCGGGCGGCCAGGCGGTCGGCTCGGCCTCGTAGGTGGGGGGCCGCCGGCCGACGTACTCGGCCGCGCGCAGCCGTGTCCCGTTCCTGCGCGCGGGTGCGGGGCGGGACGGGGGCACGGGCGGGGGCACCTCGGACATCTCGGTGGTGTCGAGGGCGCCGGCCGCTTCAGAAAACTCCGCGAAGTCCGCGAAGTCCGTGAAGTCGGCGAGGTCGGTGAAGTCCGTGAAGCCGGTGACGTCGGTGAAACCGGTGACTTCCCGGGCCTCCCTGACCTCGATCTCTTCCCGCACCTCCGCGGCGTCACGGGCCTGGCCCGCCGCCCTGGCCTGCCGTGCGTCGCCCCGGGCGGGCCCGGACACCTCCGGTACCCGCGGGGGTCGCGGAGCCTGGGGGGCCTGTGGGGTCCGGGGGGCCTCCGGCACATCGACGGCTTCCGGCGCCGGCGGGGACGGCGGGCAGACCCGGGTGCGGGGGTCGGGGGGCGGCGGTCCCTCGGGCATCCGGTCCGGGCCCAGCGGCGGGCGCGGTTCGGGAGGGCCGGCGGCGGGCGGCGGGGCCGGGGGCTGCCGGCCGGCCGCCGGGTCGGCGGGGACGGGCAGGGAGCCGTTGGCGGGCGACACCCAGCGCTTGGTCTGCCGCGGCACCCCGCGCGAGAGGGCCGGCGAGAGCCCGGACGGAGAGGCGGACGGCGGCCCGGGCAGCACGCGCTGGTCGGGCCGGCCGGGCGGCTCGGCGGGGCGCGGCCGCTTGGGCTCCGCCCTCGGCCGTGCCGGTTCCGGCCCGACCACCGCCGAGGCGGAGGAGAATCTCTCGTCGAGGCTGTCGCCCCCGGCGACCGCTCCCGTGTCGGGTTCACTCCTGCCGTACAACTCGCGCCACCAGGCGTCCTCTTGTTCGGCGTACTGGTCCCCCTGCTGACTCATGCCCTTATTGTCCACACTGCGGGGCATTCAGGAAGAGTGCACGGCGAACACCACCCCAGGGATGATGTCCCGAGTCGCAACGCGGTGACGGGGACGGGGAGGGAGTCGCGGATGCTCGGTTCCATAGGTGTGGACACCATCCGGCAGGCGGCACACGGGGAAAAGCGGGTGGAGCGGCCCGTCGGCGGGGATCCGGTGGAGGTGGTGGCGGGCACCGAAGCGGTCGCCCGGCGGCTGCTGCGACTGTGGCTGAGCGCGGCGGACGAGGTGTGCGTCATGTTGACGGGCAGAGCCGGGGGGTTGACGCAAAGACCCGGCGGCGCCGTCCCGGACGGCGCCCACGCGGTGCCCCACCGCACCGTCGTCGAACACCCTGCCGCCCTCGCGCCGGGCGGTGTGCGCGGCGGACGCCTGCGGGTGGTCGACCGCATACCCGCCGAACTGGTCATCGCCGACCGCCGGGTCGCGCTGCTGCCCCTGCCCTGCGGCCCCGACGGGGCCGCCGCCCTGGTCGTCCACGACGGCCGGCTGCTGAACTGCCTGGTCGACCTCTTCGAGGACGTCTGGCACGAGGGCCGCCCCCTGCGCCCCGGCCTGCCCGCCGCGGGCTGCGCGGGCGCCGTGCCCGGTCCCGACGCCACCGACCTCGCGGTGCTGGCGCTGCTGCTGGCCGGCCTGACCGACGCCAGCGTGGCCAAGCAGCTCGGGCTCGGCCTGCGCACCGTCCAGCGCAGGGTCAAGCGGCTGATGGAGCTCGCCGGGGTGACCACCCGGCTGCAGCTGGGCTGGCACGCCGCCGAGCACGGCTGGACCACGCGCCGCTGACGGGCCCGCCCGCACGGCTCACCGCGGGCTGTTCTCCAGCGCGAGCAGCAGCCGCTTGCGCTCCAGGCCGCCCGCGTAGCCGGTGAGGGAGCCGTCCGCGCCGATCACCCGGTGACAGGGCCTCAGCACGAGCAGCGGGTTGGCTCCGATCGCCCCGCCCACGGCGCGCACGGCGGCGCACGGTGCGCCGATGCGGGCGGCCAGCGCGCCGTAGCTGGTGGTGGCGCCGTACGGGACGGCGTCCAGCGCGTCCCACACCTTCCGGCGGAACTCGGTGCCCTGGACCGCGTAGGCGAGGGTGAAGCCCTGGGCCTGACCCGCGAAGTAGGCCGCGAGCTGCCGTCGTGCCTCCGCGAACGCGCCGTCGTCGCGCCGCCAGTCCGGGCCTGTGGCCGGGGCGTTCTTCTGCCCGGGTACGGACAGGGAGGCGATGGCCGTCCCGCCGGGAGCGGTGGCCGAGGGGAGGCCGGTCAGGAGCAGCCGTCCGAGGGGGCTGTCGAAGTCGGTGTAGAGCATGTCAGATGTCCTTCGGGGTGTCCGGGAGGTGCCCGGGGGCGTTCCACAGGTGGTGCAGGGCGTACGAGCGCCAGGGCCGCCAGCCCTGGGCGTCGCCGGCGGTGGCACCGAGCGCGGCGAGCCCGTGGCGTACGCCCGCGTCGCCCGGCAGGAAGACGTCCGGGTCGCCGAGCGCCCGCATCCGGATGTAGCCGGCCGTCCAGGGGCCGATGCCCGGCAGGGCGAGCAGGTCGCGCTCGGCGGCGTCCCGGTCGGCGCCCGGGTCGAGCCGGACCGAGCCGTCCGCCAGGGCCGCGGCGAGCGTGCGCAGGGCGCGGCGGCGCGCGCCCGGCATGCCCAGCTCGTCGAGGGCGGCGCCGGCCAGCGTGCCGGGGTCGGGGAAGACATGGGTGAGCGCGCCGTCCGGTGCGGCCAGCGGCTTTCCGTAGGCGGCCACGAGCGTGCGCGCGAGCCGCGCGGCCGCGGCCACCGACACCTGCTGGCCCAGCACGGCCCGTACCGCCAGTTCGTCGGCGTCCGCCGCGCCGGGCGAGCGCAGCCCCGGGCGGGCCGCGACCAGGGGCCGCAGCCGGGGGTCGGCGCCGAGCCGCTCGGCGACGGCGTAGGGGTCCGCGTCGAGGTCGAAGAGCCGTCGCACGCGCTGCACGGCCGTCGACAGGTCGCGGGGGTCGGTGAGGTGGAGGCGGCAGTCGAGCCAGTCGCCGCGCCGGGAGCCGGCGGGCCGCGGTTCGTGGACCTCGGCGACGCCGGTGCCGTACGGCAGCCTCAGGGTGCGGCGGTAGCGGCGGGCGCCGCTCTCGCCGGCCATCTCCTCGATGCCGGTGATGACCCGGCGCTGGAGGAAGTCGAAGACCTGGCGGGCCGCGTAGGGTCCGCGGTGGGCGAGCCGCAGCGGGATGCCGCCCGGCGCGCCGTCGCCGGTGCGCCGGTGGGCGGGGCGGGCCCGCAGCTCGCTGGGGGTGCGGGCGTAGATCTCGCGGATCGTGTCGTTGAACTGCCTGACGCTCGCGAAGCCCGCCGCGAAGGCGATCTCCGTGACCGGCAGGCCGGTGGTCTCGAGCAGCACCCGCGCGGTGTGGGCCCGCCGGCTCCGCGCGAGGGCGACGGGGCCCGCGCCCAGTTCCCCGATGAGGCTGCGGTGCACATGGCGGGAGCTGTAGCCGAGGCGGTCGGCGAGGCCCTCGACGCCTTCGCGGTCGACGACTCCGTCGCCGATCAGCCGCATCGCGCGGCCGGCCAGGTCGGCCCGTACGTTCCACTCGGCGGAGCCGGGGGCGGCGTCGGGCCGGCAGCGGCGGCAGGCGCGGAAGCCGGCGCCCTGGGCGGCCGCGGCCGAGGGGTAGAAGCGCACGTTGACGCGCTTGGGGGTCACGGCGGGGCAGCTCGGGCGGCAGTAGATGCCGGTGGTGGCCACGGCGAAGTAGAACTCTCCGTCGAAGCGCGCGTCCCGGCTGCTCACCGCCTGGTAGCGGGAGTCGTCGAGCTGTCTCGCGAGGTCCGTCATGCGTTCCAGTCTGCGCCACGCACGGGGTCGTCACTGGCGGAAAACGGACATGGCCCTCGCCCGGGGGCGAGGGCCATGGTGTGGGGCCGGCTAGTGGGCGCCGCCCCTCTTGTGGGCCGCGATGTGCCGTCCGGCGGTCACCTTCAGCTTCCACTCGCGGCGCATCTCCGCCCGCAGCCGGGCGTCGGTGCGGGCCGCGATGTGCGCGTTCTCGCGGAGCAGCTTGCGGTAGCTGTCCAGGCGCCGCTGGGGCAGTGCGCCGCCGGCGACCGCCTCGAGGACCGCGCAGCCCGGCTCGGACGCGTGGCCGCAGTCCTGGAAGCGGCAGTCGGCCGCGAGCGCTTCGATCTCGGAGAAGGTCTGCGCGACGCCGCCCTCGGCGTCCCACAGCCCCACGCCGCGCAGCCCGGGGGTGTCGATGAGGACGCCGCCGCCGGGCAGCGGCAGCAGGTTGCGCGTGGTGGTGGTGTGCCGTCCCTTGCCGTCCCGGTCGCGCGCGGCCCGCACGGCCTGGACGTCCTCGCCGACGAGGGCGTTGGCGAGGGTGGACTTGCCGGCGCCGGACTGGCCGAGCAGCACGGAGGTGCCGCCGGCCAGCACGGCGGCGAGGACGTCGACGCCCTCACCGGTCTCGGCGCTGACGGCCAGCACCTGTACCCCCGGCGAAGCGGCCTCGGTGTCGGCGATCAGGTGGCCCAGGACGTCGGGCCCGGGGACGAGGTCGGCCTTGGTGAGGACGACGAGCGGCTCGGCGCCGCTCTCCCAGGCCAGGGTCAGGAACCGCTCGATCCGGCCGAGGTCGAGCTCGAGGGCGAGCGAGACGGCGACGACGGCGTGGTCGACGTTGGCGGCGAGGACCTGGCCCTCGGACCGCTTGGAGGAGGTGGACCGTACGAAGGCCGTGCGGCGCGGCAGCAGTGCCCGTACGTATCCCCCGGCGGGGTCGACGACGGCCCAGTCGCCGGTGCACATGATGTTCAGCGGGTCGCCGGTGGTGACGAGCGCGGTGTCGGCCAGGACCGTGCGGACGCCGTCGCCGTCGGGGACGACGAGGTCGCAGCGGCCGCGGTCGACGCGGACGATCCGCCCGGGCACGAGGCCGTCGGCGGCGTGCGGGGCGAAGCTGTCAGCGAACCCCGCGTCCCAGCCGTAGGCGGTGAGGGGGTGTGCGGCGTTGAGCTCGGACAAGACTGTGGTCCTTCGGGAGGGAGGTGGAATGAATCTGCTTCCGAGTGCGGGCGGTGCCCGTTGCCGTGACAGTCATCGCGTACTCACCTCCTGTGGGGACCTTGTACTGGTGCGGCGATCGTAGGGGGGCCAGGTGCCCCCTCGCCAAGGGTTTTTTTACTCCCGCCGGGTCGGCTTGGCGTGTTTGGGCTGGTAGTCGGGCTTCTGGATGCGGGAGCGGACGTCGTCGTGCGGCAGGAACTGGGCCCAGCGCTCGGGGAATTCCGAGGGGGGTTCGCGGTCCTGGCCCATGACGCCGTCGTCCACGGGCTCCTCGAAGGGGTCGTCCTCGAGCTCGTGCACCAGCGCCAGCGCGGCGCGTTCGGCGGCCGCCTGGGCCGCGGCGGCCTCGCGCTGGCGGTCGACCTCGGCGCGGGCGGCGGCGGTGGCGACCGACGGCCAGACGCGGTCCAGCGCGGCGTTGACCGCGGCGCCGACGAGCACCGCGAAGGCGGAGACCCCGATCCACAGCAGTACGGCGACGGGGGCGGCCAGGGAGCCGTAGATCGTGACGCCTTCGACCGTGTGCGTCAGGTACAGGCGCAGCAGGAAGCTGCCGAGCACCCACATGCCCAGGGCGACGAGCGCTCCGGGGATGTCCTCGGCCCAGGGCGAGCGCACCGGTACGGACACGTGGTAGAGGGTGGTGAGGAAGGCGATGGACAGGACGATGACGACGGGCCAGTACAGGAACCGCACGACGTCCGCGCTCCACGGCACGATGTCGACGACGGCCTCGGGCCCGGCCACCATCAGCGGCAGGGCGACCGCCCCGACGACGAGCGCCACGACATAGAGGAGGAAGGCCAGCAGCCTGGTCTTGACGATGCCGCGCTTGCCCTCCAGCCCGTACATGATCGTGATGGTGTCGACGAAGACGTTCACGGCCCGGGAGCCGGACCACAGGGCGACGGCGAAGCCGACCGAGATCAAATCCGGGCGGCCGAGCTTGATGACCTCCCGCACCAGGGGCTGGGCGATCTCCTCGGTGCCCTTCTCCGACAGGACCGCCGCGGAGGCGGTGAGGATGTTCTGCTGGATGGCGCCGATGGTGTCGGTGCCGGTCCAGTCGTCGAGGTAGCGGAGCAGGCCGAGGAGGCCGAGCAGCAGCGGCGGCAACGACAGCAGGGTGAAGAAGGCGGCTTCGGCGGCGAGGCCGGTGACGCGGTACTCCATGCAGGAGTTGACGGTGTCCTTCAGGAGCAGCCACGTCATCCTGCGTTTGGAGACATTTCGGTACAGAGCCCTGGCCCTGTGGAGCCGGCCGACCTGCCGGGCCGAATGTTCTTTTGCTGCCTGCACGCCCTAACCGTATCGGCCGCGGGCGGGTCGGTTCATCCGGCGGCCCGGCGGGCGGAGGCACGGACACCGCTGGTGGGAGGCCGCGGAGGGTGGTGCTGCGCCGACTCGGCACCACCCTCCGGCCGCTCGACGTCAGCCTCCGCCCGGAGCGGGTGCGCTCGCAATGGTTGCATCGCGTTGCAATATCGCCGATGCCCCGGCGCGGAGAGCCCTCCGCCGGGCACCATTGCAGCGTGAAGCGCATACCAATCGACGCGGGGCTGCTTCCCGCCATCCGGGAGGCGGCCCTCGCCGGCTCGCGACCCCCGGCGCGGCCCAGGCCGGTGATCGGACAGTCGTGGCACCGTGTGCGCCGCCACGGCGTGGACCCGGACAACGGGCGGCCGGTCCCGCTGATCTCGGCCGAGGAGGTGGAGCACCGCCGCCACACCTCCCCGCTGGGCGAGCTGTTACCGCAATTGCGCGAGGGGCTGCTGGAGGCGGCCGACGCCGTGCGGCACCTGATCGCCGTCACGGACACGGAGGGCCGGGTGCTGTGGCGGGAGGGCAGCGCGGGGGTGCGCAGATCCGCCGACCGGCTGGGCTTCGAGGTGGGGGCCTCCTGGACTGAGGAGCTGGTGGGCACCAACGGCATCGGGCTGGCGCTGGTGGAGCGCCGGCCGGTGCAGGTGCACTCCGCGGAGCACTTCGTCCGCTCCCATCACGCCTGGACGTGCGCGGCGGCGCCGTTGCACGATCCGCGCGACGGGCGGCTGCTGGGGGTGCTGAACGTCAGCGGGCCGGCGCCCGCGTTCAATCCGGCGACGCTGGCGCTGGTGACCGCCGTCGCCAAGGTGGGCGAGGCGGAGCTGCGCGCCCGGCACTGGGAGTCCGTGGACCGGCTGCGCACGGTCGCCGCGCCGATGCTGGCGCGGCTGCCCGGCCGGGCGCTGGCCGTGGACCGGGACGGCTGGACGGCGGCGGTGACGGGCATGGCCCCCGTCGGCCGGGTGGTGCTGCCCCGGTCCGTGCGCCCCGGCCGGGTGTGGCTGCCCTCGCTGGGGCCGTGCCTGCTCGAACCCCTGCCGGACGGCTGGCTGGTGCGGCTGGAGGAGGGCCGGGGCGAGGACGCCCCGCCGAGCCGGCTGGTGCTGGACCTGCGCCGGCCCCGCGAGTGGACGGTCACCGTCTGCGGCGCGGCGGGCGATTGGTCGCACGAGCTCAGCCCGCGCCACGCGGAGCTGCTGTACGTGCTGGCCCGGCACCCGGCCGGGCGGACGGCCGCGGAGCTGGCGGCGGATCTGTTCGGCGACCCGACGCGCACGGTGACGGTGCGGGCGGAGCTGTCGCGGATACGGCGCACGCTGGCGGGGGTGCTCAGCCACCGCCCGTACCGCTTCGCCGACGGCCTGGAGGTCCGGCTGCTGGCACCACGCCAGGCCGGGGACCTGCTGCCCGCCTCCACGGCGCCGGCGGTGGTGGCGGCGCGGCGGGGGCCGGCGACGGATTAGGGCGGCGACCGTGGTTGGCTTCGGTACATGAGCGACAGCACGACGAGGGTGACCACCTGGTCCATGGAGCAGACTTCGCCGGCCGACCTGCGGCCCGCCCGCGTTCCGGACGCTTCGTCCGGGATCCGGATCGAACGGGCGGAGGTGCCCTCGCCGGAGTTCAGCCGTTTCCTCTACACGGCCGTGGGCGGGGAGCTGAGCTGGACGGACCGGCTGCCGTGGTCGTACGAGCGGTGGCGGGCCCATCTGGAGCGGCCCGGCGTCGAGACCTGGGTGGCGTACGAGCACGGGACGCCGGCCGGGTACATCGAGCTGGATCCGCAGCCCGAGGGGGCCGTCGAGATCGTCTACTTCGGTCTGATGCGGCAGTTCCAGGGCCGCGGCATCGGCGGGCACCTGCTGGCGTTCGGGACGGCGCGGGCCTGGGACCTGGCCGAGCGGTGGCCGGAGCGGGAGCCCACCAAGCGGGTCTGGCTGCACACCTGCAGCAAGGACGGGCCGCACGCGCTGGCCAACTACGGGCGGCGCGGCTTCCGGGTGTTCGAGACCCGGACCGAGGAGGAGCCGGACATCCCCGCGCCCGGTCCCTGGCCCGGCGCCCACCAGGCCGGCACGCACTGAGCCGCACCCGAGACCACCACAGAGGCCGTCCCGCCATTCGGGACGGCTTTTCTCATTATACGGACAACAGTGGACTGGCCGAAGAGCGCCATGCCACGCTTCCCCCATGTCCCGTGCTGGAATCGCCTTGGTGAGTCGGCGTCACGTCGATCTCTGCCGCATGTCCAGCGCCATCTGTCCGGCGGGCTGACAGTCACAGCACCACCGCCGCTCCACCTCTCGTCGCCGCTGCCGCCGACGAGGGTTTCCCCCTCCCTTTTCCCATGCCCTCCTTAGGCACGCATGCGGACTTTAAGGACATTTCGCCATGGCTGACTCCCCTTCCGCCTCCCCCGCCGCCCCGCCCCGGCGCAAAACCGGCCGCCACCGCGGCGAGGGCCAGTGGGCCGTCGGCCACTTCACGCCCCTCAACGCCAACGAACAGTTCAAAAGGGATGACGACGGTCTCAATGTGCGGACACGCATTGAGACGATCTACTCCAAGGCCGGCTTCGACTCCATCGACCCCAGCGATCTGCGGGGGCGGATGCGCTGGTGGGGTCTGTACACCCAGCGCAAGCCCGGCATCGACGGCGGAAAGACCGCCGTCCTGGCGCCGGAGGAGCTGGACGACGAGTACTTCATGCTGCGGGTGCGCATCGACGGCGGCCGGCTGACCACCACGCAGCTGCGCGTCATCGGCGAGATCTCCCAGGAGTTCGCGCGCGGCACCGCCGACCTCACCGACCGGCAGAACATCCAGTACCACTGGATCCGGATCGAGGACGTGCCGGAGATATGGCGGCGGCTGGAGGCCGTCGGCCTCTCGACCACCGAGGCATGCGGCGACACGCCCCGGGTCATCCTCGGCTCGCCGGTCGCCGGGATCGCCGAGGACGAGATCCTCGACGGCACCCCGGCCATCGAGGAGATCCACCGCCGCTTCATCGGCAACCCCGACTTCTCCAACCTGCCCCGCAAGTTCAAGTCGGCCGTCTCCGGATCACCGCTGCTGGACGTGGCGCACGAGATCAACGACGTCGCCTTCGTCGGCGTCCGGCACCCCGAGCACGGCCCGGGCTTCGACCTGTGGGTGGGCGGCGGCCTGTCCACCAACCCCAGGATCGGCGTCCGGCTGGGCGCCTGGGTGCCGCTGGAGGACGTGGCGGACGTCTACGGCGGCGTCATCGGCATCTTCCGCGACTACGGCTACCGGCGGCTGCGCAACCGCGCCCGGCTGAAGTTCCTCCTCGCCGACTGGGGTCCGCAACGGTTCCGCCGCGTGCTGGAGGAGGAGTACCTCGGCCGCCCGCTCACCGACGGCCCGGCCCCCGACCAGCCCGTGGAGCGCTGGCGCGACCACGTCGGCGCGCACCGGCAGAAAGACGGCCGCTTCTACGTGGGCTTCGCCCCGCGCGTCGGCCGCGTCGACGGCGCCACCCTCACCAAGATCGCGGCACTCGCCGAGGAGCACGGCTCGGGCCGGCTGCGGACCACCGCCGAGCAGAAGATGATCGTCCTCGATGTCCCCGGGGAGCAGGTCGCCTCGCTGGTGGCGGGCCTGGAGGCGCTGGACCTGCGGGTCGGCCCCTCCCCCTTCCGGCGCGGCACGATGGCCTGCACCGGCATCGAGTTCTGCAAGCTCGCGATCGTGGAGACCAAGGCACGCGGCGCCTCGCTCATCGACGAACTGGAGCGGCGCCTGCCGGACTTCGACGAGCCCCTGACCATCAACATCAACGGCTGCCCCAACGCCTGCGCCCGCATCCAGGTCGCCGACATCGGCCTCAAGGGCCAGCTGGTCGTCGACGACGACGGCCACCAGGTCGAGGGCTTCCAGGTGCACCTGGGCGGCGCGCTGGGCCTGGAGGCCGGATTCGGCCGCAAGGTGCGGGGGTTGAAGGTGACCTCCGCACAGCTGCCCGACTACGTCGAGCGCGTGCTGCGGCGCTTTACGGAGCAGCGCGCGGACGGCGAGCGCTTCGCGCAGTGGGTGACGCGTGCCAGTGAGGAGGACCTCTCATGAGTGAGCGTGCCGCGCCCTTCCACTGCCCGTACTGCGGTGACGAGGACCTGCGCCCCGGCGAACAGGGCCACGGCGCCTGGGAGTGCGGCGCCTGCAACCGGGCCTTCAAGCTCTCCTTCCTCGGGCTCCTCGCCCGGGGCCTGGCCAAGGGGGGCCCTGATGAGCGGGCATGAGCGGCTGGCCGAGCGGGCGGGCCGCGAGCTGGAGGACGCGCCGGCGCAGGAGATCCTGCGCTGGGCGGCCGAGACCTTCGCCGAGCGCTTCTGCGTCACCTCCTCCATGGAGGACGCGGTGGTCGCCCACCTCGCCTCCCGCGTCCTGCCCGGCGTCGACGTGGTCTTCCTGGACACCGGCTATCACTTCCCGGAGACCATCGGGACCCGGGACGCCGTGGCGGCGGTGATGGACGTCAACGTCATCACCCTCACCCCGCGCCAGAGCGTCGCCGAACAGGACGCCGCGTACGGGCCGGCGCTGCACGAGAGGGACCCGGACCTGTGCTGCGCGCTGCGCAAGGTCCGCCCACTGGAGGAGGGGCTCACGGCCTACGACGCCTGGGCGACGGGCCTGCGCCGCGACGAGTCCCCCTCCCGGGCGGGCACTCCGGTCGTGGGCTGGGACGCGCGCCGACGGAAGGTGAAGGTCTCGCCGATCGCCCGCTGGACGCAGGCCGATGTGGACGCCTACGTCGCGGAGCACGGCGTGCTCACCAATCCGCTGCTGACGGAGGGCTACGCCTCCATCGGATGCGCGCCCTGCACCCGGCCGGTCGCCGCGGGCGAGGACGCGAGGGCCGGCCGCTGGGCGGGGCGCGGCAAGACCGAGTGCGGGTTGCACGGATGACAGGGAACGGGGTGCAGGTGATGAGTGGGGCCACGGTTTGGCTCACCGGGCTGCCGAGCGCGGGCAAGACGACGATCGCCCGGGCGCTGGCGGCGCGGTTGCGTGCGGAGGGGCGCCGGGTGGAGGTGCTGGACGGGGACGAGATACGGGAGTTCCTCTCGGCCGGTCTCGGCTTCTCCCGCGAGGACCGCGACACCAACGTGCGGCGGATCGGCTTCGTCGCCCGGCTGCTGGCCGCGCACGGCGTGACCGTGCTCGTACCGGTCATCGCGCCGTACACGCACTCGCGCGAGGCGGTCCGCAAGCACCATCAGGAACACGGCACCGGGTATGTGGAGGTGCACGTGGCGACGCCGGTGGAGGTGTGCTCCGTACGGGACGTCAAGGGCCTGTACGCGCGGCAGGCGGCGGGCGAGCTGTCCGGGCTGACGGGGGTGGACGACCCGTACGAGGCGCCCCTCGACCCGGATCTGCGTGTCGAGGCGCACGAGCAGAGCGTCACGGAGTCGGCGGCGGCCGTGTACGAACTCCTGGCCGGGCGGGGGCTGCTGTGAGCGAGAGCCCCTACGCCCTGACGCATCTGGACGCCCTGGAGTCCGAGGCGGTGCACATCTTCCGCGAGGTGGCGGGGGAGTTCGAACGGCCGGTGATCCTGTTCTCCGGCGGCAAGGACTCGATCGTCATGCTGCACCTGGCGCTGAAGGCGTTCGCGCCGGCGGCGGTGCCGTTCTCGCTGCTGCACGTGGACACCGGGCACAACTTCCCCGAGGTCCTGGCCTACCGCGACCGCACGGTCGCCGAGCACGGCCTGCGGCTGCACGTGGCGTCCGTCCAGGAGTTCATCGACGACGGGCGGCTGCGCGAGCGCCCCGACGGCACCCGCAACCCCCTGCAGACCGTTCCCCTGCTGGAGGCGATCGGGGCGCACCGCTTCGACGCCGTCTTCGGCGGCGGCCGCCGGGACGAGGAGAAGGCGCGCGCGAAGGAGCGCGTCTTCTCGCTGCGCGACGAGTTCGGCGGCTGGGATCCGCGCCGGCAGCGCCCGGAGCTGTGGCAGCTGTACAACGGCCGCCACTCCCCCGGCGAGCACGTGCGGGTCTTCCCGCTGTCGAACTGGACCGAGCTGGACGTGTGGCAGTACATCGCCCGGGAGAAGATCGAGCTCCCGGCCATCTACTACGCCCACGAGCGCGAGGTGTTCGCCCGGAACGGCATGTGGCTGGCGCCGGGCGAGTGGGGCGGCCCCAGGGAGGGCGAGCGGACCGAGAGACGGCTGGTGCGCTACCGCACGGTCGGCGACATGTCCTGCACCGGGGCCGTCGACTCCGGCGCGGTGACGATCGAGGAGGTCATCGCCGAGATCGCCGCGTCCCGGCTCACCGAGCGGGGCGCGACAAGGGCCGACGACAAACTGTCGGAGGCCGCGATGGAGGACCGCAAGCGCGAGGGGTACTTCTAGCCATGAGCCAAACGATCGACCCGGCGGCGACCTCGCTGCTGCGCTTCGCCACCGCCGGCTCGGTGGACGACGGCAAGTCCACGCTGGTGGGGCGGCTGCTGCACGACTCCAAGTCGGTGCTGTCGGACCAGCTGGAGGCCGTAGCCCGCGCCTCGCGGGGCCGCGGGCAGCGGGAACCGGACCTGGCGCTGCTGACCGACGGGCTGCGCGCGGAGCGCGAGCAGGGCATCACCATCGACGTCGCGTACCGCTACTTCGCCACCCCGCGCCGCCGGTTCGTCCTCGCCGACACCCCCGGGCACGTGCAGTACACCCGCAACATGGTCACCGGCGCCTCGACCGCCGAGCTGGCCGTGGTGCTGGTCGACGCCCGCAACGGCGTCGTCGAGCAGACCCGGCGGCACGCCGCCGTCGCGGCGCTGCTGCGCGTGCCGCATGTGGTGCTGGCCGTCAACAAGATGGACCTCGTCGACTACGCGGAGCCCGTCTTCGCCGCCATCGCCGGGGAGTTCACGGCGTACGCCGCCTCGCTCGGCGTGCGCGACGTCACCGCGATCCCGATCTCGGCCCTGGCCGGCGACAACGTGGTGACGCCCTCGGCGCACATGGACTGGTACGGCGGCCCGACCGTGCTGGAGCACTTGGAGAGCGTCCCCGTCGTCGCCGACCCCACCGGCGACCCGGCCCGCTTCCCCGTCCAGTACGTCATCCGGCCGCAGACGCCCGGGCACCGCGACTACCGCGGCTACGCCGGCCAGCTGGCCTCCGGGGTGCTGCGGGTGGGCGAGTCCGTCACCGTGCTGCCCTCGGGACAGGTCAGCACCATCGCCGGCATCGACGCGCTGGGCGCGAGCGTGGACCTGGCGTGGGCACCGCAGTCGGTGACCGTGCTCCTGGCCGACGACCTCGACGTCTCCCGCGGCGACCTGATCGCCCCCACGGCCGGCGCGCCCGTCCCCACCCGGGACGTCGAGGCGACCGTCTGCCATGTGGCCGACCGGCCGCTGCGGACCGGGGACCGGGTGCTGCTCAAGCACACCACCCGCACGGTCAAGGCGATCGTGAAGGACATCCCCTCGCGGCTGACGCTGGACGACCTGTCCCAGCACCCCGCCCCCGGCGAGCTGGCCGCCAACGACATCGGCCGCGTGGTGCTGCGCACCGCCGAGCCGCTGGCGCTCGACGCGTACGCCGACTCCCGGCGCACCGGCTCGTTCCTGCTCGTCGACCCGGCGGACGGGACGACGCTGACGGCGGGCATGGCGGGCGAGGCGGCAGGCGCTTTCGGGGCGGGGGCGCCGCGGGCGGGCGCCGACGACGAGGGCTGGGACTTCTGAGATGTCTGCTGCCGCTCGCTCCGGCCGCCGTCGTGCCCTGGTGGCCGCGGCCGTCCTTGCGCTGCTGGCCGGTCTGCTCGGGGCCTGTGGGTACGGGTCGCAGAAGGACGCCTCGAACGCCGGGGTGAAGGTCGCCGCCGAGGGCCGGAAGCTGTCCGCCGACACCGTGCGCATCGGCTACTTCCCCAACATCACCCACGCCACGGCGCTGGTCGGCGAGCGGGAGGGGCTCCTGCAGAAGGAACTGGGCGGAACCCGGCTCAGGTCGACCACCTTCAACGCCGGGCCGTCGGAGATCGAGGCGCTCAACGCGGGCTCCATCGACATCGGCTGGATCGGCCCGTCGCCGGCGATCAACGGCTATGTGAAGTCCAGGGGCAAGAGCCTGCGGATCATCTCCGGCTCCGCCTCCGGCGGTGTGAAGCTCGTGGTGAACCCGGACCGGATCTCCTCGCCCGACGACGTCAGGGGCAAGCGCATCGCCACCCCGCAGAAGGGCAACACCCAGGACGTGGCCTTCCTCCACTGGATCGCGGAGAAGGGCTGGAAGGTCGATCCGCGCAGCGGCAAGGGCGATGTGTCCGTCGTCCGCATGGACAACAAGGTCACGCCCGACGCCTTCGCGTCCGGTTCCGTCGACGGCGCCTGGGTGCCGGAGCCGACGGCCTCCCGGCTGGTCTCGCAGGGCGGCAAGGTGCTGCTGGACGAGAGCACACTGTGGCCGGACGGGAAGTTCGTGATCACCAATGTGGTCGTGTCGCAGAAGTTCCTCGCCGCGCACCCGGACGTGGTCGAGGCCGTGCTGCGCGGCTCGGTGCGCACGAACGCCTGGATCGCGGCGAACCCTCGGAAGGCGAAGGCTTCGGCCAACGCGGCGCTGAAGCGGCTCTCCGGCAAGGAGTTGCCGGCGGAGGTACTCGATGCGGCGTGGCAGTCCATCGCGACGACCGACGACCCGCTGGCGGCGACGCTGCGGGCCCAGGCGGACCACGCGGTGGCGGCCGGGCTGCTCGAGCGGCCGGATCTGTCCGGCATCTACGACCTGACGCTGCTCGAGAAGGTGCTCAGGGCCGAGGGCAGACCGGCGGTCGGCGCCGCGCCGTCCGGCAGGCGGTGAGCGTGTACACGGCAGTAGGGGCGCGCATGCCCGTCCGCACTCAAGGAGGTGACCGGATGACCCCGGCGTTGACCACCGCGACCTCCGGCACGGCCGTCGACGACGACACACCGGCGGCCGTCCGGATCGAGAACGTCCACAAGAGCTACGGCCGCCCGGGCGCGGACCGGCCCGTCCTCGACGACATCACGCTGGAGGTGCGGCCCGGTGAGTTCGTCTGTCTCCTGGGGGCGTCCGGCTGCGGCAAGTCCACGCTGCTGAACCTGGTCGCGGGGCTGGACCGGCCGTCCGCCGGGACCATCGAGGTGCCCGGCGGCCGGCCCGCGCTGATGTTCCAGGAGCACGCGCTGTTCCCGTGGCTGACGGCGGGCCGCAACATCGAACTGGCCCTGCGGCTGCGCGGGGTGCCCCGGGGCGCCCGGCAGGCGGAGGCCGAGCGGCTGCTGGACCTCGTCCGGCTCGGCGGCTCGTACGGCAAGCGCGTGCACGAGCTGTCGGGCGGCATGCGCCAGCGCGTCGCCCTGGCGCGGGCGCTGGCGCAGGACAGCCGTCTGCTGCTGATGGACGAGCCGTTCGCGGCGCTGGACGCCATCACCCGGGACGTGCTGCACCACGAGCTGACCCGTATCTGGTCCGAGACGCGGCTGTCGGTGCTGTTCGTGACGCACAACGTCCGCGAGGCGGTGCGGCTGGGCCAGCGGGTGGTGCTGCTGTCGTCCCGGCCGGGCCGGGTGGTGCGCGAGTGGGAGGTCGGCATCCCGCAGCCGCGACGCATCGAGGACGCGGCGGTGGCCGACCTGTCGGTGGAGATAACCGAGGAACTGCGTGGGGAGATCCGCCGCCATGGCCGGGCTTGAGAGCACCAAGGTCGCCGAGGGCGACCTCGCCGGCCTGGAGGCCGGACTCGACGCGCTGGACGCGGTCCAGGTCAAGCGGACACCGCTGCGCCAGGTGCTGCTGCAGAAGGTGCTGCCGCCCCTGGTGGCCGTGGTGCTGGTGCTGGCCGTGTGGAAGCTGCTGGTGCTGGCGGAGGTCACCGACGACTACAAGCTGCCCGACCCGGCCGCGGTCTGGGGCGATCTGCGCGAACTGTGGCTGAACGGCACGCTGCTGTCCATCATCTGGACCAGCGTCTCGCGCGGGCTGCTGGGTTTTCTCGCCGCGCTCGCCCTCGGCACTCCGCTGGGGCTGCTGGTGGCCCGGGTGCCGGTGGTACGGGCGGCCCTCGGGCCGATCCTGTCGGGGCTGCAGTCGCTGCCGTCGGTGGCCTGGGTGCCGGCGGCCGTGATCTGGCTGGGCATCACGGACGCGGCGATGTACGCGGTGATCCTGCTGGGCGCGGTGCCGTCCATCGCCAACGGCCTGGTCTCCGGCATCGACCAGGTGCCGCCGCTGTATCTGCGGGCGGGCCGCACGATGGGCGCGACGGGGGTGCGCGGGGCGCGGCACGTCCTGCTGCCGGCGGCCCTGCCGGGCTACATCGCGGGGCTCAAGCAGGGCTGGGCGTTCTCGTGGCGCTCGCTGATGGCGGCCGAACTCATCGCCTCCTCCCCGGATCTGGGGCTGGGCCTGGGGCAGTACCTGGAGAACGCCCGTACCGACTCCGACATGCCGGGGGTGCTGCTGGGCATCCTGCTCATCCTGTTGGTCGGCATCGCCATCGACCTGATCGTCTTCAGCCCGCTGGAACGCCGTGTGCTGCGCACGCGCGGCCTGGCGACGCGGTAGGGCCGGGCCATGGCCCTGCTGATCGTCGCGCACGGCAGCCGCGATCCCCGGCACGCGGCGACCGTCGCCGCGCTGCGCGCCCGGCTCGCGGCCCGGCGGCCGGGGCTGCGCGTGGCGGCGGGGTTCCTGGACTTCTGCGCGCCGGGCGTGGAGGAGGTGCTGGCCCGCCTGGCCGCGGCGGGTGAGCGGGAGGTGACCGCGGTGCCGCTGCTGCTGACCCGCGCCTTCCACGCCAAGTCCGACATCCCCGCCGTCCTGGAGCGGGCGAGGGCCGCGCTGCCGGGCATGACGCTACGTCAGGCGGGCGTGCTCGGACCGTCCGCGCTGCTGACGGCCGCGCTGGAGCGGCGGCTGTACGAGGCCGGGGTGTGCCCCGGCCAACGGGGCTCGACCGGGGTCGTCCTGGCCTCGGCGGGCTCCTCCGACCCGGAGGCGAACGCGGTGATCGCTGACATCGCGCGGGAGTGGTGGCACACCGGTTGGTGCGCCGTGCGGCCCGCGTTCGCCTCCGCTTCCCCGCCGCGCACCGAGGACGCCGTGCGCGCGCTGCGCGCGGAGGGGATACGCCGGGTGGCGGTGGCGCCGTACGCCCTGGCTCCCGGACGGCTGCCGGACCGCATCGCCGCGGGCGCCCGGGCCGCGGGGGCCGATGTGCTGGCGGAGGTGCTGGGGCCGGCGCCGGAGGTGGTCTCGCTGCTGCTGCGGCGGTACGACGAGGTGTCCGACACCTCGGCGGCTGTCGCGCTGTCCGGGTGAGCACCGGCGACACCTTCGGCACCGCCCACGGGAACGGCCGGCCGCCACGCCCGTGGGGGTGGGCGTGGCGGCCGGTGGCACGGGACCGTACCAGGGGTCAGCGGGCGGTCCGCAGCTCCGCCTCGATGAGGTCGGCCGCATACGGAGTGCCGCCCTCCGCCGCGAGCTCGGCCTTCAGCTCCGCCGAGCGCGCGGCCACCGCGGGGTCGCCGGTCAGGGACAGCACCGCTTCCCGCAGCGCCGCCGCCGTGGCCTCCTCCGTCGGCAGGTGCCGGGCGACGCCCAGCTCCTGAAGGATGGCGGCGTTGCCGAACTGGTCGACGGCCTGCGGCACCGCGACCATGGGAACGCCGCAGGCCAGGCCCTCCTGGGAGCCGCCCATGCCGGCGTGTGTGACGAAGGCGTCGGCCTGCTTGAGGACGGCGAGCTGGGGGACCCAGCGGCTGACCTCGAAGTTGGCCGGTATCTCGCCCAGTTCGCCGAGGCCGACGTGCTTGCCGATCTGCAGCACCACATGCCAGCCCGGCAGGTCGCCGAACGCCTCGATGCACTCGCGGTAGAAGCCGGGCTGCTTGGTGAACGTCGAGCCCAGGGAGATGAGCAGGACCTTCTCCGCGTCGGCGGGGCGCTGCCAGTCACCCTCGTCCGCGCGGTCGCCCTGGCAGGGCCCGGTGAAGGTGGTGACCGTCTCGTCGACCCGGTCGGCGTGGGGCTGCATGGCACGCGGGATGACGGCCAGGCACCGGTCGGGCCGGCCCTTGAAGGTGTCGGGGTCCAGGGGGACGCCGTTGCCGCGCAGCCACTCGGTGAAGCGCTCGTAGTAGGCGATGCCGCGGGGGGACCGCTTGATCGGCTCGATCATCGCGGCCGCCACCTCCTCCTCGTAGCCCTCCCAGGCCACCAGGTTCGGTGACAGCTGGACGATGGGCACGCCCCAGCGGTGGGCGAGGACGCGGGCGGGGTAGGCGGTGATGTCGTACAGGACCAGGTCCGGCTCGTCGCCCTCGTACGCCTTGGTCAGTTGCGGCAGGACGTGGATGGCGTCGTCGAGGAACAGCTCGAAGTGGTCGAGCAGCTCCGATCCCCAGGCGTCGGGGTCCTCGCCGGTGGGCAGGGTCGATTCGTAGATCTTCGGCTCGGCGCCGGTGCCGGCCACGACGTCGGCGAAGGAGGCGGGAATGGCGTAGGTGACCCGGTGGCCGCGGGCGACCAGTTCCCGGATGACGTCGAGGCTGGGGTTGACGTGGCCGGAGGCGGCGATGCTGAACATGGCGATATGGGCGGGCCGAACGGCGGCGGGAGCAGTCATGCGCACACTCTAAACAAGACGATACGTCTCGTTCAATGGTTTTATTCGCGCCACCTCCCTCCCGTACCGGCCACCCGGTGCCGCCCCACCCGCCGCCGGAGGGGACACTTGCCGTGATCGGCGGGAATCGCAGGGCACGGAAGGCAGGATGTGGCGGACGTGGCGGACGTGATGGGCGGGGCATTCACGGAACAGCGGGCACGCGCGCTCCTCGCCGCTGCCGGGACGCCGCTGCCGGCGGCCGACGCGGAGCTGCTCGCCCTCGGCGAGAACGCGGTCTTCGCCGCCGACGGCCTCGTCGCCAAGGTCGGCCGGGACGCCTCCCTGCGCGAGCGCGCCGACCGGGAGCTGCGCATCGCCGCCTGGCTCGCGGAGAGCGGCATTCCGGCCGTACGGGCGGCCGAGCCGCGGGTGCGGGTCGCCGACGGCCATCCGGTCACCCTGTGGCACCGGCTGCCGGCGGCCGTGCGCCCGGCGGACCCCGCCGACCTGGCCGCACTGCTGCGGCAGGTCCACGCGCTGCCCGAGCCCGGCTTCGCGCTGCCCCGCCGGGAGCTGCTCGGCGGAGTCGAACGGTGGCTGCGGCTGGCCGGGGACGCGATCGACCCGGCCGACGCCGACTATCTGCGCGAGCGCCGGGACGGCTTCGCCGCCGCGGCCGCCGCGCTGACGCCGCGTCTGACGCCGGGCCCGGTCCACGGCGACGCGCTCCCGCGCAATGTCCACGTCGGACCGGACGGACCGGTCCTGGTCGACCTGGAGACGTTCGCCACCGACCTGCGCGAGCACGACCTGGTCGTCATGGCCCTCAGCCGCGACCGGTACGGGCTGGCCCCGGAGTCCTACCACGCCTTCGTCCACACCTACGGCTGGGACGTGCGGGAGTGGGACGGCTGCGCCGTGCTGCGCGGGGCGAGGGAGACGGCGAGCTGCGCCTGGGTAGCCCAGCACGCGCCGGGAAACCCGGCGGCGCGGGCGGAGTTCGCCCGCCGGGTCGCCTCCCTGCGGGACGGCGATCCGGCGGTGCGCTGGTACCCCTTCTGAGCCGGCTACCCCTTGCGGCCCCTGCACCCCTGGACCCCGGTCAGCAGGGGCCGGCGGCGGGGAAGCTGCTCCGGGGGCCGTCGAAGGTGGCGTCCACGCGGGTCACCTGGCCCTGCGTGAACATGAACATGGCCGCGTCGTCGACATAGTCCATGTAGTTCATGAACATGTCGCCGTGGGGGGCGTTGCCGCAGGAGACCTGCGGATAGGCCGGGCTGCCGAAGTTGGGGCCGCCCTGGTTGGGGGTGTCGGCGACGAAGTCGCCGCCGCTGCAGCCGGTGCCGTCGTCGCCCCAGATGTGGAACAGGTTGAGCCAGTGCCCCACCTCGTGGGTCGTGGTACGCCCGAGGTCGAACGGCGCGGTCGCGGTGCCGGACGTGCCGAACGCCGAGTGCAGGACGACCACGCCGTCGGTGGCGGCCGGACCACCGGGGAACTGGGCGTACCCCAGGAGCGACTCGCCCAGCGGGCAGACCCAGATGTTGAGGTAGCGGTCGGCGGGCCAGGCGTCGTGGCCGCCCTGCGCGGTGAACTTCACCGAGTCGTCGGTGGGGAACTCCGTCACCTCCGTCCGGGTACGGGTGATGCCCGTGGTGGGCCGCCCGTCGGGGTCGACCGTGGCCAGGCGGAACTCCACCCGGGCGTCGGCCGCCAGCGGCCGCCATACGTCCGGCGCCCGGCCGACGTCCGCGTTGCGCCTGCGGAAGTCCGCGTTGAGGACGGCGATCTGACTGGTGATCTGCGCGTCGTCGATGTTCTGCTCGTCGGTGTGGTGGACGACGTGCACGACGACGGGAAGGCAGGTGATGCCGGTGCGGGCCGGCCGCTCCATCCCTCGTTCGTAGGCGAACGCCCGGTTCTCCACGGCCGCCCTGGCGGCGGCGTAGGCGGAGTTCTCGGTGAGCAGCCTGCGGTGGACCGTCATGGTCGCGCAGAGTCTGCGCCCGGGCGGCCGGGGCGTGGGGGGCTGGTTCTCGGGCATGCTGCGCCCTCCTCGGATCGCCGTGCGAACACGGCAGGACGGTGAAGGCGGGCCCGGTACGGATTACCGTAGACCCGCACAGCCCCGACATCTAGGGACATCGCAGAACCCGCAGGAAGTACACAGCGGGATTCCATATTGGGGGAAACCCGGGTAAACCCTGGTGGTTCCGGGTGATTTCGGAGGTGCATGAGGCATGAACGAGCCAGCGGGGCCCACCGGGCCGGAGCGGCCCCCGGCCGGCCCGCCCGACGCCCTCTTCCGGCGCTGGACACACTCCCGCGAGGAGGACGGCGACGGTGTGACGGTCTACCGGCCCGGCGGCTACGCCTTTCCACCCGCCCGCGGCCGGCGCGGGATGGAGTTCGCCGCGGACGGCACCTTCGTCGACCACCCCATCGGGCGGGGCGACGCCCCGGACGCGGTGCGCGGATCCTGGCACACCGAGGACGGCCGGCACCTCACCCTCTCCTTCCCGGGCACCGGCCGGGCCGGCCGTCTCCTGGAGATCCTCGCCTGCGACCCCACGCTGCTCAGGCTGCGGGAGTGACGGGCCCGGGGGCGCCAGGCGCCGGCGCCCCCGGTCAGCGCAGCGGCCAGGACCCGTCGACGACGGCCCGCGGATCCCCCTGGCGGCGCAGCCACTTCTGATAGCCCTCGGCCCACTCGCCGTACCAGCGCACCTGCTCGCGGTGGAGCTCCCACAGCCCCGCCTCCGCTATGCGGGAATGGCGTGCGGCTATCGCCCGGGCCACGCGCACCGCCGCCAGCGCGTCCGCGCCCGCCTCGTGCGCCTCGTCGAGGACCACGCCGTACTCCCGGCAGACCGCCTCCAGCGTGCGCCGGCCCTTGCGATAGCGGTCGACGGCCCGGTCCATGGTGTACGGATCGATAACCGGCCCCACCGTCGGCGCTTCCCCCGGCGCCCCCAGCGCCCCGCCCAGCCGCTCATCCAGCGGGCGCAGGCCGTGCCGGCGCAGCTCCGCCTGGAGCAGGCTGAGGTCGAAAGAGGCGTTGTAGGCGACGACCGGGACGCCCAGCGCCCAGTGCCCGGTCAGCGCGTCCGCGATCTCCTCCACCACCTCGCGGGCCGGGCGGCCCTGCTCGGCGGCCCGTTCGCCCGTGATGCCGTGGATGGCGGCGGCCTCGGCCGGGATGGGGACGCCCGGGTCGGCCAGCCAGTGCAGGCCGCGCACCGGTTCACCGCCCTTGGTCTCCACGACCGCGGCCGTCACGATCCGGGCCTGCGCGGGATCGGTGCCCGTCGTCTCCAGGTCGAAGCCGATCAGCGCTTCCTCGTGCCACGCCATGGCGGTTCCCCCTTCGGTGGTGCTTCCCCCGTCTGGTGCACCAGCCTGCCACGCGCCACTGACAACGGTCCGGGTCCCGCCCGCTGCCGAGGGGTCGTCAGGAGTCAAAAGGAGGCGGTCAGGACACGGGCCGCGAGTCGCTCCACACGCCCTCGAACTCCTCGCGGTAGGTCTCGAAGAGCCCGCCGGTGTCGTCGCAGGGCCGGCCCTGGCGCAGCACGTCCCGGTTCCCGCCGCGCAGCACGAGCACGGGGGACTCCATGCCGCGCGCCTTGCGCAGGTAGGACTGGACGACGGCGAGCCCGTCCGCGCCGTCGCCGTTGACGAGGTAGGCGGTGAAGCGCGGGGTCTCGTCGAAGACGCGGATCTCGAAGGCGGCGGTGTCGCGCAGCCGGTCGCGCACGCGCCGCATGTGCATGATGTTCATCTCCACGGACCGGCTCATCTCGCCCTTCTTGATCCCCAGTTCCCGCTCGCGGCGGCGTACCGCGCTGCTGGCGGGGTTGAGGAAGAGCAGGCGGGCGCGGCAGCCGGATTCCGCCAGGCGCACCAGGCGCCGGCCGGAGTAGTTCTGCACGAGCAGGTTCAGGCCTATGCCGACCGCGTCGAGGCGGCGGGCGCTGCCGAAGAGGTCCTCCACGGGCAGCTGGCGTTGCAGGCGCACCCGGTCGGGGTGGACGCCGACGACGTCGGCGTAGCGGTCGCCGACGAGGTCCTCGACGGCGTCGATGGGCAGCCGGTCGGCGGAGGAGGCGCCGCCACCGCCGAGGATGTCCAGCAGGCGGGCGGAGGCCCGCTCGGCCTGGGCGAGGACGGCCTCGGAGAGCGCGCGGTTGCGGGAGACGACGTTGCGGGCCACCTCCAGCTCGTCCAGTGCGAGTTCGAGTTCGCGCCGGTCGTCCAGGTACGGCTCGAAGCAGGGCCAGTGCTGGACGAGCAGCTCGCGCAGCTGCGGCAGGGTGAGGAAGCTGAGGACGTTGTCGTCGGCCGGGTCCAGCAGGTAGCCCTTGCGGCGGCTGACCTCGCGGACGGCGACGGCCCGCTGCACCCACTCCTGGCCGGCGGGCCCGGCGGCGGCGACGACCCACTCCTCCTCGCCGTGCACCGGTTCGTAGACCGGGCGCAGCACGGCGGCGACGACGACGCGCAGCCGCTGTTCGACGAGGTTCAGCCAGATGTAGGCCCGGCCCGCGCGGCGGGCGCGGGTGCGCACCTCGCCCCAGGCGCCGGCGTCCCAGTCCAGTTCCGCGCCGATCTCCCTCGGGCGGGTCAGGGACACCACGCCCGGTGATGTGTCGGTGGATCCGTCACCCTCGGGACCTCCGTCCCCAGGGGGCAGCTCCAGCCCGCCCGAGCTCACCAGTGCACCGCCTTCCGCCCCCGTCCAACGATCAAGGCAGACTACTGTGCGGGCGGGAGGCGGTGCACGCGCCCGCCGGGCGCCTTCCGGTCAACTGAGGTGTCCGACGTGCCTGTTGTTCCGGGGCCCGGTGGCGGGAGTGAGCTGATTCATAGCCGGAAGGGTGGCTCTCACCCGGTCGGCGGAGCCGGGGAGGGGTGGCGGCGGCTTCCGGCCGGGGTTTTGGGGAAGATCTGCGGAAAGGGCCGCCCGGGGTGGAAGACTGGCGCTCATGCAGGTCTGGCCGGGACAGGCGTACCCACTCGGCGCCACGTACGACGGCGCCGGGACCAACTTCGCGGTCTTCTCCGAGGCCGCCGAGCGGATCGAGTTGTGCCTGCTGCACGAGGACGGCTCGGAGACCGCCGTGGAGCTGCGTGAGAGCGACGCGTTCGTGCGTCATGCCTATCTGCCCGGCATCATGCCGGGGCAGCGCTACGGCTTCCGGGCGCACGGGCCCTACGAGCCGGAGCGGGGGCAGCGCTGCAATTCCGCCAAGCTGCTGCTCGACCCCTATGCGAAGGCGGTCAGCGGGGAGATCGCCTGGGGCGAGGAGGTCTACGGCTATCGCTTCGGGCGGCCGGAGAAGCGCAATGACATGGACTCCGCGCCGCACATGATGACGTCCGTGGTGGTCAATCCGTACTTCGACTGGGGGGACGACCGGCCGCCGCGCACGGACTACCACCGTACGGTCATCTACGAGGCCCATGTGAAGGGCCTGACGATGCTGCATCCGGCGCTGCCGGAGGAGGTGCGCGGGACGTACGCGGCGCTGGCGCATCCGGCGGTGATCGAGCACCTGACGGAGCTGGGGGTCACGGCGATCGAGCTGATGCCGGTGCATCAGTTCGTGCACGACCACCGGCTGGTGGACGCGGGGCTGGCGAACTACTGGGGCTACAACACGATCGGCTTCTTCGCCCCGCACAACGCCTACGCCTCGTGGGGCGACCGGGGGCAGCAGGTGCTGGAGTTCAAGTCGGCGGTGCGTGCCCTGCACGCGGCGGGCATCGAGGTGATCCTGGATGTGGTCTACAACCACACGGCCGAGGGCAATCACCTGGGGCCCACGCTCTCGTTCCGGGGGCTGGACAACGCCTCGTACTACCGGCTGGCGGACGATCCGCGCTACTACATGGACACCACCGGTACCGGCAATTCGCTGCTGATGCGCAGCCCGCACGTGCTGCAGCTCATCATGGACTCGCTGCGGTACTGGGTGACCGAGATGCGGGTGGATGGATTCCGGTTCGATCTGGCGGCGACGCTGGCCCGGCAGTTCCACGAGGTGGACCGGCTCTCGTCCTTCTTCGACCTCGTACAGCAGGATCCGGTGGTCAGCCAGGTGAAGCTGATCGCCGAGCCGTGGGACGTGGGCGAGGGCGGCTATCAGGTCGGTAACTTCCCGCCCCTGTGGGCGGAGTGGAATGGCAAATTCCGCGATACGTCCCGGGACCTGTGGCGCGGGGAACCGGCCACGCTCGCGGAGTTCGCCTCGCGCCTGACCGGCTCCTCCGACCTCTACCAGGGCGACGGCAGGCGCCCGCTGGCCTCCATCAACTTCGTCACCTGCCACGACGGCTTCACCCTGCACGACCTGGTGGCCTACAACGACAAGCACAACGAGGCCAACGGGGAGAACAACCAGGACGGCGAGAGCCACAACCGCTCCTGGAACTGCGGGGCCGAGGGCGAGAGCGAGGACCCCGCGGTCCTCGAGCTGCGCGAGCGGCAGATGCGCAACTTCATCGCCACCCTGCTGGTGTCGCAGGGCGTGCCCATGCTCAGCCACGGCGACGAGTTCGCGCGCACGCAGCACGGCAACAACAACGCCTACTGCCAGGACAGCGAGCTGTCCTGGGTGCACTGGCCGCACCCGGACGACGCCTCCGCCGACCTCGCGCGCCGGATGCTGCGCTTCACCCGTTCCCTGGTCTGGCTCCGCCGCGACCACCCCGTCTTCCGCCGCCGCCGCTTCTTCCACGGCCGCCCGGTGCAGGGCACCCACGACAAGCTCTCCGACATCGCCTGGTTCACCCCCGAGGGCGAGGAGATGCGGGACGGCGACTGGCAGGCCGCTCACGCCCGGTCGCTGACGGTCTTCCTCAACGGCGGCGCCATCTCCGAGCCGGGCCCGCGCGGCGAGCCCATCGTCGACGACTCCTTCCTGCTGATGTTCAACGCGCACGACCAGCCCCTCGACTTCGTCGTGCCCATGAATCACGGCAGGCAGTGGCAGGTCGTCGTCGACACCGCCCGCCCCGACGGCGCCGCCGCCGACGGCCCCAAGGTGCCGGCCGGCGCCCGGCTGACGCTCGCCGACCGCAGCCTCGCGGTGCTGCAGCGGCCCGTCTGACCGCCGGAGAACGGAGCGGGCCTGCAGCATGAGGCCGAGTTGTGGGTACGTATGTTCCCGTGACGCGCGACAGCTGCTCCCCGCCGACCGCCACCTACCGGCTCCAGCTCCAGCCCGCCTTCCCCTTCGCCGCGGCCGTGCGGGCCGTGCCCCACCTCGCCTCCCTCGGGGTGTCCCATCTGCACCTGTCCCCCGTCCTGGAGGCCGTGCCGGGCTCCACGCACGGCTACGACGTCGTCGACCACACGGCCGTCCGCGCCGAACTGGGCGGCGAGGAGGGCCTGCGTGCCCTCGCCCGCACCGCGCACGAGAACGGCCTGGGGCTCGTCCTCGACATCGTGCCCAACCACATGGCGGTGCCCGCGCCCGAGCACCTCAACGGGCCGCTGTGGGAAGTGCTGCGGGACGGCCCGGCCTCCCGGTACGCGCGCTGGTTCGACATCGACTGGGCCGAGCACGGCGGCCGGGTCCTGCTGCCGGTGCTGGCCGGCCCGCTCGGCACCGAACTGCCCCGCTTCACCGTCGCCGACGGCGTCCTGCGCTACCACGACCACGCCTTCCCGCTGCGGCCCGGCACCGAACGGCTGCCGACACCCGAACTGCTGGACGCCCAGTGGTACCGGCCCGCGTGGTGGCGGCTGGCCCGCACCGAAGTGAACTACCGGCGCTTCTTCACCATCTCCGAACTGATAGCGGTGCGCGTGGAGGACCCCGAGGTCTTCGCCGCCACCCACGCCAAGGTGCTCCAGTTGCTGCGCGAGGGGGTCCTCGACGGGCTGCGCGTCGACCACCCCGACGGCCTCGCCGACCCCGCCGGCTATCTGCGCAGGCTGGCGGAGGCCACCGGCGGACGCTGGACGGTCGTGGAGAAGATCCTCAGCGGCGACGAACGGCTGCCCGCCGGCTGGCCCGTCGCCGGCACCACCGGCTACGACGCCCTGCGCCACCTCGACGGCCTCTTCACCGACCCCGAGGGGGCCGCCGAACTGACGGCCGCCTACCGCTCCTTCACCGGCGCGGCGCCCGACCGGGGCGGCGACTGGCCCGCGACCGTGCGCCGCGCCGCCTACCGGGTCATCACCCATGAACTGGCGGCGGAGGTCGCCCGGCTCGTGCGCACCGCCGGCCGGCTGTGCGAGACCTCCCACCAGCTGCGCGACCACGCCCCCTGGGCGCTGCGCACCGCGCTGTGCGAGATCCTCGTCCGGCTGCCCGTCTACCGCCCGTACGCCGTGCCCGGCCGTCCCCCCGCACCGGCGGACGCCGCGCTGCTGGACGAGGCCGCCCAGGGGGCCCGTACCGCCTTCGCCGTGCCCGAGGAGGCGCGAGCCGTCGAGTTCGTCCGGGACGCGGCCCTCGGGCGGCTGGGGGACGGGCCGGACCAGCGGGACTTCTGCGCCCGGTTCGCGCAGACCGCCTCCGCGCTGCGCGCCAAGTCCGTCGAGGACACCGCCTTCTACCGCTACGCGCCCCTGATCTCGGCCACCGAGGTCGGCGGCACCCCGGACCGGCCGGCGCTCACGCCCGCCGAGTTCCACGCCTACTGCGCCCGCCTGCGGCGCGACTGGCCCGCCGGCGGCACCGTGCTCTCCACCCACGACACCAAGCGCAGCGCGGACGCCCGGGCGCGCATCGCCGCGCTGAGCGAGTACCCCGGGCGGTGGGCGGCCCTGATGGACCGGCTGTGGCAGCAGGCCGCCGCGCCCGACCCACATGTGGCGTGGACGGCCTGGCAGAGCGCCTTCGGCCTCGGCGTCCCCGACCCGCGCCGGCTCGCCCCGGCGGTCCTCAAGAGCGTGCGCGAGGCCGCACTGCTGACCACCTGGACCGAGCCGGACGCCGCCTACGAGGCCGCTGTCGAATCCTTCGTGGCCGCCGGCCCCTGCGGCCCGGCCCACGAGGAGCTGGCCGCCCTCGCCCACGAGGCGGCGCCGACCGTACGGGCCAACGTGCTCGGCGCGACGCTGCTGCACCTGACGATGCCGGGCGTGCCCGACCTGTACATGGGGACGGAGCGTACGTACCGGGCCCTGGTCGACCCGGACAACCGGCGCCCGCCCACGTTCCCGGCCGAGGCCCCCGACGAGCTGTCCGGCGAGAAGACGCGGCTCACGCGTGCCGCGCTGCGCCTGCGGCGGGCGCATCCGGAGTGGTTCCGGGCCCCCTCGGGCTCCTACGAGCCGCTGGCCGCGCTCGGGCCGGCGGCGGAGCACTGCGTGGCGTTCGCGCGGGCCGGCGAGGTCGTCGCGGCCGTGACGCGGTTGCCCCGGCGGCTGGACGCGGCCGGAGGGTGGCGGGAGACCGTTCTTCCTTTGCCGGGTGAGGGGGCGTGGCGCGAGCTGCTGACGGGACACGTGTGGGAGGGGCGGGCGGCCCTGGGGGAGCTGCTGGGGGCGTCACCGGTGGCGCTGCTGGTGCGAGCTTGAGACTCTCCCCTCGCCCGCCCTTTCACCGTTTCTTGTCCTCAATCGCCGGACGGGCTGACTGTGCCGTGTCCTCAAACGCCGGACGGGCTGGATTTAGCGAAGATCCCACCGCACCGGTCCACGAACGTCGCCGCCGCACCCGTCAGTTCCACCCGGGAGAACGCCGTCTGCTCGCGCCGCCACGGCGGATCGACGGCCACCTCCACCGCGCCCGTCGTCGTGCGGGCCACATGGACGGGGGCCGCCACGATCCCCGCGCCGGCGGCCGCCATCCGTACCGCCGTCGACGCGTGCTCGGTCTCCACGGCCGTCACCGGCGTGAATCCGTGGGGCTCGCACACCCAGTCCAGCCACCGCCGGCCCTCGATGACGGGCTCGAGCGCGCACCGCACCCACGCCCGGTCGGCGAGCTCCGCCAGCCGCACGGGCCCGGTGCGCTCCGCCAGCGGATCGCTTGCGGAGGTGACCAGCACGATCTCCTCCTGGCCGAGGGAGACGACCGGCCCGGGCCAGCCCTCCGGCCGCGGCCCGAGGGCGACGTCGGCGACCCCGCGCTCCATCCGCTCGCGCAGCTCATCGGTGGTGGTGTACTCGTGCAGGCGCAGCCGGACGCCGGGGAACTCCCGCTGCCAGCGGGCGAACACCGGTGGCAGCGCGCCGAGCGCCAGTGCGTGCAGCGTCGCGATGTGCAGCTCGCCGCCCTCGGCCCCGGCGGCGGCCCGTGCCGCGCGGCGGGCCTGGCCGGCGCTGCGCACGGCGAGCTCGGCGTGCGGCAGGAAGGCGCGGCCCATCGGGGTCAGCCCGACGCCGCGGGTCAGCCGCTCCAGCAGCGTGCCGCCGACGGCGCGCTCCAGGGCCTTGATCTGGTGGGAGAGCGCGGACTGGGTGACGTTGAGGTTGCGGGCCGCCCGGCTGAAGGACTGCTCCTCGACGACCGCGACCAGGTACTCCATCTGCCGCAGGCTCACGGCCCCTCCCCCACCTCGCGAACCGATGAAGAGCCTTCATCGGTTCGATCGAAACATTGCGTTGGACTCATGATCCCCGGCGGGCGGAGGGTGAGGACATGCATGAGACAGATGTCATCGTTATCGGCGGCGGTACCGGCGGGTACAGCACCGCGCTGCGCGCCGCCGCCCTCGGCCTGGACGTCGTCCTCGCCGAGCGCGACCTGGTGGGCGGTACGTGCCTGCACCGCGGCTGCATACCGAGCAAGGCCATGCTGCACGCGGCGGAGCTGGTGGACGGCATCGCGGAGGCTCGCGAGCGCTGGGGCGTGAAGGCGACCCTCGACTCCATCGACTGGACGGCCCTGACCGCGACCCGTGACGACATCGTCTCCCGCAACCACCGTGGGGTGGAGGGCCATCTCTCCCATGCGGGGGTGCGGGTGGTGCGCGGCTCGGCCGCGCTGACGGACGCCCGGAGCGTGCGCGTCGAGTCGGGCAAGGAGGCGGGCACGCGGTGGCGGGCCCGGCGCGGCGTCGTCCTGGCCACCGGCTCGCGGCCGCGCACCCTGCCGGGCCTGGAGCCGGACGGCGACCGGGTCGTCACCAGCGACGACGCGCTGTTCGCGCCGGGCCTGCCGGGTTCGGTGCTGGTGCTGGGCGGTGGGGCGATCGGCGTCGAGTACGCCTCGCTGCACCGCTCGATGGGGGCCGCGGTGACCTTGGTGGAGGCCGCCGAGCGGCTGCTGCCCCTGGAGGACGCCGAGGTCAGCCGCTATCTGACGCGCGGTCTGAAGAAGCGCGGCATCGACGTCCAGGTGGGCGCGCGGCTGGAGGGGGCGCGCGCGGTGGCCGGCGGCGTACGGGCCACGGTGCGCACCGCACGCGGCGAGGCGCGCGAACTGCGCGCGGACCGGCTGCTGGTGGCGGTGGGCCGGGTGCCGGTCACCGACGGGCTGGGGCTCGAGGCGGCGGGGCTGGCGACGGACGCGCGCGGCTTCGTCGTCCCCGCCGACTGGTCGCGGCTGGAGACGGCGGTGCCGGGCGTCCACGTGGTCGGCGACCTGCTGCCGCCGCCCTCGCTCGGCCTGGCGCACGCCTCGTTCGCCGAGGGGCTGCTGGTCGCCGAGACCCTCGCCGGGCTCGCGCCGCGCCCCGTCGACTACGCCGCCGTACCGCGCGTCACCTACTCCAGCCCGCAGACCGCCTCCGTCGGGCTGTCGGAGGCCGGGGCACGCGAGCGGGGTCACGCGGTGCGGGTCAACTCGATGCCGCTGACGGCCGTCGCCAAGGGCATGGTGCACGGGCAGGGCGGCGTGGTGAAGGTGGTCGCCGAGGAGGACGGCGGCCGGGTGCTGGGCGTGCATCTGGTGGGCCCGCACGTGTCGGAGATGATCGCCGAGAGTCAGCTGACCGTGGGCTGGGACGCCGAGGCGGCGGACGTGGCACAGCACATCCATCCGCACCCCACCCTCTCGGAGGCGGTCGGCGAGGTCATGCTGTCGCTGGCCGGGCGCGGGCTGCACCAGCAGTGAGCGGGCGGCGCGCCGCCGACCGCGGTGCGCCGTAAAAGCGTTCGACGTGGGCGGTGGGGTGGCCTACGGTGCCGGAGCCATCCCTCCTAAGGAGCTTCATGCCCGAGTTGGTCGTCCGCGCGCTCACCGAGCACGACACCGCGCTTTTCTCCTCCCTGCCCGACCCCGGCCTGGTCGGCCGCGCCGCCTTCGGTCACACCTATGTGCCCGTTCACGAGGGCGGGGAGTACCGCCCCGACTGGACCTGGGTGGCGCTGCGTGACGGCCGGGTCGTCGCCCGTGCCGCCTGGTGGGGCGCTCCGGACGACGTCTCACCCAAGGCCCTCGACTGGTTCGACTTCGCCGAGGGCGAGGAGGAGGCGGCCGCCCACCTGCTGCGGACCGCGCCGTTCCGGGCGGAGTTCAGCCTGCTGGTGCCGTCCGGGTGGCGGGAGGTGCCCGAGCTGCGGGCCGCCGCCGAGGGCCGGCTCGCGGCGGCGGCCGCGGGCGGGCTGAGGCCCCTGGTCGAGCGGTACCGCTACGAGTGGACGCCCGAGTGCGGACTGCCCGCGCGCCCGGGGCGGCTGGTGTTCCGGCCGGAGCCCGACGACGCGGTCGTACGGGACGTCGTACGCCGCACGATGGAGGGCACGCTGGACGAGCGCGATCGCACGAACATCGCCGAGCGCGGCCTGGAGGCGGCCCTCGACGACGCCATGGGCTTCCTCGGCTGGCTGCCCTCGCCCCGCGAGTGGTGGAAGCTGGCCTTCACGCCCGACGGCGAGCCGGTCGGCATCCAGGTGCCCGCCCGCAACCCCAACGGGCCGTGCGTCGGCTACATCGGCGTGCTCCCCGGGCAGCGCGGCCACGGCTACGCCTACGACCTGCTCGTGGAGTGCACCCATGACCTGGTGGCCGAGGGCGCCGCCCGGATCGCGGCCGCGACCGACCAGGGCAACTTCCCGATGGCGGCCGCGTTCGCGCGGGCGGGCTACCCCGTCAGTCAGGAACGCATCGACCTGGTGCCGTAACCGGCGCGACGCGGGGGAAACTCCTTTCGTCGAGAGGAGCCGACCGTGCTGTTCGAGGTGTGGGCACCGAAGGCCGGGCAGGCCGTGCTGTGGGCGGACGCGAGGACGTACGTCATGACGGCCGACCCGGCCCGCCGCGGGTGGTGGCGGTGCGAGGCGCCGGCGGGCGACGGCAGCCGCTACGGCTTCGCGCTGGACGGCGGGCCCGTCCTGCCCGACCCCCGCGCCCGCCGCCTGCCGGACGGCCCCGAAGCGCCCGGCGCCGTCGTCGACTTCTCCCGCTTCGCCTGGCGGCACGACTGGCCGGGCCGGCCCCTTCAGGGCGCGGTGCTCTACGAGCTGCACATCGGCACGTACACCCGCGAGGGCACCTTCGACGCCGCCGCCCAACGGCTCGGTCACCTGGCGGACTTGGGCGTCACCCATGTGGAGCTGATGCCCGTCTGCCCGTTCCCGGGCCGGCACGGCTGGGGGTACGACGGTGTGGCGCCGTGGGCCGTGCACGAGCCGTACGGCGGCCCGGACGGGCTGCGGCGCTTCGTGGACGCGGCCCACGGGCTGGGCCTGGGCGTGGTCCTCGACGTGGTGCACAACCATCTCGGCCCGTCGGGCAACCATCTGCCCGCCTTCGGCCCGTACTTCACCGACACCCATCACACGCCCTGGGGTGCGGCCGTCAACCTCGACGCGCCCGGATCGGCGGAGGTGCGCGCGTATCTGACGGGCAGTGCGCTGGCCTGGCTGCGCGACTACCGGCTGGACGGGCTGCGGCTGGACGCGGTGCACGCCCTGGCCGACACCTCGCCCAAGCACTTCCTCGCGGAGCTGTCGGGCGCGGTCGACGCCCTGGCCGGGCGGCTGGGGCGGCCCCTGTTCCTGATCGCCGAGTCCGACCTGAACGACCCCGCCACCACCACCCCCCGCCAGGCCGGGGGCCTGGGCCTGCATGCCCAGTGGAACGACGACTTCCATCACGCCCTGCACGCCGCGCTGACCGGCGAGTCGGCCGGGTACTACGCCGACTTCGCCGCCGACCCGGCCGGGGCCCTGGGCAAGACGCTGCGGTCCGGCTTCTTCCACGACGGCACGTACTCCACCTTCCGGGGCCGCCACCACGGGCACCCCCTGGACACCCGCACCACGCCCGCGTACCGGCTGCTGGGCTACGCCCAGACCCACGACCAGATCGGCAACCGGGCCCTGGGCGACCGGCTGTCCTCCCGCCTGTCCCCCGGGCTGCTGGCGTGCGCGGCGACGCTCGTGCTGTGCGCGCCCTTCACGCCGATGCTGTTCATGGGCGAGGAGTGGGGCGCCCGCACGCCCTGGCAGTACTTCACCGACCACACCGACCCCGGCCTGGCCGAGGCGATACGGGCGGGCCGGCGGCGGGAGTTCGCGGCACACGGCTGGCCGGCGGAGGAGATCCCCGACCCCCAGGACCCGGCGACGCGCGAGCGCTCCTGCCTGGACTGGGACGAACCGGAGCGCGCCCCGCACCGCGCGCTGCTCGACTGGCACCGGCGGCTGATCGCCCTGCGGCACGCGGAGCCGGCGCTGACGGACCCCCGGTGGGCGTACGGGTCGCTGACGGTGACGGACGAGGGCACGGTCGCCTTCCGGCGCGGCCCGTTGCTCGTCGCCGTCAACCTCGGCGGGCGGCCCGCGTCCGTGCCGGCCGGCACCGGCCCGGCCGGCACGGAGGTCCTGGCCGCCTGGCGGCCGGTGGACCTCCCCGCCGGGGACGGGGTGCTGACGCTGCCGGCGGAGTCGGCCGCCGTGCTGCGGTGCGGTGGGCGGTTGCGTCCCCCCGAGGGCCGGGGGGACGCTGGAAGGGGCGTGACCGCTCCTTCGTGAGCGCTGGTCCGTCGGCGCCGGGTGCGGCGCGCCGCGCCGAAGGAGTGAGGGTCATGCGCACACTTCTGCGGGCCCGGATGGACACCCACGTAGGGAACGAGGCGTACCGCAACGGCACGTTGTCGAAGGTCGTCGAGGGGCTGATGCAGCAGCTGCACCCCGAGGCCGCCTACTTCGCACCGCTGGACGGCGGCCGCACCTGCCTCATGGTCTTCGACATGCAGGACTCCTCGCAGCTGCCCGCCATCTGCGAGCAGCTCTTCCTCGAGATGGAGGCCGAGATAGAGCTGTCCCCGGTGATGAACGCGGACGACCTGAAGAAGGGCCTGGCGGCAGTGAAGTAGGGGCCCCGCGGCCCGGCGCCGGGCGCCGGCTCAGCTCTCCGCCGGCTCCAGGCGCAGGGAGATGGAGTTGATGCAGTACCGCTGGTCCGTGGGGGTGGGGTAGCCCTCGCCCTCGAAGACATGGCCCAGGTGCGAGCCGCAGCGGGCGCAGCGGACCTCGGTGCGGATCATGCCGTGGGAGCGGTCCTCGACCAGCTCGACGGCGGAGCTGTCCTTGGGGTCGAAGAAACTCGGCCAGCCGCAGTGGCTCTCGAACTTCTCGGTCGACCGGAACAACTCCGCGCCGCAGGCCCGGCAGGCGTACACGCCGGCCGTCCTGGTGTCGGTGTACTCACCGCGGAAGGCGGGTTCGGTGCCGGCCCGGCGCAGTACCTGGTACTCCGCCGGGGTCAGCTCCGCGCGCCACTGCTCGTCCGTCTTCTCGACCTCGTACGCCATGTCGCGCGTTCCTTCCGTTCCTGTTGGTGTCCTGCCGGTGTCAGCTCTCCAGGCGGGCCAGGATGCGCGGACCGAGGTCCGTCACATCGCCCGCTCCCATGGTCAGAACAAGATCGCCGGGGCGGGCCATTCCCGCGACGACGTCCGGGACGGCGGCCATGTCGTGCTCGGCGCGCACCTGGGCGCCGCTGCTCTCGGCCGCGTCGATGATCAGGGCGCTGGTGATGCCGGGGATCGGGTCCTCGCGGGCCGGGTAGATGTCCAGGACCACGGAGGCGTCGGCGAGCGCGAGGGCCTGGCCCATCTCCGTGCCCAGCTCCTGGGTGCGGGAGAACAGGTGCGGCTGGAAGACCACGAGCACCCGGGAGCCGTCGGCGGCACCGCGGATGGCCTCGAGGTCGGCGGTCATCTCGGTGGGGTGGTGCGCGTAGGAGTCGATGACCTGCACGCCGCCCGCCTCGCCCTTGAGCTGCAGACGGCGCTTGACGCCGGTGTACTTGCCGAGGGCGGAGGCGAGGTTGTGCGCGGGGATGCCGAGGGCGACACCCGCGGCGAGGGCGGCGACGGCGTTGTGCGCGTAGTGGCTGCCGGGGACGGAGACCGCGAACGTCAGCATCTTGCCGTTCAGCAGGACGGTGACCTCGCTGGCCAGGCCGCGCGGGTTGACCTTCAGGACGCGGACGTCGGCGTCCTCGGCCTCGCCGTAGGTGACGACCTCGATGTCGTGGCGGCCGGAGACGCGCTCGGTGAGCTCACGGGCGCCGGCCTGGTCGGCGGAGACCACGAGCGTGCCGCCGGGACGGATCCGGCCGACGAAGGTCTCGAACGACTCGTAGATCTCCTCCATCGACGCGTAGTTCGCGTGGTGGTCGAGCTCCACGTTGAGGATGATCGCGACCTCGGGCGCGTACTTGTGGAAGCTGCGGTCGCTCTCGTCCGCCTCGGCGACGAAGATCTCGCCGCTGCCGTGCCGGGCGTTGGAGCCGGGGCCGTCGAGGTCGCCGCCGATGGCGTACGACGGCTGCAGGCCGAGGGCGTCGAGGGAGACGGCGAGCATGGACGTCGTGGTCGTCTTGCCGTGCGTGCCGGCGACGGCGATCGGACGCAGGCCGTCCATCAGGCGGGCGAGCGCGTCCGAGCGGTGGACGACCGGGATGCCGCGCTCGGCGGCGGCGGCCAGCTCGGGGTTGTCGGCGCGGATGGCGCTGGAGACGACGACGCAGCTGGCGTCCTCGGCCAGATGGCCGGCCGCGTGCCCGATGTGCACGGTGGCGCCGAGCTCGCGCAGCGCACCGGCGGTAGCGGACTCCTTCGCGTCGCTGCCCGCGACGGCCGCGCCCCGCTGGGCGAGGATCTTCGCGATGCCCGACATTCCGGCGCCGCCGATGCCGATGAAGTGCGGTCGGTCCATCGTCGTGGGGACGGCCGGTGCCATATGCGGTGCTCCCTGGGGTTCGTGGTGCGACTACAGCCCACCGATTGTCGCACCCGCCACCGCCGACACGGCCCGCGCCCGTCGGACGCCAGCCCGAGGCCCGGCCGCCGGGGCGGCGGGCGGTGGCGGCGACGCTGCCGCGCCTGGACGCGGGGGGGGCGTGACCGTGGCGGGCGGGGGCGCGTGGGGGCGGGGGCGCCGCGCCGGCCCATGCCGGACCGTGCTGGCCGCAGTGCGGCTCTCGACGCGGGCGCACGGCGCGCCACCGCTGGAGTCGGTCAGGCCCGCTCTGGCCGGCGGAGTCGTCGTCCGCTTCAGCTGCCGGGCAGTCGCCGCGCGCTGCCCGGCAGGCCGTCGGTGACGCTGGTGGACCACGGCCCGGGCGGGCACGCGGCGCTGGCGCGCCGGGCCGCGCCGGCCGCAGTGCGGCTCTCGACGCGGGCGCCACGGCACACCGCCGCTGGAGCCGGTCAGGCCCGCCGGGCCGACGGAGTCCTCGTCCGCTTCAGCTGCTGGGTGGCGGGCACGGGGCATGAACGCCGCCGGCGCGCTGCCCAGCGGGCGCCCGCACCCGTCGGACGACAGCCCGAGGCCCGGCCGCCGGGGCCACGGGCAGGCGGCGACGCTGCCGCGCCCGGACGCGGGGGGCGTGGCCAAGGCGGTCGGGGGCGCGTCGGGGCGGGGGCGCCGGGCGGGGCCGCGCCGCGCCGCGCCGACCGCAGTGCGGCCGGCCGAGAGGGCACCTCGGGGCGGGGACGCGCAGGCGCGCCGCGTCGGCTGCGGTGCGGCTGTCGACGCGGGCGCACGGCGCCACCGCTGGAGTCGGTCAGGCCCGCCGGGCCGACGGAGTCCTCGTCCGCTTCAGCTGCCGGGCGGCGGGCACCGGCGCGTGGACGTCGCCGGCGCGCTGCCCGGCGGGCGCCCGCGCCCGTCGGACGGCAGGCCGAGGCCCGGCCTCCGGGGCCACGGGCGGTGGCGGCGACTGCTGCCACGCCCGGACGCGGGGGGCCTGGCCGAGGCCGGCGCGGTCGCGCCGGGCCGGGCCGCGCTGCCCGCCGTGCGGCCGGTGGTGACCCTGGTGGGCCATGGCGCGGCGCGCGGGCGTGGAGCTGGCGGCCGGGGTCGCGGTGGTGGTGCCCGGGCGTCGGGCCGGGCTTACTCCTCGCCGGTTTCGTCCTCGTCGGCGTGGGCGTAGAGCTTCAGGACGGGCACGCCGACCTTGTGGCGGGCGCGCGAGGCCCAGTCGCGGTGGAAGAACTCCTCCACCAGGTGGGGGGCGGTCAGCACGATCACCTCGTCGGCGTGGGTCTGCTCGACCACGGACCGCAGCAGGTCCAGCGGGTGCTTGTCGATGATCTGGCCGACGGCCTCGCAGCCGGCCGCCCGCAGGCTCTGCAGGGAGTGCTCCAGGGCGAGGGCGGCGGGCCGCAGGGCCTCCTCGCCCTCGGGTTCGTCGGCCTCGTGGACGGCCTGCTCCAGCTCGCCCAGGGCCACGTCGTCGATCGCGCGCAGCAGCCGGTCCTCGTCCCCGCGGGGCCGCATGAGGACCACGAAGGACATGTCGTCGTCGTGAAGGGTCGTGACGAAGTCGACATCCGCGGCGGACAGCGGCTGCTCGATCATCAATACGCTCGTGAACACGGTGAGGGCCCTTCTCCTACGTGGGCCGACCGGGCCCAACAGAAACCATCCTGCGCGTGCTCCCCATGAGCCCGCCTGTTTTGATCCTGTGCCCTCGGGGGAGCGTCTGACTCAATTCTGCCCACCGGAAGCAAACCGGAACGGCAAATTCCGCCGATTGTCAGATCCTTCGGTAGCGGGTGAAGAGAAACCCGCCGTCCTCCAGCAAGGAATCGAGAACGAACCGTTCCGGCACCGCCAGCGGCGGCCCCGCCATGATCCGGGGCGCCGTACCGGTGGCGACCACCGGCGCCAGCGACAGGCACATCTCGTCCAGTACCCGCGCCGAGGCGAACTGTCCCAGCAGCCGCGGCCCGCCCTCCGTCAGCAGCCGCGTCAGCCCCCGCGCGGCCAGCACCCCGGGCACCCGGGCGGGGTCCACGCCGCGCCCCTCCCCCGCCACGACGACCTCGGCCCCCGCCGCACGGGCCGCGGCCACCCGCTCCGCCGGCGCGTCCGCGCCGGTCAGCACGAGGGTCGGCACGAGCGGCGAGGTGAAGAGCGGAAGCGAGAAGTCCAGGTCGAGCCCCGCGCTCACCACCGCCATGACGGGCGCGGGCCCCTGCCCGAGCGCCGCGCGCCGCGCCGCGAACGCCTCACGGGCCCGCGCGGGCCGGTAGCCCTCCTGCCGTACGGTCTCGGCCCCCACCACCACCGCGTCGGCCAGGCCTCGCAGCGTGCCGAAGATCCGCATGTCGGCGGCGGAGGACAGCGGCTGCGAGCGACCCTCGTGATGGGCCGCGCCGTCGAGCGAGGAGACCATGTTGGCCCGCAGCCACGGCCGCGCGCCGCCCCCGGCCTCCGCGGCCGCGTCCGGGTAGGCGTAGAGGGCGGCGAGCTCGTCCAGCCCCCATTCACGGTCTTCGAGGTCACGGGGGTGCAGCGGAGAGGGGAACAGGCGTCGCATAGGCCGCAGTGTGACATGGCTCGCCCCGCGCGGGACGGCCTCCTCCCGCTTCCGGGGCTACGCTGGACAGCTGTGTCGTCCTCCACCGCATCACCGTCCACCGCAGCCGCCGGCTCCGCCGCCCCCGGTCCCACAGCCGGACAGGGCGCGGCCGTGCGGCAGCCCCTCGCGCTGACCTCACGCGCCCCGCACGTACCGGCCGACCGCCTGGTCGCCGAGATGGTGCCCCCGCCGCGGTTCGGCTCGGTGCGGTTCGACAACTACATCCCCGACCCGAACCAGCCCAGCCAGGCCGAGGCCGTCACGGTCCTGGGCGGCTTCGCGGCCGGGCTCGGCGGCGGCGCCGCGAGCGGCACCGGCCGCAAGCGCTGGTTCCGGCGCGAGAGCAGGCCCGCCGCCCCCGCCGGCCCGCGCGGCGTCTACCTCGACGGCGGCTACGGCGTCGGCAAGACCCACCTGCTGGCCTCCCTGTGGCACGCCACCGCGGCCGCGCCCGAGCAGAAGGCCTTCGGCACCTTCGTCGAGCTGACCAACCTCGTCGGCGCGCTCGGCTTCCAGCAGACCGTACAGACGCTCAGCCATCACACCCTGCTGTGCATCGACGAGTTCGAGCTCGACGACCCGGGCGACACGGTCCTGGTCTCCACCCTGCTGGGCAAGCTCGTCGACGCGGGCGTGGCGCTCGCCGCCACCTCCAACACGCTGCCCGGCAAGCTCGGCGAGGGCCGGTTCGCCGCCGCCGACTTCCTGCGGGAGATCCAGGGCCTGTCCGCCCACTTCCGCCCGCTGCGCATCGACGGCGAGGACTACCGCCACCGCGGCCTGCCGCAGGCCCCGGCCCCGTACGACGACGAAACCGTCGAGCGCGCGGCGCACCGCACCGAGGGCGCCTCGCTCGACGCGTTCCCCGCCCTCCTGGAGCACCTGTCCAAGGTCCACCCGAGCCGCTACGGCGCCATGTGCGACGGCGTCCGCGCCGTGTGCCTGACGGGCGTCACACCGGTGCCGGACCAGTCGACGGCCCTGCGCCTGGTGGTCCTGGCCGACCGGCTCTACGACCGTGAGGTGCCGGTGCTGGCGTCGGGACGGCCCTTCGACGAGCTGTTCAGCGAGGAGATGCTGAACGGCGGCTACCGCAAGAAGTACTTCCGGGCCATCTCCCGCCTCACCGCGCTGGCGCGCGATGCGAAGGGGCTTGTCGACGCGTAGGGGTTGCGCCCCTGGACCGCGCTGCGCGCGGTGTCCTCAAGCGCCGGACGGGCTGGTTTTCAGCCCGTCTGGGGGCACCTCCCAGCGGTAGCTGGGGGAGCTTGAGGACCGGGGTCCGGGGCGGAGCCCCGGTTCGGGAAGGGGCGGGATCGGGGAGGATTCGGCTCATGCTCCGACCCTCGCGCGCCGCACTCGCCGGCGCGGCCCTGCTGTGCTGCGCCCTGACCGCCTGCGGCGGCCCCGGCAGCGCCAAGCCCGCCCCTACCGCGTCGGCTCCCCAAGCCCCCGCCCCGTCCGTCACCACCGCCCCCACCCTCCCGCCCGGCCCCGGTGGCGCCACCCCGGTCTTCTCGCACGGCAGGCGTGACGGCGGCAAGCGCGTCGCGCTCACCTTCGACGCCGACATGACGGTGGACCAGGGCCCGCGCGCGGCACGCGGGGAGCGCTTCGACAACCCCGCGCTGATCGGGACCCTGCGCCGGCTGAAGGTGCCCGCGACCGTCTTCATGACCGGCAGGTGGGCCGAGCAGTACCCGGACCAGGCCCGGTCCATCGGCACCGACCCGCTCTTCGAGGTCGCCAACCACTCCTACAGCCACCACGCCTTCGCCACGCCCTGCTACGGCCTGCCCGCCGTCGCCCGCGGCACGGCCGGCGCCGACATCGAGCGCGCCTTCGCCTCCTTCCGGCACGCCGGCGCCGAGCGCGTGGTGCCGTACTTCCGCTTCCCCGGCGGCTGCCACGACGCGGCGGCGCTGCGGGAGACCGGCCCCGCGAAGGTGACGGCCGTGCAGTGGGACGTCATCAGCGGCGACGCCTTCGCCAAGCAGGCCGCGCCCGTGGCCGCGCAGGTGATCTCCCAGGTCAAGCCCGGCTCGGTCGTGGTGATGCACTGCACGCGCAGCGCGGCGCCCACCACCGAGGAGGCGGTGCGGCGCATCGTGCCGGAGCTGCGGGCCAAGGGCTACGAGTTCGTGCGGGTCTCCGACCTGATCGGTGCCGCCGGGCGCCCGTAGGCCCCCGCGTCACCCCCGGCGCGCGCTCACCGCGCAGGCCACGGCGTAGCGGCGCCCGATCCCCCTCAGTCTCATGCGCCCCACGGTGGCGGGCGGTGGGGTCGCGCGGTGCGGCTGGCAGACTAGGTGCGTGACCAGCACTGACACTCCCCGGGACCAGGATCCCCGCGACGAGGCACCGCAGTTCGTCCTGCCGCTCGTGGTGCGGATCGAGAAGACGGCGCCCCCCGCGCGGACCGACGCGCTCCAGACGGCGGCCCGCGCGGTTCTGGCGCTGCTGTCGGACGAGCGGGCCACCGAGGAGGACGGTGCCTGGGCCCGGGCCGTGCGGGACTGGCAGGACGCCAGGATCCGCAAGGTCGTGCGCAGGGCGCGGGGCGCGGAGTGGCGCAAGGCGTCGGCGCTGCCGGGCATCACGGTGACCGGCGAGAGCGCCCAGGTGCGGGTCTTCCCGCCCGTACCGCTGGACGGCTGGCCCAGGGAACTGGTCAAACTGCAGGTGTCGGGCACCGACCTGGACGACCCGGCGCCGCCGGCCGCGCCGGAGGACACCGTGCCGGTGCTGTGGCTGAACCCGGCCCTGGAGATGTCGGCGGGCAAGGCCATGGCGCAGGCCGGGCACGGCGCGCAGCTGGCGTGGTGGGGCCTGGACGGGGCGGCGCGGGCGGCCTGGCGCGCGGCCGGCTTCCCGCTGTCGGTGCGGACGGCGGAGCCCGGCCGGTGGGCGGAGCTGACGACGAGCGGCCTGCCGGTGGTGCGGGATGCCGGGTTCACGGAGATCGCTCCCGGCTCGTGCACGGTGGTCGCGGACCACCCTTTGCTACGGATCTGTCATATGGGCCTGTGATACTGGCGCCTGAACATGTGTACTGGCGCCAGGGAGTACGAAGTTGTCGAAGAAGCCTGTGTACAGTGCGACGAAGTCTCTGTACGGCGCGACGGCTCTGGCCTCCGTGTGTGTGGCAGTGGCACTCGTTGCCGGGCTGACGCGCGGGGATTCCGGCGGGGACGACCGTAAGAAGGAGGCCGGAGCGGCCTCCTCCCCCTCCCGGGACGAGGGCGGGAGCGGGAGCGGAGCCGACGACGGCAAGAAGCCGGAAGAGAAGTGGGACGGAAAGGTCCACGTCCTCGGGGACGGCTCGACGTCCTATACCGGTCCGCAGCCGAAGGTGGCCAAGCCGGAGAAGCTGAAGCCGGGCGAGAAGCCGCCGCAATTCGTCGTCTTCTCCTGGGACGGCGCGCTGGAGAACGACGACAAGCTCTTCTCCCACTTCCGCCGGGTCGCCCGCCAGAACAACGCGCAGATGACGTACTTCCTGACGGGCATCTACCTGCTGCCGAAGGCGGACCGGAAGAAGTACGAGCCGCCCCGGCACAAGCCGGGCGAGGCGGCCATCGACTTCACCTCCGACGCCCACATCAAGGACACCCTGGAGCAGCTGCGCGGCGCGTGGCTGGAGGGCAACGAGATAGGCACGCATTTCAACGGCCACTTCTGCGGCAAGGGCGGGGGCGGTGAGTGGACCACGGACGAATGGAAGAAGGAGATAGCGCAGTCCTATTCGTTCGTGCAGAACTGGAAGACCAACACCGGCTTCAAGGATGTCGACCCGCTGCCCTTCGACTACAAGAAGGAGCTCGTGGGCGGCCGCGCCCCGTGCCTGGAAGGGCAGAAGACCCTGATACCGGCGGCGAAGTCCCTCGGCTGGCGCTATGACGCCAGCTCGCCCGGCGACTTCCAGTTGTGGCCGTCGAAGATCGACGGCATCTGGAATTTCCCGCTGCAACTGCTGCCGTATCCGAAGAGCGAGCGCCAGGTGCTCTCGATGGACTTCAACTTCCTCTACAACCAGTCCGGTGACAACACCAACGGTGATCCCGCCAAGCGCCCGGAGTGGCTGAGGCTCACCAAGGAGGGTTACCTCAACGGCTTCGAGCGGGTCTACAACGGCAGCCGGGCCCCGCTGTTCATAGGCAACCACTTCGAGACCTGGAACGGGGGGATCTATATGAAGGCCATGGAGGAGGTCATGAAGGACGTCTGCCGCCGGGACGGGGTGCGGTGCGTGTCCTTCCGGCAGGTGGCCGACTGGCTGGACGCCCAGGACCCGAAGGTGCTGGCGAAGCTGCGGAGCCTGGACCCCGCGCAGGCGCCGGACTGGAAGACTTTCATCAAGTAGCCCCCGGGCCCGCCTCCCGAGGGGGCGGGCCCGCGTGCCGTCAGTTTCCGGGCTTGCCCATGTACCGCGTCCAGATGTCGATCGGGTACGTGCTCCCGGTGGCCGACTTCGCCGCGCCGCCCACGCCGTCCAGCGGAAGCAGTTCCTGCGAGGCGGGGTCGATGCGGAAGAGCGAGACGGCGGTGGACGTGGTGCCGCGGTAGCCGACGAACCAGGCGGACTTGTTGCCCGGGCCGGTGCCGGTCTTGCCCGCCGCGTCGGGCCCGGCCCCCTTCGCGACCGTGCCGGTGCCGCGCCGCACGGCCTCGCGCAGCGCGTCGTCGACGGACGCGGCCACCCCCGCGGGCAGGGCGCGGGCGGGGGTGGGCTTTCCGACGGCGACGGCGTCGCCGTTGCGGCTGAGCTTGTCGACGGAGTACGGCTCGCTGTGCATGCCCTTGGCGGCGAAGGTGGCGTACGCGCCGGCCATGCGGATGGGGCTGGGGGTGCTGGTGCCGAGGGAGAAGGCGGGCACCTGGGTGCCCATGCTCTCGGCGAGCAGGCCGGTCCGCACCGCCGTGCCGCGCACCCGCTCCAGGCCCACGTCCATGCCCAGCTGCATGATCGGGGAGTTGACGGACTGCGCGACCGCCTCCTTGAGCGAGATCTTCCCCCAGGACTTGTTGCCGTCGTTGACGGCCTTCACGATCTTCCCGGAGCGGTCCCAGTACGGGCCCTCCGGCGTGCGCACGGCCACCTTGTCGTTGCCGTCGTAGACGCTGGCGGGGGTCACGGGCGTGCGCGGGCCGCCGCGTTCGCGCTGGATGCCGTCGCGGAGGGCGGCGGCGTAGACGAAGGGGCCGAAGGCGGTGCCGGCGGGGACGACGGTGGAGTTGGCGTCGTTGAAGCCCTGCTTGAGGTAGTCGGGGCCACCGTAGAGGGCGAGGATGCGCCCGTCGGTGGAGACGGAGGCGGCGCCGAAGCGGACGTGCTTGTCCGCGTCCCGGGTGCCGGGTTCGAGTCCCTGGCGTACGTCGGCGACGGCCTTGGCGAGCGCCTCGACCCGGGGCTTTTCGAAGGTGGTGCGGATCTGGTAGCCGCCGAGGTCGAAGTCGGCGTCGGAGACGTCGGTGTGGGCGCTGACATAGGCGCGGGCGGTGTCGACGAGGTAGCCGGTCTGGCCGTTGAGGCCGACGGGCTTGGGCGGGGCCTTGGGCTCGGGGAACCTCGTGTACGTGGCCCGCTCCCGCGGCGAGAGCCTGCCGATGGCGACCATGCGGTCCAGGATCCAGTTCCAGCGCTCGACGGCGCGCTCGTGGTTCTTGGCGCTGATCGCCGGGTCGTACAGGGCGGCGCCCTTGAGCAGGGAGGCCAGCATCGCCCCTTCGCTCACGTCGAGCTGGGAGACGTCCTTGCCGTAGTAGGCGTGGGCGGCGCGCTGGATGCCGTAGCTGCCGCGCCCGTACCAGCTGGTGTTGAGGTAGCCCTGCAGGATGTCCGATTTGCTCATCTTGTTGTCGAGCTTGATGGCGATGAACATCTCGGTGAGCTTGCGGCTGAAGGTCTGCTGCTGGTTCAGGTAGGCGTTCTTCACGTACTGCTGGGTGATGGTGGAGCCGCCCTGCCGGTCACCGCCGCTGACCATCTTGGTGACGGCGCGCATCATGCCGCTGGGCGAGACGCCGCTGTCGGAGTAGAAGGTCTCGTTCTCGGCGGCGAGTGCCGCCCAGCGCACCTTCTCGGGGATCTTGTCCAGGGCCGCTTCCTGGCGGTCGACCGGACCCGTGCGGGCCATCTCGGAGCCGTCGGCCCAGTAGTAGACGTTGTCCTGCTGGGTGGCGAAGGCGTTGAGGTCGGCGGGTATCTCGGTGCGCGCGTACATGATCGCGACGAGGGCGGTGAGCGTGCCGGCCACGGCGCCGAAGAGCCCGAGCGTCTGACGCCAGGAGGGTATCCAGCGGCGGAAGCCGGTCCGCCCCGGCCGGGGGTAGGCGGGACGCAGGCGCCCCACCAGGGCACGGCGAGGGGTGTCACGCCGTCGGCGGCCACGCGCAGGGGTGGGCTTTATGCGGGTTATGCGGGCACGTGCCCCGCTATGTTGTTTTTCGACCACCGATGACCTGACCTCGTCCGAACGTCCGTCGCTGCGTCTGCCGCTCGATATATTCCAGTTCGATATTCCCGGAGTCTGCCATAAACGGAATCTGAAGATCCGTCAGATCGTTGAAAACCGTCCGATTCCTTTACACTCCTGTAGAGGTAAAGAGAAAATCAGCGGGATCAGCAGAAGGATCATCGGACACATGGAAGCGGCCACACCCGCCGGTGTCGTGCGCCAGGGCCGGCGCAGGGCGAGCGGAGCACTGGAGGGCGAGGTTCTCGCCGCACTGCAGAGGGCGGGCGCACCGCTGACCCCCCGCGAGGTCCAGGCCACGCTCCCGGGCGAGCTGACGTACAGCACCGTGGTGACGATCCTGTCGCGGCTGCACGCCAAGGAGGTGCTCACCCGCACCCCCCGCGGCCGCGCCTACGCCTACGCGCCACTCACCGACGAGGCCGGCCTCGCCGCCCGCCGGATGCACAAGGTCCTCGACGGCCGCACCGACCGCGAGGCCGTGCTGACCCGCTTCGCCGACGGCCTGGGCGAGGAGGACGAGGCGCTGCTGCGGCAGCTGCTCTCCGGCGGCGTACCCCGCGCCCGCTAGCCGGCCCGGGGCACGCGCCGGGCACCTCAGGCGCGCAGCCAGACGCGCCGGTCGCGCGCCACGGTGTGGATACGGTCCACCCGGTCCGGGTGGAGGACGCCACCGAGCGCGCCGAGCCCGGCGACCTCCTCCTCCCGCAGTACCCGCACGTCCTCCAGCGAGGCCGCCACTTCGACGTCCTTCGCGCCGACCAGCACCAGGACCGGCCGGACGGTCACCAGGAAGCCGCAGCCCCGCGAGAGCACCAGCGAGGACCGTGCCGCGCTGTGCCGGACCCGGCGGACGTACGGGCAGGGCCGCCGCTCCCCCGCCGCCCCGGGCGCGAGGTCGCGCCCCACCTCCACCCGCGCCTCACGCACCGGCTCCGCCTCGACGTTGAAGACCCCACCGGGGCCGATCAGCAGGTGGGGGATCACCGCGTCCCCCGGCAGGACGATCGAGTGCACCACCTCCCAGCCGCCCGCCGCCAGCCCCTCCAGCGCCGCCCCGACGAGCTGCTCCGCGGCCAGCGCCCCCCGCCAGTGGTCCTCCACGGGCCGGCGGCCCAGGAGCCTGGCGAGCGTCAGCCGGACGCGGCCGGTACGGGACGCCTCGAGCCGGGCGCGCAGCATCTCCCCGGGCCGGTTCGGCGCGAGGTCGTCGTCGGGAGGCAGGAAGAGCCTTTCCGGGTCGTAGCGCCTTCCGTCCGCGCCCCTCTTCGATTCCGGCCGCTCGCCCACGCCCATCACCCCCACCCGCCATATTGCCGCAGAAGCGCGGGAACCAACCCATTCGTCCGCCCGTTGGAACGCGTGAGGCCCCGCGACATCCCCCCGACCGCGGGGCCTCCGCCATGCCCGGACCCGCCCCGGGCCCATCGTCGGCCGGGCCGGCGAGGGGGCTCGCGGGTCGCTGGCGCGTTCGGGCGCTTCCCGTCCGACATCGCGCCATGGTGCTTTACTTCACCAACTGGCGACCTAATTATCCCTTTTGCCGCATTGCATATTGAAGGGATAGGGCCCAGTGAGAGCAGCAGCCCTGTACGGAACCATCGGATCCCTGATCCTCACCGGACTCACCGGCCTCCCCGCCACCCCCGCCCACGCCCTGGACCCCGGCCTCGCCGAAACCCGCGGGGTGGCCCTCGCGGCCCGGCAGGCCGCCGCCAAGGGCATCGACTTCGGCACCTGCCCCGCCGTCGAGGGCCTGAACGGCTCCGTGGAGTGCGGCACCGTGTCCGTACCACTGGACTACGCCCACCCGCGCGGCAAACACATCCGCCTCACCGTCAGCCGTGCGCGCGCCACCGAAGGGGGCGCGGGCCGGCAGGGGGCGATCGTCTTCAACCCCGGCGGCCCCGGGGGCAACGGCATGTTCTACCCCCTGCTCGCCGGCCTCCCCCAGTGGCGCAACGTCGCCGACGCCTACGACCTGATCGGCTACGCCCCACGCGGCGTCGGCCGCTCCGCCCCGCTGTCCTGCGTGGACGCGGCCGGCTTCGTCAAGGGCCCCACCCTGGCCCCGCACCACCCCAGCGCCGCCTACAAGAAACGGCAGCTGGCCAAGGCCCGCGCCTACGCCCGGGGCTGCGCCCGCAAGAACGGCACCGCCATGCGGCACTTCACCAGCCTCAACAACGCCCGGGACCTCGACGTCCTGCGGGCCGCGCTGGGCGAGCGGAAGCTGAACTTCATGGGGGCGTCCTACGGCACCTACTTCGGCGCCCTGTACGCCGCGCTCTTCCCCACGCACGTACGCCGCATGGTCTTCGACAGCATCGTCAACCCCGACCCCCGCAAGATCTGGTACGGCAACAACCTCGACCAGTCGGCGGCCTTCGAACGGCGCTGGGCGGACTGGCGGCGCTGGGTGGCCAAGCACCACGCGGTCTACCACCTGGGCCGCACGGCGCAGGAGGTGCTGGCCGCGTACGAGAAGGCGAGCAAACGGCTCGAGAAGCAGCCGGCCGGCGGCACCGTGGGGCCCGGCCAGATGCAGGGCGCCTTCCTGAAGGCCGGCTACTCCGACAGCCACTGGGCACGCGACGCCCGCGCGCTGTCGGCGTATCTGCGCGGCGACGACAAACCGCTGATCGCGCTGGCCGCGCCCGACGCGGGCTCGGCGCGGGCCGCCGAGAACGAGAACGCTGTCTACACCATCGTCGAGTGCAACGACGCGTTCTGGCCGCGCTCCTGGCCGGTGTGGGACCGCGACAACTCCAAGCTGGCCCGCAAGGCCCCGTTCGAGACGTGGAGCAACGCCTTCATGAACCTGCCGTGCGCGTTCTGGCAGGGCCCCCGGCAGCGGCCGCTCGATGTGAAGGTGGCCCGGCGGTCCGGCCTGCCGCCCACGCTGATGCTGGCCGCCGAGAAGGACGCGGCCACGCCGTACAAGGGCGCACTCGAGCTCCAGCGCCGGATCGCGGGCTCGGTCCTGGTCACCGAGCGGGGCGCCGGCACGCACGGCATCGGCGGCGGACCCAACGCCTGCGTCAACGACTACCTGGAGGCCTACCTGCTCGGCGGCGACCTCCCGGCCCGGCGCACGTACTGCTCACCACGCCCGCAGCCGCGCGCGACGGCCTGACGGCGGCCGGCGGGCACCCCACGGGGCGCCCGCCGTCCGCCGCGAACCTCCGCGAACCTCAGGCGAGCCCGGCCACCAGGTCGGCCACGGCCTTGCGGCGACCGGTGTAGAACGGCACCTCTTCGCGCACGTGCATGCGGGCCTCGGAAGCGCGCAGGTGACGCATGAGGTCGACGATGCGGTAGAGGTCGTTGGCCTCGAAGGCCAGGATCCACTCGTAGTCGCCCAGCGAGAACGAGGCGACCGTGTTGGCCCGGACGTCCGGGTAGCCGCGGGCCATCTTGCCGTGGTCGGCGAGCATGCGGCGGCGGTCCTCGTCGGGCAGCAGGTACCAGTCGTACGAGCGCACGAAGGGGTACACGCTGACGTAGTCGCGCGGCGTCTCGTCGGCGAGGAACGCCGGGATGTGCGACTTGTTGAACTCGGCCGGACGGTGCAGCGCCATGTTCGACCAGACCGGCTCCAGCGCGCGGCCCAGCTTCGTGCGGCGGAAGAGGTTGTACGCGTCCTGGAGGGCGTCCGAGGTCTCGGAGTGCCACCAGATCATCACGTCCGCGTCGGCCCGCAGCCCCGAGAGGTCGTACGTACCGCGGACCGTGACGTCCTTCTCGGCGAGCCGGTCGAAGAGCTCCTCGACCTCGTCGGCCCAGCCGGCGCGGTCCTGCGGCAGCACGTCGCGCAGCTTGAACACCGACCAGAGGGTGTAGCGGATGACCTCGTTGAGGTCCTTGGCCTTCTTGCCGGCGTTCGGGGTCTTCACGGGGGCGTCAGTCATGGTTCCTATTCTCCCCTGTCGTCCCCCGCGCCCTCGGCCAGGGTCGCGAGAAGCTCGTCGGCCGCGCGGTGGCCGCTGCCCACGCAGGCCGGGATGCCCACGCCGTCGTAGACCGCGCCGCAGACCCGCAGGCCGGGCAGGCGGGCGATGTGTTCGCGGATGCGCGCCACCCGCTCGAGGTGGCCCACCGGGTACTGCGGCAGCCCGGCGTCCCAGCGGGTGACGCGGGTGGCCACCGGGGCGGCCGCGAGGCCCACGGCGTCGCCGAGGTCCTTCAGCGACATCGCCACCAGCTCGGCGTCCTCGCGCCCGAGGTCCTCCTCGTCACCGAACCGCCCGATCGAGGTGCGCAGGACGAACAGGTCCGGGTCGGCGTCGGCGTTCCAGCGCCACTTGTTGCTGGAGAAGGTGGACGCCTTGATCTTCCGGCCGTCGACCGGGGGCACGAGGAAGCCGCTGCCGTGCAGCAGGCCCTCGACCTCGGAGCGGCGGAAGGCCATGGTGACCAGCGCCATGGAGGCGTACTCCACATCGACGAGGGCGTCGACGGCGGCACCCGCGCCCCGGGCGCGCGCCGCGCGGGCGATGATGCGCGCCGCGTCGTGCGCGGGGGTGGCGACGACGACGGCGTCCGCCGGCAGCGTCTCGTCCTCGACCTCGACCAGCCAGCCCTCGCCGGCGGGCGCGATCTCCGTCACGGGCGCGTCGGTCCGGATCACCCCGCCCCGGGCCCGGATCGCGGCGGCGACGGCGAGCGGCAGCTCCCCGATGCCGCCCTCGATGCCCAGGAAGACCGGTCCGCCCTGCTGGGGCGCGGCCGCTGCCCGGGCCTGCAGCGCCCGTACGGCCGCGGTGAGCGTGCCGTGCGTCCGGGCGGCCTCGAAGAGCTGGGGCACGGCCGTCCGCAGGGAGATGCGGTAGGCGTCACCGGCGTAGACGCCGCCCAGGAGCGGCTCCACCAGCCGGTCGACGACCTCGCGGCCCATGCGCTCGGCGACGTAACCGCCGATCGCGACGTCCTCGCCGAGCTCGGTGGGCGGCAGTTCCTCGTCCCGGGCGATGCGGGCCAGGCCCTCGGCCGAGAGCACGCCGGAGGCGGTCAGCGCGCCGAGGTCGCCGGGCACGCCCATCATGTGGCCCGTGGGCAGCGGCCTGAGCTCGCCCCGGCTCCAGATCATGGCGGTGGCGGAGGGCGGCCGCAGCCGGTCTCCGAGCCCGACCGCGCGGGCCAGGGCGACTGCCTCCGGCCGCCGCGCGAGCATCGACTCGGCGCCCAGGTCCACGGGCATGCCCGCGATCTCCCCGGCGCGCAGCTTGCCGCCGAGGCGACCGGACGCCTCCAGGACGGTCACGCGCGCCCCGCCCTCCAGCAGCCGGTGGGCCGCCGCCAGCCCCGAGATGCCGCCGCCGATGACCACCACGTGCCGCGAGGGAGAGTGCGCTGAGCTCATGGCCCCACTGTCTCAAATCCCCATGACAGGGCCGTCGGCACCCCATTGACACCGCCCGGCACCCGGCCGAGACTCGCGCGACACGATCACCCGAACGTTTACGGAGACCCCATGAGCGACCGCATCCGGGATGTGTACATCGTCGACGCCGTCCGTACCCCGGTCGGCAAGTACGGCGGCGCCCTGGCGTCCGTACGCCCCGACGACCTCGCCGCGCACGTGCTGCGGGCCCTGGCCGGGCGGTCGCCCGGGCTGGATCCGGCCCGCATCGACGACGTCGTCCTGGGCAACGCCAACGGCGCCGGCGAGGAGAACCGCAACGTGGCCCGCATGGCCGTGCTGCTCGCCGGGCTCCCCGTGTCCGTACCGGGTGCGACCGTCAACCGGCTGTGCGCCTCCGGGATGGAGGCGGTCGTGCAGGCGTACCGGGCCGTCGCCCTCGGCGACGCGTCCGTGGTGGTGGCGGGCGGCGTGGAGTCGATGAGCCGGGCGCCGTGGGTGCTGCCGAAGCCGGAGCGGGGCTTTCCGGCCGGGCATCAGGAGCTGTACTCGACGACGCTGGGCTGGCGGATGACCAATCCGGCCATGCCGCCGCGCTGGACGGTCTCCCTCGGCGAGGGCGCCGAGCTCATCGCCGACCGGCACGGCATCACCCGCGAGCAGCAGGACGCGTTCGCGTTCGCCAGCCACGGCAAGGCCGCCCGGGCATGGGCGGAGGGCGCGTACGACGCCGAGGTCGTACCGCTGCCCGGGGTGGACCTCGCGCGGGACGAGTGCATTCGCGACGCCACGTCCCCGCAGGCGCTGGCCAAGCTGAAGCCGGCCTTCCGGGAGGTGGGCGGCACGGTCACGGCGGGCAACTCCTCACCGCTGAACGACGGCGCGGCCGCGCTGCTGCTGTGCGACGAGGAGGGGCTGCGGGAGTGCGGCCGCGAGCCGCTGGCCCGGGTGCGGGCGTCGGCGGTGACGGGCATCGAGCCGGACCTCTACGGCCTGGGCCCGGTCGAGGCCGTGCGCCGGGCGCTCGCCAAGGCGGGCCGGACCTTCGCCGACCTGACGCACGTCGAGCTCAACGAGGCCTTCGCCGCCCAGGCCCTGGGCTGCCTCGCCCAATGGCCGGACCTGGACCCGGGCATCGTCAACCCGCGCGGCGGGGCCCTGGCGATCGGCCACCCGCTGGGCTGTTCCGGCGCCCGGCTGGCGGGCTCGCTCGCCCATCAGCTCGCGGCGGCGGGCTCGGGCACGGGCATCGCCGCGCTGTGCATCGGGGTGGGGCAGGGACAGGCACTCGTCCTGGAGCGGTGAGCCCCGCCGGCCTGTAGCCGGGGTGGTCCGCGGTCCGGGAACGGCGGGACATCGCCCGGGCCTGGGCCGCCCGCCGGGGGTAGGTCAGCCCCATGACAGCGCCCTCCGTCTGCACCGGCGTCCCTGAACGCCGCCCCCGCCGGGCACCCCGGGGCCGTCACCGTGCACGGGTACGTCCTCGACGGCGCGGGCGAGCCCGTGCCGGACGCGCTGCCGGAGTTCCGGCAGGCGGCCCCGGACGGCTCACTGTCCGGCGCGCCCGGCAGCCTGCGCCGGGACGGCGCGGCCTTCACCGGCTTCGCCCGCGTCCCCACCGGCGGCGACGGCCACTACGCGCTGCGCACGCTGCTGCCGGGCGGCGCCCCCTACCTGGCGCTGTGCCTCTTCGCCCGCGGCCTGCCGCGCCCCCTGTTCACCCGCGTCTACTTCCGCTTCTTTCTCCAGGTGGGATCCGGCTCGTAACGTGGGCCGCACAACCGGCGAGAGGACGGCGACGCGATGGCGCAACGGCGGCTGGTGGTCATCGGGGGTGACGCGGCGGGCATGTCCGCGGCCTCCCGCGCCCGCAGGCTCAAGGACCCCGGGCAGCTGGCGATCACGGCGTTCGAGCGCGGCCGCTTCGCCTCGTACTCGGCGTGCGGCATCCCCTACTGGGCCGGGGGCGTGGTCGACGGGCCGGACGCGCTGATCGCCCGGACGCCCGGGGCGCACCGCGAACGCGGCATCGATCTGCGGATGCGGACCGAGGTGACCGACATCGACGTGGCCGGGCAGCGGGTGCGGGCCCGTGACCTGGCGTCGGGCCGACAGGCGTGGCACGGCTTCGACGACCTGGTCGTGGCGACCGGGGCCCGCCCGGTGCGTCCGCCGCTGGAGGGCATCGACGCGCCGGGCGTGCACGGGGTGCAGACCCTGGACGACGGGCAGGCGCTCCTCGACGCGCTGGGGTCCACGCCGGGCCGCCGCGCGGTCGTCATCGGCGCCGGCTACATCGGCGTGGAGATGGCCGAGGCCCTGCGCCGGCGGGAGTACGACGTGACGGTTCTCGAGCGCTCGGCGCAGCCGATGTCCACGCTGGACGCGGACATGGGCGCGCTGGTGCGCGAGGCGATGTGCGGCATGGGCATCGACGTGGTGACGGACACGGCCGTCACCGGCATCGTGACGGGACCGGGCGGGCGGGTGGCCGCGGTCGCCACGGACGGCCGGGAGTTCCCGGCCGATGTGGTGGTCCTGGGGCTCGGCGTACGCCCCGAGACGGGCCTGGCCGACGCCGCGGGGCTGCCGCTCGGCGAGTCGGGCGGGCTGCTGACGGACCTGGCGATGCGGGTGCGCGGCCACGACAACATCTGGGCGGGCGGCGACTGTGTCGAGGTCCTGGACCTGGTCTCGGGCCGTACCCGGCACATCGCCCTGGGCACGCACGCCAACAAGCACGGCCAGGTCATCGGCACGAACGTCGGCGGCGGTTACGCCACGTTCCCGGGCGTGGTCGGGACGGCCGTCAGCAAGGTCTGCGACCTGGAGATCGCCCGTACCGGCCTGCTGGAGGCCCAGGCCACGGCCATGGGGCTGCGGTTCGTCACGGCCACGATCGAGTCGACGAGCCGCGCCGGCTACTACCCGCGGGCGCGGCCCATGACGGTGAAGATGCTCGCCGAGCACGGCACGGGACGGCTGCTGGGCGTTCAGATCGTCGGCCGCGAGGGGGCGGCGAAGCGCGTGGACGTGGCGGCGGTGGCCTTGACGGCCCGTATGACGGTGGATCAGATGACCGCGCTGGACCTGGGCTACGCGCCGCCGTTCTCCCCGGTGTGGGACCCGGTACTGGTGGCGGCGCGGCGCGCGGCGTCGGCGGTGGCCACGACCAAGTGAGCCCCTGCCCTCCCCCAGCTACCGCTGGGAGGTGCCCCGGGAAAATTCGGCCCGTCCGGCGATTGAGGACCGGGGGTCCGGGGGCGGAGCCCCCGGTCAGCGCGCCGTGCGCTCGTGCACGTACTCGACCAGCCGCGTGAGCGCGTCCGGGTCCATGCTCGGCATCACACCGTGCCCCAGGTTGAAGACGTGCCCCTCCAGCCCGCGCGCCGCGGCGAGGACCTCGTCCGTCTTCGCCTCGACCGCCTCGCGCGGGGCGAAGAGGACGGCCGGGTCCAGGTTCCCCTGCAGCGCCTTGCCGGGGCCGACCCGGCGGGCGGCCTCGTCCAGGGAGACGCGCCAGTCGACGCCCACGACGTCCGCACCGGCCTCGCCCATCAGGCCGAGCAGCTCGCCGGTGCCCACGCCGAAGTGGATGCGCGGCACGCCGTACCCGGCGACGGAGTCGAAGACCTTGCGGGAGGCCGGCATGACGTAGCGGCGGTAGTCGGCCGGGGCGAGGGCGCCGGCCCAGGAGTCGAAGAGCTGGACGGCGCTCGCACCCGCCTCGATCTGGACGCGCAGGAAGGCGGAGGTGATGCCGGCCAGCCGGTCGACGAGGTCGGCCCACAGCTCGGGGTCGCCGTACATCATGGCCTTGGTGTTCTCGTACGTCCGCGACGGCCCGCCCTCGATGAGGTAGCTGGCCAGCGTGAAGGGCGCGCCGGCGAAGCCGATCAGCGGGGTGGCGCCCAGCTCGGCGGTGAGCATGCCGATGGCCTCGGTGACGTAGGGGACGTCGGAGGGGTCGAGGGCGCGCAGCCGGTCGAGGTCGGCGCGGGTGCGGACGGGCTCGGCGACGACGGGGCCGACGCCGGGCTTGATGTCGAGGTCGACGCCGATGGCCTTGAGGGGCACGACGATGTCGCTGAAGAAGATCGCGGCGTCGACGCCGTGGCGGCGCACGGGCTGCAGGGTGATCTCGGTGACGAGCTCGGGCCGCATGCAGGACTCCAGCATGGGGATGCCCTCGCGGACCTTGCGGTATTCGGGGAGCGAGCGGCCCGCCTGCCGCATGAACCAGACCGGGGTGTGCGGCACGCTCTCGCGGCGGCACGCCCTCATAAACGCCGAATCGTGTGCCGCGGTGCGGCCGGTCTGCTGGTGGCTGCGCTCACTCATGCCCCAAATCTTCGCACGGGCCGAACGAGTGACCCGCCCGTGTGGGTGTCCCTACCCGGAACCGCGGGTTGTTCCGCCTAGTCTTCCGGGCATGGCTGCGGCGCAGGGACACCTCTCGGACGGTCCGGACGACGCGGATGGGGAGGGCACCCCGTCCGTCTTCCGGCAAGCGGTCGCGGGGCTGCAAGGGGTACGCCTGCGGCCCGAGATCGAGCTGGACGCCACACCACCGCCCCAGCGGCTGGCGCCTTTCTCGTACGCGCTGGAGGCGGCGGTCGTGGTGGACGACGAGGAGCTGGCGGACGGGCGGCTGATCCTGCTGCACGACCCGGCGGGGCACGAGGCGTGGGGCGGCACGTTCCGTCTGGTGACGCTGGTGCACGCGGAGCTGGAGCCGGAGATGGCGGCGGACCCGTTGCTGCCCGAGGTGTGCTGGACCTGGCTGACGGGTGCTCTGGAGGCCCGGCGGGTGCCGTACACGGCGCCCAGCGGCACGGTGACGCGGGCGAGCTCCCATTACTTCGGCGGGCTGCGGGAGCGGGAGCCGTCGACGCGGATCGAGATCCGGGCGTCGTGGTCGCCGGCCCCGGCCAAGGCCGCCGCGGGCCCGGCCGGCCCGGCAGGTGCGGCGGGCGTGGCGGGCGCGGCAGCGGCGCCGGACACGGCGGCGCATCTGTCGGCGTGGTGCGATCTGCTGTGTCAGATCGCGGGGCTGCCGCCGGGCGGCGCCCCGGAGGCGGGCATCGTGACCCTGCCCCAGCGCCGGGGGCCGCACAGCAGCCGCTAGGGGGCGCCTCCTTCCCGCGCTCCCGCCCGTCCGTGCCGGGGCACCGGTGTGTCCCGGATGGTCTCCGGCGGTGCGTTTCTGCCATTGTTCGGCAGGGTTTCCGCCATCTCCGGTGACAAAAATGAGCAACTCGATCGGGCAATCGTCCGAATTGCCCGAATTGTTACTCATCAATTCGTGATCATTCCCTAAAGCCGGGCCGTTTCATTGCCGAAGGACCTTGTGACCCTTCCCATACGGATCGCCCCGGCTTATCCCCAAGTCGGCACCGGTCCCCGCCACTCCCCCCAATGGAGGCCTGGTGTCCGTTCTCCTCGAGCAACCCGCTAGCCTCGCCTACCGCCCGAACAAACCGACCGCCATGGTCGTCGTCGCGGACCCCCGGGTCCGCTCCACCGTCACGCGCCACCTGTGGGCGCTGGGCGTGCGCGACGTGATCGAGGCGTCGTCCATCGCGGAGGCCCGGCCGCGCATCGGCAGCCCGCGCGACATCTGCGTCGCCGACGTCCACCTTCCCGACGGCTCCGGCCTGACACTGCTCTCCGAGACCCGCGCCGCGGGCTGGCCCAACGGTCTGGCCCTGTCCGCCGCCGATGACATCGGCGCCGTGCGCAACGCCCTCGCGGGCGGCGTCAAGGGCTACGTCGTCACCGGCACCCGTACCAATCTCGGCGTCCCCGGCCGTCCCGGGGCCGCCCCCATCGGCTCGGCCGCCGCCCGCATGCAGCGGCGCCCACCGGGCGCCCCCGGCCACCCCGGTGGCTACCGTGAGCTGTCCGGACGCGAGGTGGAGGTGCTGCGGCTGGTTGCGGAGGGCCAGTCCAACAAGGCCATCGGCGTCTCGATGGGGCTCTCGGCACTCACCGTCAAGAGCCACCTCGCCCGCATCGCCCGCAAGCTCGGTACGGGGGACCGGGCCGGAATGGTGGCCGTGGCCCTGCGCACCGGCATCATCCACTGACCCGCGGGAAACCGCGCCGCGCCCGTCGCCGGAACGTTCCGGCGACGGGCGCTTGCCATCCACAGATACCCTTGACCGGTGACCGACGCCCAAGACACCGCAGCAGACACGACACTGCGAACCACCGGGGGCGGCCCCCCGGACGACGTCGATTCGGCGCCGATCCCGTTGCTGGAACCGCGTGAAGGCATGCCCCCGGTCGTCGCCGACGCCGACGCCCTGGCCCGGGTGGTCGCGGCCTTCGCCGCGGGCACCGGCCCCGTCGCCGTCGACGCCGAGCGCGCCTCCGGCTACCGCTACGGCCAGCGCGCCTACCTCGTACAGCTGCGCCGCGAAGGCGCCGGGACCGCGCTGATCGACCCGGTCGGCTGCCCCGACCTGTCCGCCCTGGGCGAGGCCATCGCCGACGCCGAGTGGGTGCTGCACGCAGCCACCCAGGACCTGCCGTGCCTGCGCGAGATAGGGATGGCTCCGGCGCGGCTCTTCGACACGGAGCTGGCGGGACGGCTCGCGGGATTCGCGCGGGTGGGGCTCGGAGCCATGGTCGAGAACGTCCTCGGGTACGCCCTGGAGAAGGGCCACTCCGCCGTCGACTGGTCCACCCGCCCGCTGCCCGAGCCCTGGCTGCGCTACGCCGCGCTGGACGTGGAGCTCCTGGTGGACCTGCGCGACGCGCTGGAGCGGGAGCTGGCGGAGCAGGGCAAGCTGGACTGGGCCCGCGAGGAGTTCGACGCCATCGCCTCCGCGCCGCCCGCCCCGCCCCGCAAGGACCCCTGGCGGCGCACGTCCGGCATGCACAAGGTGCGCCGGCGCCGGCAGATGGCCGTGGTCCGCGAGCTGTGGACGGTGCGCGACCACATCGCCCAGCGGCGCGACGTCTCCCCCGGCAAGGTGCTGGGCGACGCCGCGATCGTCGAGGCCGCCCTCAGCCTGCCGCCGAACGCCCACGCCCTCGCCGCGCTGCCCGGCTTCGGGCACCGGATGAGCCGTAAGCAGCTCGAGCAGTGGCAGGCCGCGGTCGACCGCGCCAGGGCCCTGCCGGACGCGGAGCTCCCGCAGCCGGGCCAGCCCCTGACGGGCCCGCCGCCGCCCCGCGCCTGGGCCGACAAGGACCCGGTCGCGGCCGCCCGGCTCTCGGCGGCCCGCTCGGCGGTCTCCGAGCTCGCCGAGCGACTCACGATGCCGCAGGAGAACCTGATCACCCCGGACACGGTGCGCAGGCTGTGCTGGGAGCCCCCGAAGGACCCCACGCCGGAGACGGTGGCGGAGATCCTCTCCGCGCACGGCGCGCGGGCGTGGCAGGTGGAGCAGGTCACTCCCGTGCTGGTGAAGGCCCTCGCGGAGACGACGACGGCCTGAGCCACCTTTCACCACTTCTTGTCCTCAAACGCCGGACGGGCTGGATTTCCAGCCCGTCCGGCGTTTGAGGACCGGGGTCCGGGGCGGAGCCCCGTGCAGGGGCACCCCGGCGGCGGAATGTGACCTTCGCCGCTCCCGCCGAAGGGTCTGGGCAGCATGGTTACCCGCAAGTAGCATGACCGGTGTCAGCCCGCACCGCGGCGGAGCCGTCTCGGCATGCCCGCGCAGCGATCCGCACCTGGAGGAGAGCCAACGTGCCTCGTACCGCTAGGGACGTCGTTTTCGTCGACGGCGTCCGCACCCCGTTCGGCAAGGCGGGCCCGAAGGGCATCTACCACGAGACCCGCGCCGACGACCTGGTCGTCAAGTGCATCCGGGAGCTGCTGCGCCGCAACCCGGACCTGGACCCGGCCCGCATCGACGAGGTCGCCATCGCCGCGACCACGCAGATCGGTGACCAGGGGCTGACCCTCGGGCGTACGGCCGGCATTCTCGCGGGCCTGCCGCAGTCGGTCCCCGGCTACTCCATCGACCGCATGTGCGCTGGTGCGATGACCGCCGTGACGGCCGTCTCGGGCGGCGTCGCCCTCGGTGCCTACGACATCGCCCTGGCCGGCGGCGTCGAGCACATGGGCCGTCACCCCATGGGCGAGGGCGTCGACCCGAACCCGCGCTTCGTCTCGGAGAAGCTGGTCGACGAGTCCGCCCTGTTCATGGGCATGACGGCGGAGAACCTGCACGACCGCCTCCCGCACATCACCAAGCAGCGCGCCGACGAGTACGCCGTGCGCAGCCAGGAGAAGGCCGCCAAGGCGTACGCCGACGGCAAGATCCAGGCCGACCTGGTGCCGATCTCCGTGCGCCGCACCTCTCCCGAGGGCGGCGAGACGGGCTGGGGCCTGGCCACCGCCGACGAGCCGATGCGTCCGGGCACCACGCTGGCGAACCTGGCCGGCCTGAAGACCCCGTTCCGTCCGCACGGCCGGGTCACCGCGGGCAACGCCGCCGGTCTCAACGACGGTGCCACCGCCTCGCTGATCGCCGCCGAGGACGTGGCGCGCGAGCTGGGCCTGCCGGTCAAGATGCGCCTGGTCTCCTACGCCTTCGCGGGCGTCGAGCCCGAGGTCATGGGCATCGGCCCGGTCCCGGCCACCGAGAAGGCGCTGGCCAAGGCCGGCCTGTCGATCGACGACATCGGCCTGTTCGAGGTCAACGAGGCCTTCGCGGTGCAGGTGCTCTCGCTCCTGGACCACTACGGCATCGCCGACGACGACCCGCGCGTCAACCAGTACGGCGGCGCGATCGCCTTCGGTCACCCGCTGGCCTCCTCCGGCGTCCGTCTGATGACGCAGCTGGCCCGCCAGTTCGAGGAGCAGCCGCACGTCCGCTACGGCATCACCACGATGTGCGTCGGCTTCGGCATGGGCGGAACGGTCATCTGGGAGAACCCGCACTTCGACGGAGGCAACAAGTGAGCACCACCGCTGAGCTCCTGAAGGGCGCGGCCGAGCTGTTCCCCGACGAGGTCGTCACCCAGGCGCACGTGCGCCACCTCGACCTGCCGGGTGCGGGGCGGTTCGCGCTCATCACGCTGGACAACGGCTTCGACCACACCAAGCCGACCACCTTCGGCCCGAAGTCCCTGGCCAACCTCAACGTCGCGATCGACCAGGTCGAGGCGGAGGCCAAGGCGGGCGAGATCACCGGCGTCGGCATCACCGGCAAGCCGTTCATCTTCGCCGTCGGCGCCGACCTCAAGGGCGTCGAGCTGCTGAAGCGGCACGAGGACGCGCTGGCCATCGGCAAGGGCGGCCACGACGTCTTCAAGCGGCTCTCCTCGCTGGCGGTCCCGACGTTCGCGTACTACAACGGCGCGGCGATGGGCGGCGGCGTCGAGGTCGGCCTGCACTGCACCTACCGCACGGTCTCGGCGGCGCTCCCGGCGTTCTCCCTGCCCGAGGTCTTCCTGGGCCTGGTGCCCGGCTGGGGCGGCTGCACCCTGCTGCCGAACCTCATCGGCGCGGACCGCGCGGTGTCGGTCATCATCGAGAACTCGCTCAACCAGAACAAGCAGCTGCGCGGCAAGCAGGTCTTCGACCTGGGCATCGCCGACGCGATCTTCGAGGGCGCGGACTTCCTGGAGCAGTCGCTGCTGTGGACGGCGTCCGTCCTCAAGGGCGAGCTCGAGGTGTCCCGGCCCGAGATCGACCGCGGCGAGGCCTGGGACCAGGCCGTCGCGCGCGGCCGCTTCATCGCCGACTCCAAGGTGCACGGCGCCGCCCCGGCCGCCTACCGGGCGCTGGACATCATCGCCGCCGCCAAGAACGGCGACCTGCGCCAGGGCTTCGACGCCGAGGACCAGGCCCTCGCGGACCTGATCATGGGTGGCGAGCTGCGCAGCGGCATCTACGCCTTCAACCTGGTGCAGAAGCGCGCCAAGCGGCCCGCCGGCGCCCCGGACAAGTCGCTCGCCCGCCCGGTCTCCAAGGTCGGCGTCGTCGGCGCCGGTCTGATGGCCTCTCAGCTGGCGCTGCTGTTCGCCCGCCGCCTGGAGGTGCCGGTCGTGCTGACCGACATCGACCAGGAGCGCGTCGACAAGGGCGTGGGCTACGTCCACGGCGAGATCGACAAGCTGCTCGGCAAGGGCCGCATCAACCAGGACAAGGCCAACCGCCTCAAGGGCCTGGTGACCGGCGTCCTCGACAAGGCCGCCGCCTTCGGCGACGCGGACTTCGTCATCGAGGCCGTCTTCGAGGAGATGGGCGTCAAGCAGAAGGTGTTCGCCGAGGTCGAGGCGGTCGTGCCGGAGCACGCCATCCTCGCCACGAACACCTCCTCGCTGTCGGTCACCGAGATGGCCTCGAAGCTCAAGCACCCCGAGCGGGTCGTGGGCTTCCACTTCTTCAACCCGGTCGCGATCCTCCCGCTGCTGGAGATCGTGCGCGGCGAGCGGACGGACGACGCCTCGCTGGCCACCGCCTTCGGCGTCGCCAAGAAGCTGAAGAAGACCGCGGTGCTGGTCAAGGACGCCCCGGCGTTCGTCGTCAACCGCATCCTGACCCGCTTCATGGGCGAGATCCAGAACGTCATCGACGAGGGCACCCCGGTGGCCACCGCCGAGAAGGCCGTCGAGCCGCTCGGTCTGCCGATGTCGCCGCTGGTGCTGCTGGAGCTGGTCGGCCCGGCGATCGGCCTGCACGTCTCCGAGACGCTGCACGGCGCGTTCCCCGACCGCTTCACGGTCTCGCCGAACCTGGCCGCCGTGGTCAAGGCCGGCAAGCGCGGCTTCTACGTCTACGACTCCGGCAAGCCGGAGCTGGACCCCGAGGTCGCCGCCCTTCTGGTGCAGGGCGACAGCGTCCTGACGGAGGAGCAGGTGCGCGCCCGCGTCCTGGACGCCGTCGCGCAGGAGATCGGCCTCATGCTGGACGAGGGCGTCGTCGCCGAGGCGCAGGACATCGACCTGTGCCTGATCACCGGTGCGGGCTGGCCCTTCCACCTGGGCGGCATCACGCCGTACCTGGACCGTGAGGGCGTCTCGGAGCGGGTGCTCGGCCGCCGCTTCCTCGCGCAGGGCGTGGCGAGCGTTCCGGCGTAACGCACGCACGCGTGGGGTTCGGGGGCTCCGCCCCCGGACCCCCGGTCCTCAACCCCCGGACGGGCTGGATTTTCCAGCCCGTCCGGCGTTTGAGGACATGCTCCATCCCCTGGCCACCTCCACCAGCGCCCGTACCGCCCTCGCGACGAGCGTGTCGTCGAGCCGCACCCGCCGGCTGTGCTCCACGTGCAGGAACGGGGCCCCCACCGCGTCCGCGTGGTCGCCCTCCACGTTCGTGCGGCCCTCCAGCCGGCCGCAGTAGCGCTGCCACACCTCGCACACCCGCAGCCCCTCCTTGCGCAGCCCGCCCGCCAGGCGCCGGGCCGAGGGAAGTCCCGCGTCGCCCTTGCCCGGTGAGACGACCACGTCATGGTCGGGAAGGCTGCTGTCGGCGAAGCCGTGCACCTGGACCGCCGGGAGCCGGCGGTCGGCGAGGGAGTCGGCGACCGCGGCGAAGACCGAGTCCGACCGGTGCGCGACGTCGGCCGCGCCCTCGTCGGCCTTGTCGCCGCTGTCGCCCAGGGTGCGGTAGGCGCCCGCGAGGATCAGCACCCCGCCCGGGGCCCCGCGCAGCAGCCCGAGTCCGAGCTGCTCGGTGCGCAGGTCGGCCGTGGGGTGCGGCACCTGGACCGACCAGCGGGCGGGGCCGCGCAGGTCGACGTAGACCCGCCCCCAGCCCCGGGTGGCGTCGCCGTCCGGGGTGGCGTCGGCCACCTCGGCGTACCGCCGCCCGCCGTCGGCCCGGTCGACGAGGGTCCGTACGGTGTAGCCGGCCGTGCCCAGCGCCTGCTCGGCGGCCGCGCGGTCGCCGTCCAGCAGCAGGCGGACGCCGTCGGCGACGGCCTTGCGGTCGTGGACGGCGGGGACGCGGTACCGCCCGTTCTGGTCGATGCGGTCGGTGAAGGCGGTGATGCGCCGGCCGAGGTCGACGGGTGTGCCCTGTTCCGCCGCGTCGTCCTGCCGGCCGCCGGCCGCGCCGCTCTGAGGGCCCGTGAGCGGGCGGGCGGGCGGCTGCGCGCAGCCGATGAGGCCGCCGAGCAGCGCCCATGTCACCGCGCCGAACAGCGCGGGCCTGACGGTGGCCGCCATGGCCGGCTTGAGCTTCATGCCGGCAAAAATACCCTCGCCCGGGGGCTGTTCCCGCCGCGCCCGAATCGTCCCCCGTGCCCGGTCGGACAAGACGTTCATACGGAATAGGGGACCGGAATCGGGTGAATCGGCATCAGCGGCGGCCTTGGTATAGATACGGCAAAGCACAGAATGCGATCAAGACCGCTCGGACTCTTTTGGTGATTCTTTCGAATTTCCCTAGACTTCGATCGCTTTACCCTACGCATACGCAGAGCGGCAGACAGATCAGGCACCCCGTGGTCCCGGCATGCCCCGCGTGCCGCGACCGAGAGGAAGACTGTTGTCCGCTTCGCGCGGCCCCCGCCGGCGCAAGGCGCGCCGCCGCGCCGACATGCCCCTGCTGGGCGGCGCCCGGCCCCCGATAGCCGCCCTGCTGGCGCTGTTGCTGGCGGTCGCCGGCACGACGGCGCTGGTGCTCGGCGACCGGGACCGGACGGCGATCGACACGGCCGTTCTCACCTCCCAGCAGCACGTGGCCGAGGACGGCGCCCTGTCGTTGCGCGCCTCCCTCGACGAGAGCATCACCGACCTCGAGCGCGCCGCCGCCCAGTTCGGCGGCGGCACGTCGCCCGACACCGTTCTGGACACCCTCGGCAAGGTCTACAACAAGTGGCGCGGCACCGCCGTCGTCGACCCGGCGGGCGGCACCCTGCTCGCCGCGCGCGGCGAGAACATCCCGCTCGCGACCGTGCTGAAGGGCCGGCCCGGAAATGACGACAAGGGCAATCAGGACAGTCAGCGCGATAAAGAAGGAAAAGACCTCGGGGACGTCCTCGGCCCACGGCTGGTGAAACTGCCGTCCGGCGAGACCCGGATGCTCGTCGTGGCCGCCCTGCGCGGCAGCGCGGAGACCCGGCTGCTGGTCGCTTCCGGCACCCTCAACGTGCCAGGCATCTCCTCGGGCGAGAACCGCTCCCTGCTGGTCGTGGACTCCGCCGGTACCGTCCTGGCCAGCGACGGCCCCTCCGTGGCCCGCAAGTCCTGGGCGAAGAAGGCCCGCGGCAAGGCCGCGGCCGACTCCGCGAAGACCCCCGAGCCCGGCGGCCACCCCGGCGTCAGCGGCCACCTCATGGGCGAGGTGCGCGGCGACGTCCGTACGGCCGTGGGCTACGCCGCCGCGGGCCGCGCGCCCGGCGAGACGAGCTCGGCCGGCGCCCTGGGCCTGTCGGTGATCACCTCGGTCAAGGTCACCGACGACTCCAGGACCGTGCGCACCCAGGCCTTCGGACTCGTCGCGGCCGGCATCCTGCTCGTCCTGGCCCTGCTCGTGTGCTGGGTGCTGCTGCGGACGGTCCAGCGACCGCTGCTGCGGCTGTACCTGGAGAGCCGCAGGCTCGCCCGGGGTGAACTGGACCGCCCCCTGCCGCGTTTCAGGGGCCGGGAGACGGCCCGCGTCGGCGCCGCCCTGGAGAGCCTGCGCGGCCAGCTGCTGGGCGGGCGGCCCACCCGTACGGGCCGGGCGCGCGGCGGGTTCGGCACCCGTTCCACCGTCGTGGTGTGCGCGCTCGTCCTGCTCGCCTGGGCGGCACCGCTGCTGCTGCTCGTCAACCGGGCCGGCAGCGGCGTGGCCGTACCCCAGCAGCTCGTCGACGACCAGCGCCGCCGCACCGACACCGCCTCCGACCGGGTCCGCCGGGCCCTCAACGAGGGCTGGGCGGACGTGGCCTCCGTGGCGCGGACCGTCGCCGTCGGCACCCGCCAGGACGACTCCGGCAAGGACGGGGACGCCGACAAGGCCATCCTGGACCGGACGCTGCGCGAGCACGGCCGCTACCGCGCCGTCTACGTGATCGACGGCGAGGGCAAGGTCCTCTCCCGGGCCGGGGAGTCCCCGCGCCACCCCTCCGGCAAGCCGCCCCGCCCGGACGGCGTCGCCCAGCTCAACACCTCCGGCAAGGAGCCCGTCATCGCCGCCTACGCGGCCGTGCCCGGCGCCAAGGGCCGTGCGGTGGTCGGCGAATACGACCCGCGGTTCCTGATCTCGCTCGTCACCCGGCCCGGCCTCGGCCGGGTCTGGCTCGTCGACAAGGGCCACCGGGTCATCGCCGCCGACCGCGGCCACGGCTTCCGCGCCTTCTCCGAGCTGCCGTCCAAACACCTCGGGGTCCTCGCGGACGCCGCCCGGGAGAAGCGCGGAAAGGGCACCGGCACCGCCTTCCTGCACCGCTCCGACGGCTCCTCCGACATCGCGGCGGCCTCCCCCTTCACCGGCGGCGGCGCCGTCCGGGACCTGGACTGGCAGGTCATCAGCTCCCAGCCGACCGCCTGGCTCGAGCTGCCCGAGCACTCCGCCCAGCGGCGCACCATGCTCGCCGGGCTGCTGGGCGTGAGCGCCGCGGTGGCCTGCCTGGGCTGGCTGCACATCGTCGTCGTCCGCCCGCTGCGCGCCCTCGCCGACCGGGCCGAGGCCCTGGCCGGCGGTGACCGCAAGACGGTGCTCTTCCCCCAGCACCACGACGAGGTCGGCGCGGTCGTACGGAACCTGGAGCTGATCCGGCAGCGCCTGGCACGTCCCTCCGGAAGGACCTGAGCCCGTGCTCTTCCTCTACACCGTGCTCGTGATCTGCTGCGCCGTCGTCCTGGTCGCCGGCGTCGTCGAGCAGCGCCGCCACTTCACCAATCTGGAGCTGATCCCCACCCGGGTGCTCATCAACGGCATCCGCGGCAAGAGCTCCATCACCCGCCTGTGCGCGGGGGCGCTGCGCGGCGGCGGGCTGGTCACGGTCGCCAAGACCACCGGCACCGCGGCCCGCTTCATCCACCCGGACGCCACCGAGGAGCCCGTCTACCGCAAGTTCGGGATCGCCAACGTCGTCGAGCAGATCGGCATCGTGCGACGGGCCGCCGCGTACCGCCCGCACGCCCTGGTGATCGAGTGCATGGCCGTCATGCCGGCCCTGCAGGAGGTCAACCAGACCAAGCTGATCCGCTCCACCATCGGCGTGCTGTGCAACGTCCGCGAGGACCACCTGGCCGAGATGGGCCCGACCCTGGACGACGTGGCGCGCTCCCTGAGCCGGTCGATGCCGCACGGCGGCATCTGTGTGACGGCCGAGCGCGACCGGCTGCACATCCTGCGCGAGGAGGCGGCGAAGCGGGACTGCCGGCTGATCGCCGTGGACCCGGAGACGGTCAGCGACGCCGAGCTGCGCGGCTTCAGCTGGTTCACGTTCAAGGAGAACGTCGCCATCGCCCTCGCCGTCGCCGAGCTCCTGGGCGTCGACCGGGCGACCGCGCTGCGGGGGATGTACGACGCGCCGCCGGACCCGGGCGTGCTGTCGGTGGAGCGCTACCGCACCCGCGAGGGCATGCCGTTCCGCTTCGCCAACATCTTCGCGGCCAACGACCCGGAGTCGACGCTGATGAACGTCGAGCAGCTGCTGAGCCTGGGGGCGATCGAGCGGCCGCTGCACGTCCTCATCAACTGCCGTCCCGACCGCGTCGAGCGCAACGGTCAGATGGGCGAGATCATCCCCCGGCTGGCGCCGGACTCGGTCTTCCTCATCGGCCACCCCACCAAGAGCGCCCACGACGCGATCCCCGCCGAGTGGCGCGAACGGGTCGTCGATCTCGGCGGCGACCGCCGGGAGGCCGCCGAGCTGGAGCGGGAGATCCTCGACCGCCTCGGCCCCGGGGCCTCACTGGTGGCCATCGGCAACATCCACGGCCAGGGCGAGCTGCTGCTGGAGCGACTGGCCGAACTGCCGGCGGACGACGAGCCGGCGCAGGCACAGCAGCCGGCGGAGCCCCCGGTGTATGTCCCGACGTACATAGATCCTTCAGGAGACTTCCGTTGATCCCCGCCGTCCTCACCCCGGAGATCGCCGCCATCGGGATCGCGCTGGGCCTGCTGTTCTCCCTGGTCTGTTATCTGACGACCAATCTCTCCCCCGGCGGCATGATCACCCCTGGCTGGCTGGCCCTCACCCTCGTCGAGGACCTCCAGCGTGCGGCCATGGTCGTCGGCATCACCGTCCTGACCTACCTGGCGACGCTGCTGCTGCAGCGTCACGTCATTCTCTACGGCAAGCGGCTGTTCGCCGCCGTCGTGCTGACCGGCGTGGTGCTGCAGGCGACCTTGCACCTCATCCTCCAGCAGCAGTTCCCGCTGATGTACGCCAACCAGACCCTCGGCTTCATCGTCCCCGGTCTGATCGCCTATCAGCTGGTGCGCCAGCCCCGCGGCGCGACCCTGCTGGCCACCGGCACGGTCTCGCTCGCCAACTACGTCGTCCTGACCGCCGGGATCCTGCTCGGCTTCATGCCCACCGCCTGATCCCCTCTCCTTCCCGACGGAGCGCACACCCATGTCCCGGAAGTCAACGGAACGCAAGCAGCCGAAGGCCCGGAAGAAGGCCCGGGGCCAGGGCGGCCGCCGCGCGCTGCAGACGCTCGTGGTCCTCGGCCTGCTCGGCACCAGCGCCTATCTGACCGTCGAGCTGCGCGAGCGCCAACAGGACACGGCCCCGCCGGTCGAGTCCGTGGGCGCCGGCTCGGGCGGCTCCTCCGGCGGCAAGGCCGTTCCCGCCGGTGAGCGCCGCTTCGAGCGGCTGGCGAACCCGGCCCGTACGGTCGTGCGCTCCGCCGACGGCAGCGTCCTGGCGACCTTCACCGACAACGCCCGTACCGCCGTCCTCACCGGCCCCAGCCGTACCTTCGCCGAGCCGAAGTTCACCTCCGCCAAGGTGGTCACCGACAGCTGGGTGCGGCTGCTGCCGGAGGCGTGGCAGGAGGGATCGGAGAAGGACTCCTGGTTCAAGGAGTGGTTCGACAGGAGCCTGGGCGCGAAGGACCCGGACATCTTCGCCATCTCCATGGAGTACCTGGACGGCGCTCCCCGCAAGAAGGACGCGCGCGGCATCTTCTACGCCGGTGACGCCCAGTTCGGCCCGCTCAACCCGGGCGGCTCCCAGGCGGGCGACATGCGCCTGGAGCAGTCCGACTTCTACGACTACCTGGGCATCCCGTACACCTTCCGCGACGGCACCGTCGAGCGCCCCGAGCCCCAGCGGCTGCGCGCCATGGACTGCTCGGGCTTCGTACGCACCGTCTTCGGCTACCGCGCCCGCTACCCTCTGCTGGGCAAGGACGCCAAGGGCGACGGCCTGGCCCGCACCTCCAACGGCATGGCCCGCCTCTCCCCCGGCGTCGAGGTCCTGGAGCTGAACGGCAAGCGGCCGGAGGCCACCGACAAGCTCCAGCCGGGCGACCTGGTCTTCTTCGACATCGACAAGCGCACCGGCGACCGCCTCGACCACGTCGGGATCTACCTGGGCCTCGACACGGACGGCAAGCCCCGCTTCATCTCCAGCCGCGAGGAGGCCAACGGCCCCACGTTCGGCGACAAGGGCGGCACGGCCCGCCTGGACGGCAACGGCTTCTACGCGACGGGGCTGCGCAGCGCCAAGCGGCTGTGAGCCGCCGGGGACGGGGCCTAGACGCGTACCCAGTCCCCCAGCGCCAGTCCGCGCGCGTCCGGGCGCTGGCGGGCCACGCGCAGGGTGCCGTCCGTGGCGAGGGCGGCGGCCACGACGCGGCCGGCGGCGTCGAGGGCCAGGGCGGGGGCGCCCACGCACTCCTCGCCGGTCTCGGACCAGGTGGCGTCGGTGGCGGCCTCGTCGCGTGTGGCGTAGGCGGCCACGGCCGGCAGGCCCGAGGCGGAGCGCTGGGCCAGGACCGTGCAGTCCTGCCCGTCGAGGGTGGTGCGCAGGACGGCGACCGGGCCGGTGCCGCCGGTGCCCAGGGAGGTCAGCGCGACGGGGGCGGGGGCCTCCGCGCTCTCCTCACCGCCCGGGGCGGGGGCGTGCTGGACGTGCAGGACGGAGTCGGCGCCGGCGCGCCAGAAGTGGCTGACGCGGTCGCCGTCCGCCGGGGCGCAGCTGAACGAGCCGGTCAGGGACTTGGCGGGGGTGTCCTTCACCCGCTTCAGCGGGCCGCCGGGCTCCTCCTGGCGCCAGCGCAGGACGCTGTCCGCGGTGGAGGCGAGCAGCTCCACGCGCCCCTGGGCGCTCACGCCGGCGGCCCCCGCGTCAAGGACGCGGCTGCCGTGCAGGTCCAGCCACGGCCCCCAGATGCCGCGGGCGTCCTGGCGGCGTCCGCTGACGCCGCGGCCGGCGTTGCGGAAGTACAGGTGCAGGCCCACGCCGTCCACGACCGCGACGGGGGTGCCGATCTGGTCGGCGCGCTCCCAGTCCTGGCCGTAAGGGGTGCCGATCGAGCGCCAGTTGGTCAGGGCGCGGCCCGACTGGAACTGGGTGGTGTAGACGACGTCGGTCTCGGCCCGGCCGTCCTCGTGGGCGCGGCGGCGGATTCCGGCGAGGAAGACGTAGCCCTGGGCGCTCTGGGTTATGGAGACGTACGGCTCCAGGCCCGGCACCTCGAACCGCTGCGGTCCGCTCCACTCGGGGCCACCGGGGCGGGTCTCGGTCCAGCGGACGATGCCGCCGGGGGCCGGGGCGTAGGCCGTCAGCCGGCCGTCCTTGCCTCGCAGCAACCAGCCGGTGGTGGTGGCCGTCCGCACTGCCATTCCTCGCTGACCAGCCTCTCTTTGACCATGGGCCCTGTTCGTGGGCCCTCGACGATAACACTGTGACCGGGGGCGAATTCCGGGCGCGGGGCGGCATGCGAGGCTGTCGCCATGACTGTTGCTCTTCTTGTCGTGGATGCCGCGAATGTCGTCGGCAGCGTGCCCGACGGCTGGTGGCGCGACCGGCTGGGGGCGGCCGGAAGACTGCGTGACCGCCTGGTGGAGTACGCCGCGCACGGGCTGCCGCAAGGGGCGGTGAGCCCGCCGCTGCCGGGCCCGCTCGAGGTGGTGCTGGTGGTGGAGGGGGCGGCGCGCGCCCTCGCGGGTGTGCCGGGGGTGCGGGTGGAGGCGGCCGGCGGCAGCGGGGACGACCGGATCGTGGAGGTGGTGGCCGCCCGCGAGGTGGGCCGGCGCTGTGTGGTGGTCACCGCCGACCGCGCGCTGCGGGCGCGGGTGGCGGCGCTGGGTGCCGAGGTGACCGGGCCGCGCACGGTACGGCCGTAGGGCCCGGGACCGCGACGGCCCCGGGCCCCGGCGGGCGGGCGGTCAGACCTTGGGCGGCTCGGGGCGGTGCGGTGCCCCGCTGATCCTGCTGTAGCGGCGCCCGTAGACGAAGTAGAGGACGACGCCGAGGGCCATCCACAGCGCGAACCGCACCCAGGTCTCGGCCGGCAGATTCAGCATCAGCCACAGCGAGGCCAGTACGGACAGCACGGGGACGGCGGGCACGAACGGGGTGCGGAAGGCCCGCGGCAGGTCGGGGCGGGTGCGGCGCAGGATGATGACGCCGATCGCGACGACGACGAAGGCGAAGAGCGTGCCGATGTTGACGAGTTCGGCCAGCACGTCGATCGAGGTGAAGCCGGCGACGACCGCCACGACGACGCCCAGGAGGATCGTCGAGCGGTAGGGCGTGCCGTAGCGCGGGTGGACCGTGGAGAAGAAGCGCGGCAGCAGCCCGTCGCGGCTCATCGCGAAGAACACCCGGCTCTGTCCGAGCAGCAGGATCATGCAGACGGACGTGAGGCCGACGGCCGCGCCGAAGCTGATCAGGCCGGCCCAGAAGGGGTGCCCGGATGCCTTGAAGGCGTCGGCCAGGGGCGCGTCCGTGGAGAGCTCGGTGTATTTCTGCATGCCGGTGACGACGATGGAGACCGCCACGTACAGCACGGTGCAGATGGCGAGCGAGCCGAGGATGCCGCGCGGCACGTCGCGCTGGGGGTTGCGGGTCTCCTCGGCGGCGGTGGCGACGATGTCGAAGCCGATGAAGGCGAAGAAGACCACGGCGGCGGCGGTGAAGATGCCCATGACGCCGAAGTGCGAGGGGGTGAAGCCGGACATCAGCTGGACCAGCGGGGCGGCGATCCCCCTGCCGCCCTCGGCGCTCTGGGAGGGCGGGATGAAGGGCTCGTAGTTGGCGCCGGTGATGAAGAAGGAGCCGACGATGATGACGATCAGCACGACGGTGACCTTCACGGCGACGACGACCGCCGTCACCCGCGAGGACAGCTTCATCCCGGCGACCAGGATGCCGGTCAGCACCAGCACGAGCACGCAGGCCAGGAGGTCGAAGCCGAAGTCGCCGTGGTGCGGTCCGGTCAGCGGTCCCGGCAGATGCCAGCCGGCGTTGTCCATCAGCGAGCGGATGTAGCCGGACCAGCCGACGGAGACCACGGCGCAGCCCAGCGCCAGCTCCAGGATCAGGTCCCAGCCGATGATCCACGCGGGCAGTTCGCCGAGCGAGGCGTACGAGAAGGTGTACGCGGACCCGGCCACCGGCACGGTGGAGGCGAACTCGGCGTAGCACAGCGCCGCGAGCCCGCACACGATGCCGGCGAGGACGAAGGCCAGCGCCACCGAGGGGCCGGCGTTCTGCTTGGCGACCTTTCCGGTGAGCACGAAGATGCCGGTGCCGATGACGACACCGACACCGAACACGGTGAGGTCGAGCGAGGAGAGGTCTTTTCGGAGCGCGTGCTCCGGCTCCTCGGTGTCCTGGATGGACTGTTCCACCGTCTTGGTCCGGAACATACCGCTCCGGCCGCGGCCGCTGCCTCCAACGGGTTGCTCTGTGCTCATCGGCTCACCTCCACGCTGCTCGGCGTCACTCGTCCTCCCTGAACCGATCGAGTGTCCGCGATGATCGGGGCCGTACGGGGGCGGCCACAGCCGCCCCGTCCAGGATTCACCCGATGGAGGACAGGCGCATCCATGCCGAAGGGCCGACCGGACCACCCGCACAGGGGGTGACCGGCCGACCCTGGGGCACGGCGGGAGGTGAGAGGAGGGGCGTGAGCCGCCGTCAGTCGCGTACGGCCTCGACGGCCTCGGGCGCACCGGCGCTCCCGGTGGTCTCGGCCGCCTCGGCCGCCTCATCGTCGAAGCGCCCGTCCAGCTTGGCGACCAGCCCGGTGACCTGGCGGGCGATGTCGGGGGCGGTGAGCCCGATCTCCGCCATGATCTCCTTGCGGGAGGCGTGGTCGAGGAAGCGCGGCGGGATGCCGAAGTCGCGCAGCGGCAGGTCGACGCCCGCGTCGCGCAGCGCCTGCGCGATCGCCGCGCCGACACCGCCCACGCGGCCGTTGTCCTCGACGGTGACGACGACGCGGTGCTGCTCGGCCAGGCCCGGCAGGGCCTCGTCGACGGGCTTGACCCAGCGCGGGTCGACGACGGTGCAGGAGATGCCCTGCTTGTCGAGCAGGTCGGCGATCTCCAGGCACATCGGGGCGAGCGCGCCGACGGAGACGAGGAGGACGTCCGGCGTGAGCGTGCCCTGCGCGGGCCGGCGCAGCACGTCCATGCCGCCGATCCGGCCGACGGCCTCGACGGCGGGGCCGACGGTGCCCTTGGAGTAGCGCACGACGGTGGGCGCGTCCTTGACCTGGACGGCCTCGCGCAGCTGGGCGCGCACCTGGTCGGCGTCGCGCGGTGCGGCGATGCGCAGGCCGGGGACGACCTGCAGGATCGACATGTCCCACATGCCGTTGTGCGAGGCGCCGTCGTCGCCGGTGACGCCCGCCCGGTCCAGGACGAAGGTGACGCCGCACTTGTGCAGGGCCACGTCCATGAGGACCTGGTCGAAGGCGCGGTTGAGGAACGTGGCGTACACCGCGAAGACCGGGTGCAGCCCGCCCGTGGCCAGGCCCGCGGCCGAGGTGGCGGCGTGCTGCTCGGCGATGCCGACGTCGTAGACCCGCTCGGGGAACTCCTTGGCGAACTTGCCGAGGCCCACCGGCTGCATCATGGCGGCCGTGATGGCCACGATGTCCTCGCGCTCGCGGCCGAGCTCGACCATCTCGTCGGCGAAGACCGAGGTCCAGCTGGCGCCGCCGGAGGCGACGGGCAGGCCGGTGTCGGGGTGGATGGCGCCGATGCCGTGGAAGCGGTCGGCCTCGTTCTGCTCGGCGTGCTTGTAGCCGCGGCCCTTCTGGGTGAGGCAGTGCACGAGGACGGGGCCGCCGAAGCGCTTGGCGCGCTGGAGCGCGGACTCCAGGGCCTCGATGTCGTGGCCGTCGATGGGGCCGACGTACTTCAGGCCCAGGTCCTCGAACATGCCCTGCGGGGCGATGAAGTCCTTCAGGCCCTTCTTCGCACCGTGCAGCGTCTCGTAGAGGGGCTTGCCGACGACGGGGGTGCGCTCGAGGAGGTCCTTGCCGCGGGCCAGGAAGCGCTCGTAGCCGTCGGTGGTGCGCAGGGTGGCGAGGTGGTTGGCCAGACCGCCGATGGTGGGCTCGTAGGAGCGCTCGTTGTCGTTGACGACGATGACCAGGGGGCGGTCCTTGGCGACGGCGATGTTGTTCAGCGCCTCCCAGGCCATGCCGCCGGTCAGGGCGCCGTCGCCGATGACGGCGACGACGTGGTCGTCCTTGCCCAGGACCTGGTTGGCCTTGGCGAGGCCGTCGGCCCAGCCCAGCACCGTGGAGGCGTGGCTGTTCTCGATGACGTCGTGCGCGGACTCCGCGCGCGAGGGGTAGCCGGACAGGCCGCCCTTGGCGCGCAGCTTCGAGAAGTCCTGGCGGCCGGTGAGGACCTTGTGGACGTAGGCCTGGTGGCCGGTGTCGAAGAGGATCTTGTCCTTGGGCGAGTCGAAGACCCGGTGCAGGGCGATGGTCAGCTCGACCACACCGAGGTTGGGCCCGAGGTGCCCGCCGGTCTTGGAGACGGCGTCGACGAGGAAGGTGCGGATCTCCGCGGCCAGCCGGTCGAGCTGCTCCGGGGTCAGCCGGTCCAGGTCGCGCGGTTCCCTGATGCGGGTCAGCAGGGCCACCCGTGCCTCCTTCATCGAGCTGTCGGCTTGTTCGAAGCGTGCAGAAGCCCGGAAGCTTCCAGATCCGTCGAGTCTAATGTTCCGCCTGCTGTGGCGATGAACGGGTGTTGCGACCTGCGTCACGCGATCGGCCGAACAGTCACCCAAACCGCCCGAAAGGGCAGGGGTGGGCCCCGAACCGCGCAGGTCCGGGGCCCACCCGTTCGTACGTACGAGGATTACGCCCGTCCGGCCGTCTTCTGGGTCTTGCGGGAGACCGAGTCGATCACCACGGCGGCCAGCAGCACCGCACCGGTGATCATGTACTGGACGGCCGAGGCGATGCCCAGCAGGGCCATGCCGGAGGCGATGGACTGGATCACCAGCACGCCCAGCAGCGCGGACCAGGTCTTGCCCCGGCCGCCGAAGAGGCTGGTGCCGCCGATGACGGCCGCCGCGATGGCGTTCATCAGCAGGCTGCCGGCGCCCGAGGACTGGTTCGCGGCGTTGATCTGCGAGGCCAGGAACATGCCGCCGAGCGCCGCCATCGTCCCCGAGAGGGCGAAGACGGAGATCCTGATCGCCGCGACGTCGATGCCGGCCCGGCGGGCCGCCTCGACGCTGCCGCCGAGGGCGAAGACCTTCCGCCCGTAGGAGGTGCGGCGCAGCACGAAGTCGAGCGCCACCACGATCCCCAGGAAGATCACCACGGCCAGCGGCAGGCCCTTGTACTGGTTGAACAGCCACGCCACCACATAGGCGGGCACCGCCAGGGCGGCCGTGCGCAGGACGATCTCGCTCAGCGGGCGGCTGGGGACGCCGGCCGCCTCGCGCCGCCTGCTGTCGCGCAGGGAGAGGAGGAAGAACGCCACGACGCTCAGCGTGGCCAGGCCGTAGGCGGCGGCCACGTCGGTGAAGTAGTGGTTGGTCAGCCCCGCGACCAGCCCGGAGTCGTCGAGGTTGATGGTGCCGTTGGAGCCGAGCACCTGCAGCATCAGGCCGTTCCAGCCGAGCAGGCCGGCCAGGGTGACCACGAAGGCGGGTACGCCGATGCGGGCGAAGAAGAACCCGTGCAGCGCGCCGACCAGGGCGCCCGAGAGGATGGCCAGGAGGAAGGCCAGCCACTCCGCCATGCCGTGCATGACGTTGAGGACGGCGAAGACCGCGGCGGCCAGGCCGCTGACCGAGCCCACCGACAGGTCGATCTCGCCGAGGATCAGCACGAAGACGATGCCGACCGCGATCAGGCCGGTGCCGGCGGCGGTGACGAAGAGGTTGGAGAGGTTCTCCGCCCCCAGGAAGGCGGAGTCCCGCAGCTGGAAGACCAGGCCGATGACGAGCAGCCCGACGACCACGGGCAGTGAGCCCAGCTCACCGCTGCGCAGCTTGCGGCGGAACTCGCTCCAGTAGCCGGCGAAGCCCTCCTCGCGGACCAGCAGGCGCGGGTCGACGGCGGGGACGGCCTCGTGGGCGGGGGCCTGGCCGTTGCCGTTGGCGGCCGGCTCGGGGGACGACGTGGGCAGCTTGGTGCTCATGCGCCCGCCTCCTTCTCGGGCTCGTCGGCGTGCGGGGCCTGGGTGCTCTTCTCCGCCTCGCCCGCCGTGTCGGCCGGGGCGGCCCCGGCGGCCTCCGCGGAGCGGGCGCGGCGGCGGGTGACGGCGTTGTCCGTGGCGCCCGTGATGGCGGAGATGATCTCTTCCTGGGAGGTCGTGCGGACCTCGAAGGTGCCGTTGTTGCGGCCGAGGCGCAGCACCGCGACCCGGTCGGCGACGGCCTTCACGTCGGCCATGTTGTGGCTGATGAGGATGACGCCCAGGCCCCGCTCGCGCAGCCGCTCGACCAGGTCGAGGACCTGCGCGGTCTGCTCGACGCCGAGCGCGGCGGTGGGCTCGTCGAGGATGACGACCTTGGGCTCGCCGAGCAGCGAGCGGGCGATGGCGACGGTCTGCCGCTGGCCGCCCGAGAGCGAGGCGATCGGGATCCTGACGCTGGGGATGCGGATGGAGAGGGTGGACAGCAGCTCGCGGGAGCGGCGCTCCATCTCGACCTCGTCCAGCACTCCGCCGCGGACGATCTCGCGGCCGAGGAAGAGGTTGCCGACGACGTCGAGGTTGTCGCACAGCGCGAGGTCCTGGTAGACCGTCGCGATGCCCAGCTCCTGGGCGACGTGCGGCCGGTCGACGGTGACGGGCCGGCCCTCCCACTCGATGACGCCGTCGTCGGCGGGGCCCACTCCGGCGATGGTCTTGACGAGGGTGGACTTGCCGGCGCCGTTGTCGCCGACCAGGGCGACCACCTCGCCGGGGTGGATCTCCAGCTCTACGTCGGTGAGCGCCTGGACGGCACCGAACCGCTTGGAGATTCCGCGCAACGCCAGCACGGGCGTAGCGGACACGTGAATCATCTCCTTCACCACCCCGAGGGGGCGGCAGCCTGGGGGCTTACTTCAGTCCGGCCTGGTCGCACTGCGCCTTGTACTTCTCGGTGCAGATCTCGTTCAGGGTGAAGAAGCCCTCCTTGCCGACGTACTGGCCGATGTCCGCCTTGGTCAGCGCGAAGGGGGTGACGATGATGGCGGGGATCTTCTTCTGGGTGCCGCTGTCGACGGTGGTCTTGGCGACCCCGTCGGTGCCCTTGCCCTGGGCGAGGGCGACGGCCAGCTCGGCGGCGGCGTCGGCCTCGGGCTTGTACGGCTTGTAGACGCTCATGAACTGCTCGTCGGAGAGGATCCGCTGCACGGCGGAGAGCTCGGCGTCCTGGCCGGTGACGGGCGGGAGCTTGTCGAAGCCGGCGCTCTTGAGGGCGGTGATGATGCCGCCGGCCATGCCGTCGTTGGCGGAGTAGACGCCGACGATGGTGTCCTTGCCGAGCGAGGAGATGGCGCCCTTCATGTTCTCGTTGGCGTTCTCCGGCTTCCACTCCTTGGTGTCGTACTCCTTTCCGATCTTGACCTTGCCGTCGAGCACCGAGTGGGCGCCGTCCTTGTACATCTTGGCGTTGGGGTCGGTGATCGCGCCGTTCATCATCACGATCTGGCCCTTGGCGGCGTTGTCGCCGAGCTCCTTGAGCAGCGATTCGCCCTGGATCTTGCCGACGCGCTCGTTGTCGACGGAGGTGTAGGCCTTGACCGGGCCCTCGGCCAGGCGGTCGTAGGCGACGACGGGGATGCCCTTGTCGTTGGCCTTCTTCACCGAGCTGGCGATCGACTTCGCGTCCACCGCGTCGACGATCAGCGCGTCGACCTTCTTGGTGATCATCGTGTCGACCTGCTGCTGCTGGACGGCGGCGTCCTGCTTGGCGTTGTCGTAGAGGACGACGGTGTCCGCCCCCGCCAATTCCTTGATCTTCTTCTCGATCAGCGGCTTGTCGAACCGCTCGTAACGCGCGGTCTGGTTCTCGGGGAGCAGCAGGCCGATGGTCAGCGGGCCCTTCTTGTCCTTCTTCTTCTCCCCGTTGTCGCCGGCTTCCTTGGCGCTGCCACAGGCGGCCAGCCCGGTGGCCATGGAAACGGCGGCGATGGCCACGACGGCACGACGCAGATGCGAATTCATGGTGCAGATACCTCCCTGACGAGGCCGCGTCGTTGCGGCCGAGGTGGCTGGAAGTCAACTCGGCCGTCAAGGGAGCGTCAAGAAGTAAATTCTTAACGAGATGGCAACGATGCCATTCGTTATCTGCGTGAACTCAAGAGCGCCACGCGGGAAACGGGCGAATGCCCTATCGGTTCACCGTGGGGGCGTGCGCGGGCAGCGTCTCGTCCAGCAATGACGAATCGCCCATTTCGCTGAGGACGAGCGCCAGGGCGCCCAGCACCTCGGCCCGGCCGCCCAGGGCGCCGGGGACGACCTCCAGCTGCCGGGCGGCGCTCGGGATCGCGTACCGCGAGACGGATTCGCGCAGCGGCGCGAGCACCAGCTCGCCGGAGTCGGCGAGGTCGCCGCCGAGCACGACGCGGCTGGGGTTGAGCAGATTGCACAGGTTCGCCACACCGCTGCCGATGTGCCGGCCGACGTCCGAGATGACCCGCCGGCAGCCCGGGTCCCCCTCCTGCGCGAGCCGCACCATCCGCGCCACGGTCAGGTCGGCGCCGTGGGCCGAGTGCAGCAGCGGCAGGACGTAGCGGGCCGCGGTGAAGGTCTCCAGGCAGCCGCGGTTGCCGCACCGGCAGACCGGGCCGGACTCGTCCAGGGTGATGTGGCCGATCTCGCCGGCGGTGCCGCCCGGGCCCCGGTAGATCTCCCCGTTGATCACCAGGCCGGCGCCGACGCCGCTGGCCACCTTGATGTAGGCCAGGTCCCTGGCCCCCCGGCCGGCACCCCAGACCAGCTCGCCGAGGGCGCCGAGGTTGGCGTCGTTGTCGACGTGGACCGGCACGTCGAGGCGGCCGGCGAGCTCGTCGCGGGGGTTGGTGCCGGCCCAGCCCGGCAGGATCGCGGTGGAGCCGAGCACCCCGGACTCCACGTCGATCGGGCCCGGGACCCCGAGCCCCACTCCGACGATCTTGCCCGGGCTGATGCCCGCCGCCTTGACCAGGCTGGTGACCAGGTGTTCCGCGCGCGCCAGGCCCTGGGTGGCGGAGGCGTCCACGTCGAGCGGCTCGGCCTCCTCGGCCAGCACCCGGTGGGCGAGGTTGCCGATGGCGACCCGCAGGTGGGTATGGCCGAAGTCGACTCCCACGACGATGCCCGCGTCCCCGGAGAGGGAGACGCTGCGCGCCCGCCGGCCACCGGAGGAGGTGGGGGTGACCTCGACCGTTCCACCGTCCTTGAGCTCCCGGACGATGTTGGAGACGGTGGCGGCCGACAGCCCGGTGGCCCGGGCGATCTCGGCCTGGGTGAGCGACCCCGCCATGCGCACCGCGCGCACGACCCGCTCCAGGTTGGCCCGGTGCAGCGACGACTGCGACCCCGGAGTCTCCACGCCCATCCACTCCCGCCTCACCGGGCCGGCACGACCGCCGCCCCGCCGGCCGGGCTACAGCTCTGGAGCCCGGCCATCCATACAACATGTGAACTCTTAAGCTCGCCGCACGGCTTGCGTCCCGTCAAGGGCTTGACGGCGATCCCGGCCACGGCACCGTTGCCGTACCGAGGCCCTCCGGGCCTCTCCCGGGGGCTCCCGGCGACCTCGCGCCGACGCCATATCGTACGGAGCGGACCGTTGCCCCGGGCACCGAGGGTGGGGGCGCACCGGTCGGTCGCGGTAACTCGAACGGGCGAATCCACCGTTCGCCGCTCCGCCGGCCGACGGATCGGGGCACGTCCGCACTCCAGCGGTCCCGCGGCATGTTCATCCGACATAACCACCGCCGGCGCCGGATGCCCGGCGCCCGTCCGGCGCGATGCGCCCCGGCGCTCTGCCCGATAGTTGGGGGCTTCCGCGGCAAGAACGAACGGAGCCCCGAGCATGTGCGAGGACCCTCAACTGGCCACCGCCGACTGGTGGTACACCCTCCGGATCCCGGCGCAGCCCTGGATGGTCGGCGTCGTCCGCAACTCGCTGCGCCTCGCGCTGGGGCGGCACGGCCGTTCGGATCTCGCCGACACCGCCTGTCTGCTCGCCACGGAGCTGGTCACCAACGGCGTGGTGCACGCGAAGTCCCCGGTGACGGTCCACCTCGGCTGCCGCTTGCGGACCCTGCACGTGGCCGTCCATGACACGGGCCCGGCGGTCCCGGCGCGGCGCAGGGCGGGCGTGGACGAGGAGTCGGGGCGGGGGCTGGCCCTCATCGACAGCTGCGCCACGGCCTGGGGGGTGTCCCCCGCCGCGCACGGCGGGGGCAAGGCGGTCTGGTTCACCCTGGCGTGAGGGGCGGCCCGTGGGGCCCGGGGCTACTTCAGGGCGCCCGCCGTCAGCCCCGCCTGGACCTGCCGCTGGAAGACGATGTACGCGGCGAGGACCGGCAGCATGGCCATGACCAGGCCCGCGAAGAGCCCGGACCAGTCGCCCTTGTAGCCCTGGCTGACCGCGAGCGCGACCAGCCCCTGTGGCAGCAGCTTCTTGTCCTCGTCGCCGACGTTGAGGACCGTGGGCAGCAGGTACTGGTTCCACTGGCCGAGGAAGTTGAAGATCCCGACGCTGATCAGGCCCGGCTTGGCCATGGGCAGCATCACCTGGAAGAAGGTGCGGGTGTGCGACGCCCCGTCGATCATGGCCGCCTCGGCGACGGAGGTGGGCAGGGTCCGGAAGAAGCCGCTGAGGAAGAAGATCGTGAACGGCAGCGAGTAGGCGATGTAGACGAGGATCAGCCCGTGGTAGGTGTCGAGCAGCTGCATGTTCTTCATCACGAAGAACAGCGGGACGAGCGCCAGGATGACGGGGAAGCTCATGCCGCCGACGAAGAGGAAGTAGACGAAGCGGTTGCCGGGGAAGTCGAAGCGGGCCAGGACGTAGGCGGCCATCGAGCCCAGCAGCATGGTGCCCAGGAGCGAGCCGGCCACGACGACGACGGAGTTGAGGAAGTACTCCCCCATGTGGGCCTGTGACCAGGCGCGGCTCCAGGCGCCGAAGTGCAGGCCGGAGGGCAGCGCCCAGGGGGAGGTGAAGATCTCCTTGTCCGTCTTGAAGGCGCTCATCACCGCCCACAGCAGCGGCAGGGTGACCATCAGGGCCCACAGCACGAGGACGCCGTGCGAGAAGACGTTGAGGACCGTCCCCTCGCTGCCCATGCGCCCGCGGGAGGCGTCGGTGGGCCTGTCGGTGGGCGCCTTCGTGGTGCCGTGCCCCTCCGTGGGGTCCGTGGTGAGAGCCATCAGTACTCCAGCCGCTCGCGCCGGCCGAGTTTCATGACGAGGCCCGCGAAGATCAGGGTGACGATGAGCAGGGCGACGCCGAGGGTCGTCGCGTATCCGGCCTGCCCGTCCCGGAACGCCTTGGTGTAGAGGTAGAAGGACAGGACCTCGGTGGAGTAGTCCGGTCCGCCCGGCCCCACCGTCATGATCTGGACGACGGCGAACGAGTCGAGCGCCATGATGCCCATGTAGACCCAGCCGGTCTGGACGGTGTCCCACAGCAGCGGCAGCGTGATCCGGAAGAAGGTCTGGAGGCGGTTGGCGCCGTCCAGCAGCGCGGCCTCGTAGAAGTCCTTCGGAATGGAGCTCATGCCGGCCGAGAACAGCACGACGTAGAAGCCGACATTGCTCCAGATCATCACCGCCATGACGCACCACAGCGCGAGGGAGGGGTCGCCCAGCCATTCGGGCCGCACCGAGTCCAGGCCGATCGCGCTCAGGAAGGAATTCAGGGCGCCGCTGTTGGGGTTGTAGGCGAACTGGAAGAGCAGGGCGACGATGGCGATCGAGAGCACCTGCGGGAAGAAGTAGACGATTTTGTAGAAGCCCGACCCGCGGACCCCGGCCACCGCCGCGTTCTTCCTGCGGCGGCCGCCGAGATTGAGCATGAAGGCGAAGAACAATCCGAGCCCGAGGGTCACCAGCGGCAGTATCAGCAACAGCAGGACGTTGTGGCCGACGGATTTCCAGAACACCTCGTCGTGCCACAGCCGTTGATAGTTGTCGAACCCCGTCACCGTGAAGTCGGGGCTCAGTCCGGTCCAGTCGGTGAAGGAGTAGTAGACGGCCTGGACGAACGGCGAGACGACGAAGATGCCGTAGATCGCCAGGGGCAGGACCAGGAACCCCGCGATGAAGCGGTACTTACCGTGCTGCATGACCGCCACCGCTCACTTGTGCTTGTACTTCTTGACGGCGCTGTCCTTGGCGGTGTCGTCGGCATAACGCTGGATCTTGCTGATCGCCTCGTCGGGCGTCAGCCGGCCGGCCATCATCTCGCCGAGCACCCCCACACCGATCTTCTCCTTCTGCAGCGCGACGTACCAGTCCTGGATCCGGGGGTTGACGACGTTCCTGCCGGCCTTGGTGAGCGCTTCCTGGCAGGAGGCGAGGCCGGGCGGCAGGGTCAGGCCCTCGGTGCCGCCGTTGAGGGAGGTGAGCGAGGAGACGGACCGGATGAAGTTCTGGGAGGACTTCTTGCCCAGCATGGTGCGCAGCAACTCCATGCCGCCCTGGGGGTTCTTGGCGTTCTTCGGCACGATGAAGGGCTCGCCGCCGGAGGCCCAGAGGGTGCCGAACGGCATCTTGTCGCTCTTGTCGAGGCTGGAGGGCGCGGCGACCGCCATCTGGAAGTCCTTGGGCGTGGTCTGCTTCGACTCGTTCTCGACCCAGGAGCCGTTGGGGATGAACAGGGCCTTGCCCTCGTTCCAGGCGGTCTGCGACTCGATGTGGGTCAGGCCCGGCGTGCCCCGGAGGATATAGCCCTTCCTGTAGAGCTCGTAGTACGCCTCGAAGGCCGACTTCACGGCCGGGTCCTTCCAGGCGTTCGGCTCCAGATTGTCGATCTTGTTCAGCACCTCCACGCCGCCGATCTTGGCGATGAAGGGGTAGAGGCTGAACGGCAGGTAGTACGGGTGCTTGCCCGCGTACGTCCAGCCGGCGATGCCCTTCTTCTTCGCGGCCTCGCAGACCCTGAGCATCTCGTCCCAGGTCTCGGGGTACTGGGCGTCGAGCTTTTTCAGGTTGGTCCTGGAATACCAGACGCCATAGACGGTGTAGGCGTAGTACAGGATCCAGGTCTCGCTGCCGTCGAACTGGCCCATCTCCACGACGCCCGGGCGCAGGGTCTCGCGTACCTTCTTGGACGGATCGTCGTAGGAGGGCGCGTCCAGCAGGGCGTTGAGGTCGGTCAGCTGCTTCTTGCCGACCAGGGTGCCCATGTCCATCTGTTTGGCACCGGAGTTGTCGATGAGGTCGGGCGGGGTGCCGCCGTTGAAGCGGGGCTGGAGCTGGGTCTGGATCTCCTGGGTGGCGGAGTGCTTGACCGTGGCGTTGGGGAAGGCCTTCTTGTATTCGGCCTCGGCGTCCTTGGCGTACTGCTGGCCGAATCCGCCGTCGAAGATGACGACGTCGAGCGGGGCGCTCTCATTGACGGCGAGCGGGTTCTTCTCGCTCTTCTTGCCCTTGTCGACCTGGTTGCCGCCGTCGCCACCGCTGTCACCGCTCGCGCAGGCGCTCAGCGCGCTCATCGTCGGCACGGCGATCAGGCCGATGGCCGCCGCCCGCTTGATCAGGTCGCGTCGGCCGAATTCCGGGGTGGATCCCATGCTCAAGTCCTCGCCTTCTCCAGGACTCAGGCGGTGTGGCGGTCTCCCCTGGACGAACTCGCCGACGGCGAAGGGCCCGACACCGCGGGTCAGTTGAAGCGTGGTGCTGGGTGTGCGCCGGAGTGAGGTCCCCCGCGACGGTGCCGGCCGCCGCGCTCCCCCGGGTCCGCGGGGCGGATGACGAGCGCCCCGGACGCCGACAGGTATAGTCCACTCCGATCAACTGGGCAAGATCGAAAGCGGCTTTGACCCTCAGTCTTTCCCGAGTTGAGACCTCGCACGGGCCCCGGCGGACGGCCCGGCGGCAGGGCGCCCGGCGCCACCGCCGCGCCTCGCCACGCGTCCGCCCGGACGCGGGCGCGCCGCGCGACACCAGTCCCGAGACCCTTGACACCACTGGTGTCTCACGCCCTACTTAACACTGCGCGACTCGGGTGACAACGTTGTCGGATGTTGTCGGATTCGGTGGGCTTCGAGGCTTCGTGGAGGCGGCTTCGTGGAGAGGCAAGGGATGCGACTCAGGCTCGGAAACCGCCGCCGAGGGCGCCGACGCGCCCGCCCCGCGGCCCTCCTGCTGGCCACCGTAATGGTGACGACCGCTCAGGTCACGCAGGGCGGCGCCGTGTCGGCCGGGCCCGCCGGGCCCGCACAAGCGGCGGCCGAGCGCTTCGCCTCGTCCTTCGAGGCGGGCGAGCCGCAGCCCGATTGGCTCAATGCCGTCGAGACCGGTCCCGACGGACGCAGACGCTCCGCGGGGGTCGACGGCGACGACACCAGCGGCATCCCCGGCAATGTCACCGACCGGGTCACCGCCGTCCGCGCCAGCGGCGAGCACGCCGAGGCGGGGGAGGTGAAGGAGAACCTGATCGACGGGGAGAGCGCGACCAAATGGCTCGACTTCGAGCGGGCCGCCTGGCTGGAATTCGAGCTGGCCCAGCCGGTCAAGGCCGTGCGCTACGCCCTGACCTCCGCGAACGACGCCCCCGGCCGGGACCCCCGGGACTGGACGCTCAAGGGCTCCGACGACGGCAAGAACTGGACGACGCTGGACTCCCGCCGGGAGCAGAGCTTCGAAAGGCGCCTGCAGACCCGGGAGTTCTCCTTCGCGGGCACCACCGCCTACCGGCAGTACCGCCTGGAGATAACCCGCAACGGCGGCGAGCCCGTCCTGCAGCTCGCCGAGGTGCAGCTGGCCACGGCCGGCGACGGCACTCCCCCGCCCGCCGACATGCGCAGCCACATCGACCGCGGCCCGACCGGCTCCCCCACGGCCAAGGCCCGCGTGGGATTCACCGGCACCCACGCGCTGCGCTACGGCGGCATGCACCAGGCCACCGGGCGCGGCTACTCGTACAACAAGGTATTCGGCGTACGCACCAAGGTCACGCCGAGGACCCTGCTGTCGTACAAGGTCTTCCCCTCCATGCCCGAGCGGGACGCCCGCTACCCGGCCACCCATGTCTCGATCGACCTCGCCTTCACCGACGGCACCTACCTCAGCGAGCTCGGCGCCGTCGACCAGCACGGCGCGCGGCTGACCCCGCAGGACCAGGCCGCCTCCCGGACGCTGTACGTCAATCAGTGGAACAACAAGGAGTCACACATCGGGGCCGTCGCCGCCGGCAAGACCGTCGAGCGCGTCCTGATCGCCTATGACTCCCCTGTGGGCCCCGCGAAGTTCCGGGGCTGGGTGGACGACATCTCGCTCGCCCCGGCCCCCCGCGAGAAGGCCCCGGCCCACCCCGCGGACTGGGCCGTCACCACGCGCGGCACCCACTCCAGCTCGAACTTCTCACGGGGCAACACCTTCCCCGCCACCGCCGTCCCGCACGGCTTCACCTTCTGGACCCCGCTCACCAACGCCGGTTCCCTGGACTGGCTCTACCAGTACGCGGCCACCAACAACCCCGACAACCTCCCCACCGTCCAGGCCTTCGGCGCGAGCCATCAGCCCAGCCCCTGGATGGGCGACCGGCAGACCTTCCAGGTCATGCCCTCGGTGGCCCCTGACACCCCCTCCGCCTCACGCTCCGCACGCGCCCTCCCCTTCCGGCACTCCCGCGAAATCGCCCGCCCGCACTACTACGGCGTCACCTTCGAGAACGGCCTGAAGGCCGAGATCGTCCCCAGCGACCACGCCGCGATGATGCGATTCACCTTTCCGGGCGACAATGCGAGCGTCATCCTTGACAACGTCAAGAACAAGGGCGGTCTGACCCTCGACCCCGCCAACCGGGCCTTCAGCGGCTACTCCGACGTCAGGAGCGGACTGTCCAAGGGCGCCGGCCGCCTCTTCGTCTACGGCGTCTTCGACGCGCCCGTCACCGCGAGCGGCAAGATCAAGGGGGACGCCGGGGGCGACACCGCCGACGGCGTCACCGGCTATCTGCGCTTCGCGCCGGCCCGGGCCCGTACGGTCACCCTGCGCATCGCGACCTCCCTCATCGGCGTCGACCAGGCGAAGGCCAACCTCGAGCAGGAGATCCCGGCGCAGTCCTCCTTCGGCCGCGTCCACGACCGCGCCCGCGCCGCGTGGGACGCCCTCCTCGGCCGCGTCGAGGTCGAGGGCGCGAGCCGCGACCAGCTCACCACGCTCTACTCCAGCCTCTACCGCCTGTACCTGTATCCCAACTCCGGCCACGAGAACACCGGCACGGCGAGCCGCCCCCGCCTGCGATACGCCAGCCCCTTCTCGCCGCCCGCGGGAGAGGACACCCCGACCACGACCGGCGCGAAGATCGTCGACGGCGAGGTGTACGTCAACAACGGCTTCTGGGACACCTACCGCACCGCCTGGCCCGCCTACTCCCTCCTCACCCCCAAGCTGGCCGGCAAGCTGGTCGACGGCTTCGTCCAGCAGTACAAGGACGGCGGCTGGATCTCCCGCTGGTCCTCCCCCGGCTACGCCGACCTGATGACGGGCACCAGCTCGGACGTCGCCTTCGCCGACGCCCACGTCAAGGGCGTCGCCTTCGACGCCGAGGCGGCGTACGAAGCCGCGCTCAAGAACGCGACCGTCGCCCCCGACGACCCCGGCACCGGCCGCAAGGGCATGGAGACCTCCGTCTTCCTCGGCTACACGAGCACCAGGATCCGCGAGGGCGCCTCCTGGGCACTGGAGGGCTACCTCAACGACTTCGGCCTGGCGAGAATGGCCCGGGCGCTGTACGACCGCACGCACAAGCCCCGCTACCGCGAGGAGTCGGCCTACTTCCTCAACCGCGCCCGCAACTACGTCAAGCACTTCGACTCCCGGATCGGCTTCTTCCAGGGCAAGGACGAGAGCGGCGCCTGGCGGCTGGGACCGGACTCCTACGACCCCCGCGTCTGGGGCCACGACTACACCGAGGCCAACGGCTGGAACTTCGCCTTCACCGCCCCCCAGGACACCCGGGGCCTCGCCAACCTCTACGGCGGCCGGACGGGCCTGGCGAAGAAACTCGACGCCTACTTCGCCACCCCCGAGACGGGCGACCCGGAGTTCGCGGGCTCCTACGGCGGCGTCATCCACGAGATGACGGAGGCCCGGGACGTCCGCATGGGCATGTACGGCCACAGCAACCAGCCCTCCCACCACGTCGCCTACCTCTACGACGCCGCCGGCCAGCCGTGGAAGACCCAGGAGAAGGTCCGTGAGGTCCTCTCCCGGCTCTACCTCGGCAGCGAGATCGGCCAGGGCTATCCGGGCGACGAGGACAACGGCGAGATGTCGGCCTGGTACGTCTTCAGCGCGCTCGGCTTCTACCCGCTGGTAATGGGCCAGAGCGAGTACGCGATCGGCGCCCCCCTCTTCACGAAGGCCACCGTCCACCTGGAGAACGGCCGCGACCTCGTCATCAAGGCCCCCCGCAACAGCGCCCGCAACCTCTACGTCCAGTCCCTCCGCGTCAACGGCCGCTCCTGGGACTCCACCGCCCTCCCCCACTCCCTCCTGACCAAGGGCGCCACCCTGGAGTTCACCATGGGCCCGAGACCGTCGAACTGGGCCACCTCCGAGAAGGCCGCCCCCACCTCCATCACCGAGGACGACAAGGTCCCGACCCCCCTGTCGGACGTGACCCTCCCCGGCGACTCGGCCCTGACGGACGACCACTCCCGCACGGACGCCCCGGTCACGACGACCAACCTGGCGTTGACGTCCGGTCCGGCCCGGGTGACGACATACACCCTCACCTCCTCGGACCGCACCACGTCCCCCTCGACGTGGACCCTCCAGGGCTCCCCTGACGGCGAGCACTGGACAGACCTGGACCGCCGCTCGGGCGAGTCCTTCACCTGGAACCACCAGACCCGCCCCTTCGAGGTCCGGACACCGGGGGCGTACGGGCACTACCGGCTGGTGGCGGAGGGCGCAGACCGACGGCTGGCGGAGGTGGAGTTGCTGGGATCGTAGGAGCCCTCAGTCCATGACGACGGTGACGACACTGGCCCCGACGGCCTGCCCGCCCTCTCTGGCGGTGACCGACCCCGGCTCAGCGAGGACCTGCCCCCGTGCGAGGTCCGCGTCTTCGATGCCGAGCATGATGCCGACACGGGTGCCGGCCCCGACCCTCTACAGACGCTCGTGGGGCTGCACGAAACCCAGGATCCGGGCGGCCCGGGCACGCGCGCTCCCGACGATCTCGACGATCTGTCCGGGAACGGCGACGCCGCGCTCGACGTAGCCGACGACAAGAGTCCCGGGGCCGGGGGACCCCAGGAGCTCCTTGGCCCAGGGGACGACACGGGCTCCGTGACGCGGCACGGCGAAAACGTCCTGGGCGGGCATCAGAGAGGGCCGGTCGACATCGCATGCCTGGGCGGCCAGCCCGTCCACCGCCGCCACCAAGTCGCCGACCGGCGCACCGCCGACAGCCTTCCGCGCTTGCTGCCGAACCAAGAAGCCCCACCGAGCGTTGCATCGCTCGGTGGGGCTTCCCTGTTATGTGAGGTTGTGCCAGGGGTGGCCGCACTGGCCGCGGCACTCCGTTTCCCTGCGCCGGGTGTCGGCGATCGAGAAGGTGGAGATGAGGACGCGGAACGCCTTCATGTACTCGTAGCTGGGCAGACCTGCGATCTGGCCGCCCTGGTACATCACCGGCTCACGCACCATCAGCACCGCTGGAGTGGCGGTCGGCTTCACACCAGAACGAGTCACGCCTGCACGGGCCTCCTCCACGGTCGGATGCGCCTGCATGATGTAGACAGCAAGCTCCCGGAGCACGGCCTTCTGCTCGTTCTCAGGAAGGCCGGAGAACCAGCTCACCCCCTCCTCCGGTTTGCGCACGCCCTGCGCGAGCTCGTTGAGGATGCGTTCCGACTCTCTCACCTCGTTCACCGCCTCCGGGGGTGGAACACGACGTGCGCCTTGCCGCGGTCCAGCTCGGTGTACGTCTTCGAGTTCGGGTTGTAGTCATGCCAGAAATCACGACCCCGGCCGCTTCCCTCGCCGTCCGCCGTGCCGCGCGGCAGCGAGTTCTTGATCTTGTTGCGCCGCTTCGCGGGCCCCGAGAGGATGTAGTCCCAGTCGGATGCCGAAGTGTAGCCGTCCGGGTTGTCGGCGCTCTTCGGCCCCTTGGCCCGGCTGCCGACGACGGTGACCGGGTGACCGCTCTTGTCAGCGGCGTTCTGAATGCGCTGGGCTTCGCGCGGGTTCATGCCCGCTTCCTGCCACGTCCGGCTCATGCAGTTCGTGTTGTGAACGAGCAGGGACGTCGAGTCGGCGAGCACGTAGTACGTGTGGATTCCGTCGACCGAGAGGTTGTAGACACGCTGGCTCGCGGTCCACGCCCGCGCTCCGGTGACCTTGACCCAGGTACCGGCGGACGTGCGCAGCATGGCACCCGGGGTGACTTCGCCGGCGTCCACCCAGGCACGCTGGTCAGCGAGCCAGAAGGGGTGACCCTCAGTCGCCGTGACGGAAGCCGTCGCGTCGCCCTTGTCGCCGTCGGTGTCGACCGTCAGCTCGACCAGGTGCTTCTCACCGCTGCCGATGATCACATGGTCGACCGGCCGCTCCTCTGTCCTGCCCGTCGCAGGATCGGTCGCCAGGACCTTCTCACCGACCCTGATGTCCTTGATCGGCTTGGTGCGGCCACCGGCCATCAGAACGCGGGTCTCAGGAGTGAAGCTGTTCCGAAGAGGCACGTTCCCGGCCCTCTTACAAGTCTGCACACCCTTGCCGACCAGCTTCTCGACGAAGTTCCCTTCCTTGCCCCACTTGGCGAGCTTGATCGCAGTGGCGCCCTCACCGGCGAAGGGGATGGCTGCGGCGCAGGAGAGTCCGGCGTTGACGTAGTCGCCCTCTGCGCCGTACCAGGCGCAGTTGACACCGTTGGCGATGCTTCCGACGCCAGGAACGGCACCAACGACGTCGAGTGCCAAGTGACCCAGGTCCTTGAAGAGACCCCACCGGGACTTGCGCTTGGCCTCCTCCTGCTTCTGGAGCTCGATCTTCCTCTTCCGGGCCTCCTCCGCGCGCCGGGCTGCCTCGGCCTCCTCACGCGCCTTGGTGACAAAGGCCGCGTAGGCCTCCTTGGCGGCCTTGCCCGCCGTCGCGGCGTCCTTGCCCGCCGCCACTGCAGACGCCCGTGCGTCGTCCGCGGCCATGTTCGCCTCGTCCGCGGAGTCCTGGGCCCAGGCCGCCGAGCTCTCGGCGCGGACTGCCGAACTGTCGGCCTCACGGGCATCACGCTGAGCGGATGCCTCCGCGTCCCGGGCGGCCTTGGCGGACTTGGCGGCGTCGGCCGCGGAGTCCTCGGCCTGCTTGGCCGACTTCTGGGCGTCGTCCGCGTAGCCCTTGGCCGCGTTGGCCGACTCCTCGGCCTGCTTGGCGTAGCCCTTGGCCTCCTCGGACGCCTTGCGGGCGACAGCCGCGACCCGGGCAGCCTCAAGGGCATTGCGCTGCGCGGTCGCCGCGGTGGCGGATGCTTCGGAGATGATGCGCTTGATGTCGGCCACGTGGGTGGCGGTCAGCTGGTCCTTCCGTGCCGCCTTGAACTGACCGGAGTCGATGAAGGCGTGCAGCAGCTGCGGAGGGCCGGCCAGCGCGACCTGAGCCGCTGCCTTGAGCTCCGGTCCACCGCTGGTGAACAGCTGCACGGCGCGTACGCGCTCGTCCGACGTACGAGCGGTGAACTGGCCCTCGTTGAGGAACTCGCGAAGCTTGTCCGTAGAGCCGTCCTTCAGCGCGGCCTTCGCCGCGTCCTGGATGCCCCGACCGCTGTCGTTCGCGATCTGCACCACGCGCTTGCGGTAGTCATTGACCGCGACCTGGTGCTGGCCGGTGCTCAGGAATTCCTTGATCTTCGCTGCGTCGCCCTTGAGGGCTTCCTCGGCCGCCGTGCGCACCGGCTCCGAGTCCGCCTCGTCCGCCATCCGCTCGACCCGGGCCCGCTCGTCCTGCTCCGCGGCCTCCTTCCACCCGGTTTGCACGTACTCGCGCACGACGTCGTCCGAACCGGCCAGCGCGGACTCCGCAGCGCTCGCGCTCCACGGACCACGGGCCTTCATCGCCAGCAGCGCCATCCGGCGGCCCTTGGAGACGACCTCCTTGACGTCAGCACCCGGCTTGGCGGCCTCCGTGGCGAGCTGCACGGCCTGGGCGTCGAGGTCCTTGGCCTCCTTGGCGGCGCTGGCCGCCTTGGCCTTGTTGTCGTCGTCCGTCGCTTTGAGGTCCTTGGCCTGCTCGATCGCGGCAGCCGTACGAGCCTTGAGCTCCTCGGCCTCGATGTCGCGGGTGGTCTCCTGGACCTTCTTCGCCTTGTCCACGGCCGCACTCGCAGCATCGGCCGCCTTCTTGGCCGCCTCCGCGTGCGCGGTGGACTCACTCGCCGCCTTCGCGGCATCACCGGCATACTTCGCCGCTCGCTCGGCCTCGTCCGCCGCCTTCTCGGCGTGCTCGGCAGCCGAGTTGGCTGCATCGCGCGCGTCGTACGCCAGGTTCGCCGCCCTGGTGGCCAGCGAGTCGGCGGCGTTGGCCGCACGGGTCGCCTCCCGCGCGTGGCGACGGGCTGCCGCCGCGGCCGCCCTCGCACGCGCCGACTGGGCGCTCGCCTCGCCGGCGAGGCCACCGGCCTCGTCGGCCGCGTCCGCCGCGGCACCAGCGTTGTCACCCGCACTCTGCGCTGCCCGCGCGGCCGCACCTGCGGCCTTGGCGGCATCGCCCGCGTAGACGGAGGCCTGGGCCGCCATGCGCGCGCCCTTCGCGGCCTTCCGTGCGTCCTCGGCCGCCTGACGGGCAGCCGACGCCTGACCGGCGTCGGACGCCGCCGAGGCCGCGGCGCCGCGCGCCCGTGCCGCCGCCTCGGCCGCACCTGCAGCCGCCTCGGCGGCCTGTGACGCGGCGCTCGCCGCTATGCGGGCCGAGTTGTTGGCGGCCCGGGCGGCATCGATGGCCTCCTGGGCAGCCCGTGCAGCACTCTGCGCCGCATCAGCTGCCTGGCCGGCCAAGGCTGCCGCCTTGGTGGAGTCCTTCTTTGCCTCGGCTGTCTCGGCCGCGGCCTTCTTCGCCGCTTCCTTCGCCAGCTTCGAGGCGGTCACCGCACGGTCGGAGGCTTCCTGCGCCTCCTCGGTCTGCCGCTTGGCCTGCTTGCCCGCCTCGGTGGCCTGCTCGGCCAACTTTGCGACCGAGACACGCTCTTGATCACGGGTACGCGCAACGTGCTGACCGACATCCAGGAACTCCTGGATGTCATCGGACGATCCGTTCATCGCGACCTTGGCAGCCTCCTTGGTCGCCGGGCCACCGGCGCTCAGGATCTGCATCAGCCGGACGCGATTGTCCTGTTCCCGTGCCGTGAACTGACCCTCAGTCAGAAACTGGCGGACGTCCTCGACCGAGCCACCGAGCGCCGCCTTGCCCGCCTCCTGCAGTTGGCGGGCACCCGAGTTGGCGATCTGCGTGACCTGAATGCGCTGATCCTGTTCGAGCGGGGCCTCCCAGCCGTCCTCCAGGAACTTGCGCAGGTCGTCGGTGGTTCCGCCGAGGGCCTTCTGAGCAGCCTCGCGAACCATCCGGCCACCGACACTGACCATCTGCACCGCGGTAATGCGGTCGTCGTTCAGAACAGCGCGATCCTTCTCGCTGTCCATGAAGCGCCGCACGTCTTCGTCGGAACCCAAGAGAGCGGCCTCGGCCAGCGCCTTGAGGGCAGGACTACCCGACTTCCACAACTCGACGATGCGGCCTCGTTCGGTCATGGGAATTTCGCCGTCGGAACCCTCATCGGCAAGAGCCGGGCTCGTCCCGAGCAATCCCGCGGCCAGCGCCATCGACACCAGACTCACAGACCATACACGTAGGCCTGTGCTGAACCGGCGTCTCCTCGCTCTCGCGGAGTAGACACTTCTGCTCACCAAGTCTGCCTTTCTTGCTTGTTGGAAGCACCGTAGTTCGGCGTGGCGAGCATAACCGCCGAGTACCACTTCCTTGGCCCCGTCACTTTCCGCAAATGCGGAATCAAAGACTCCGAAAGTGGAAGTACAGAATCCGGTACCTGACGCCCCCTCACCAATGCGTCCCCCCAGGTCAGGTGGTACATTCCATCCACCCTTTATCGCTTCCTTACCTGCGGCCACAGCTGTCGCCGCATGCACGACGGAAGGAATTCCCTGTGATATCTCGCGCGCGCAAAATGCTGCTGGTCGGCATTGCCGGTGCCGCCACGGTCGCCGTTGGGGTTTCCACGCTCAGCGTTGCCACCGCTGCCCCGCAGCCCGGCGCGGAATCTGAAATTCCGCCTTACGCGGTGGAAGACTTCTCATACCCGAACGCGGACGCCATCTTCAAGGAAAAGGGGATCACCCTGCGTAAGGGCGACGGGCGCATCATGCTCGCCGACTGCGCCACCACCACCGACATCCAGGTAATGACGACGCAGTCCAAGGATTTCAAGTACTGCTTCAAGGTCACCGGCAAGTCCGGCTACCTGACCCTTGAGATTCCGTCCGTCTACGGCGTCCAGACCGAGACCCACCCCGTCCGCGCCACCGTCACCCCCGAGGGCGGCACGCCGCAGAGCGTCGACGTGCCCAAGGGCCAGCTGAAGGGCGTCGGCGAAGGCGTTCCCGGTGGTGCGCCCACCGTCCTGGTCGAGCTGCGCGTCACCGGCTGACCCTCCGGCTCCACCGCTCCAATCCAACGCACCAAACCGTAAGAAGGAAAGAACGTGTTCGGCAGACAATCGCGCGCGGCGTGGGCAGCGGGCATCCTCGCGACCGTCGTAGGAGCCGGAATACTCAACGGCGCACCGGCCGGAGCCGTCGCAGGCGACGAGGCCAAGGACGGGGCGTACTCGTTCACGGCCAAGCTCGACATCGGCGGCAAGAAGATCTGTTCGGCGGCGCTGGTCGACTCGGAGTGGCTCATCACCGCCGCGAGCTGCTTCGCCGACAATCCGGCCAAGGACCCCAAGGTCGCCGCCGGTGCGCCGAAGCTCAAGACCACGGCCACCATCGGCCGCACCGACCTCTCCGCCACGGGCGGCGTCGTCGCCAACGTCGTCGAACTGGTTCCGCGGACCGACCGCGACCTGGTGATGGCCAAGCTCGACAAGCCCGTCACCGGTATCGCCCCGGTCGCCATCGGCTCCACCGCCCCCGCGCAGGGCGAGGAGCTGCGCGTCGCCGGCTACGGCCGCACCAAGAGCGAGTGGTTCCCCAACCGCCTGCACACCGCCCCGTTCACCGTGGGCGCCGTCAAGGCGACCTCCGTCGAGCTCGCCGGCAAGAGCGCCGACGCGGCCGTCTGCAAGGGCGACACCGGCGGCCCGGCCTTCCGCGAGACCAACGGCCGCGTCGAGCTTGCCGCGGTCAACAGTCAGTCCTGGCAGACCGGTTGCCTTGGCACCGACCCGGCCCAGACCCGCAAGGGCGTCGTCGACACCCGTGTCGACGACGTCGCCGGCTGGGTCCAGGCCACGCTCTCCCGCGGCCTGCTGAAGCGCGTGGACTGGAAGAACGCCGAATACCTGGCCTCGGGCTACTTCACCGGGGGCTCCGCCGGCGGCACCCGCCGCATGGACCTGCTGGTCCGCTGGGCCGACGGCTCGGTCACCCTCTACCAGGGCGCCGACCACACGGACCCCAAGTACCCCTTCTCCGCCGAGCACAAGCTCGCGCCGGCCGGCAGCACCTTCAAGTACGCCCGCGCGATCACCGCCGGCCGTTTCTCGGCCGACGGCACCGACGGTCTGGTCGTCCGCTGGGTCGACGGCGAGGTCACCCAGTATTCCCACGTCGACGCCAAGGGCTTCCACGACGAGAAGATGCTGGCCAAGGCCAAGAACGGGGTCTGGGAGAACGCCAAACTGATCGCGGCCGGCCGCTACACCGGCAACGACCTGCGCGACGACCTCCTCGTCGTCTGGGCCAACGGCTCCGTCTCGATCTACTCCGACCTCGGCGCCAACGGCGTCGGCAAGGAGAAGCAGATCCAGAAGGCGAACACCACCTGGCCGCACGCCGAGCAGATCGGGTCCGGCGAGTTCACCGGAAACGGCACCAACGACCTGATGGTCCGCTGGTCCGACGGTGAGTCCACCATCTACCCGGGCGTCGACACCGCCGGCTTCCACGGCGAGATCATGGTGCGCAAGCCCAAGGAGGCGTGGACGAACGCCAAGCTGATCACCGTGGGCGCGTTCGCCGACAACATCGTCCGGAACGACGTCCTCGTCCGCTGGAACGACGGCAACGTCAGCATGTACACCGGCGTGGACAAGGCCGGAACGCACGCCGAGGTGCAGCTCGTCGGCTGAGCCGACGCAACGCCCGGCCCTGCGCGCCCCGGAGGTCCGGGGCGCGCGGGGCCGTCGTCTTCCCCGCCCCGCTTCCCTCCCTTCTTCCCTCCGAACGGAGTCCCCTTCCTTGCGCACCTCACGCATGCGCTGTCTCCTCGCCGCGATGACCTGCGGCTCCCTCCTCGCCCTCGGCTCCGGCGCCACGGCGCTGGCCGCCGGCCCCGGCCCCGGCCCCGGCCCCACCCCGCAGAAGACGCCCGGCACCGGACCCACGCCCGCGCCCGCGCCCGCGCCGCAGGAGACGTCCGGCAGCTGGTCCGTCGCGGATGCCCTGCGCTTCTGGACGCCCGAGCGCGTGGCCTCCGCCACCGACCCCTCGGGCCGCGCGCCGCAGCCCGGCACCGAGGCCGGGGGCAAGCCCGCCGCTCCGAAGCCGGCGCCCCCCAGGGGGCTCGCCCGGGACAAGCGGGACGTCTCCACGAGCTTCCCCGGCGTCAAGTCCGTCGGCATGCTCTTCGCCGTCGACCGTGACATGCGCAGCCACTTCTGCTCGGCGAGCTCCGTCGAGAGCCCCGGCCGCAACCTCATGCTCACGGCCGGGCACTGCGTGAACTCCAAGGCGGTCTTCGTCCCCGGCTACGACCCGGCGAAGGCGCTCAAGGACCAGCCCTACGGCATCTGGCCGGTCGAGGAATGGTTCGCGGACAAGCGGTACGAGAGGAACAGCCAGAAGGCGGAGTCGGACCTGGACTTCGCGTTCGCCCGGGTCAAGTCCGAGGGCGGCCGAAACCTCCAGGACATCGCCGGCGGCAACGCGCTCGCCCGCACCCCCGGCTTCACCAACGACGTCACCGTCATCGGCTACCCCTCGGTGGGACACAACCCGCAGGACCTGCCGGTCCGTTGCTCCACCCGGACGGGGCCGCTGGCCGGCTACAACCAGATGCGCATCGACTGCGCCGGCATGTGGGGCGGCGTCTCGGGCGGCCCCTGGTTCTCCAAGCTGGACGAGTCCGGCACCGGCACGATCGTCGGCAACGTCGGCGGCTTCAACGGCGGCGGCCCGGACGTACCCGGCAGCGACCCGATGTACAACCGGATCAGCTACAGCCCCATGTACGGTGACCGCTTCTTCCAGCTGTACGACGACGCCAAGAACGGACGCCACACCGACGCCGGCCCCTACCAGCAGCCCAAGCCGCCGTACTCGCTCGGTGGTGCGGAGAGGTGGCAGCAGGCCAGGCTGACGGCCTCCGGCGACTTCACCGGCACCGGCCGCAGCGACCTGTTCGTGGTGTGGAACGACGGGTCCGCGACGCTGCACACCGCCGCCCGGGACGGCAAGCCCGGCGGGCCCCTCTTCTCCGGCGAGCACCGCGTCGCCGGCCCGGGGAGCGTCTGGAAGTACGCCCGGGCCCTGACCGGCGGCCGCTTCACCGCCGACGGCACCGACGGGCTCGCCGTCCGCTGGACCGACGGCGAGTTCACGCAGTACACCCACGTCGACGCCGGCGGCGTCCACGACGAGAAGACGCTCGCCAAGCCCAAGAACGGCATCTGGGAGAACGCCAAGCTCATCACCGCCGGCCGCTACACCGGCAACGCCCTGCGCGACGACCTCCTCGTCGTCTGGGCCAACGGCTCCATCTCGCTCTACCCCGACCTGGGCACCGGCGGCGTCGCCAAGGAGACCCAGCTGCGCCGGGCCAGCGCGACCTGGACCCACGCCGAGCAGATCGGCGCCGGCGAGTTCACCGGCAAGCAGACCGGTGACCTGATGGTCCGCTGGAGCGACGGCGAGGCCACCGTCTACTCGGGCATCGACACGGCCGGCCTCCACGACGAGATCAGGATCCGCCCCGCCAAGTCCGCCTGGAAGAACGCCCAGCTGATCACCGTCGGCGCCTTCGCCGGCACCACCACTCCCAACGACGTCCTCATCCGCTGGGCCGACGGCAACGTCAGCTACTACGCGGACGTGGACGCCACCGGCACCCACGCCGAGGTCCAGCTGGTCGGGTAGACCGGGATACGCGAGGCATGTGCGCATCCCGTTATATCGATTGATACGCACAGCTTCTGTGGAAGAATCATGGAGATATCGCAATGCCCCGGTGTGGGGCATTGCATCCCAACCCTTCACACAGGAGCAGTACGTGGGCATTCTTTCCGGCCGTACGCGCGGACGTGTGCTGTCCGGCCTCGCCACCACCGCGATAGCCGTCGCACTGGCCGGCACCACCACCGGCACGGCAGCCGCTGACAGCCCGGCGGGCGGCCCCGCAGCGAAGGCGCTGGAGAAGGGTGCTGCCCTCCAGGCCGCACCGCGCTCCGCGCTGCGGTCCGCGGCGAACGGCACGGCCGACGCCCCCCGCTTCCCGCTCATCGCGGCAGACGACCTCGGCCTGGTCTACAAGTACGAATCGAACGGCCACGGCGGCTTCGGCGACGACTGGTTCCTGGACGGCGGCTGGGACAACTTCACCGAGGCGACGCAGGTCGACCACGACCGGAACGGCGCGTCGGACGGCTGGTACGTGCGGCACCGCGACGGCCAGCTCGAGTACACCGGCGATGCCGGGAACAAGATGCTGGGCGGCGGCTGGAACATTTACACCCGCTTCCTGTCCCCGGGTGACCTCGGCGGCGCGAGCGAGTCCGACCTAATCGCCGTCGACAAGTCCGGCGTGATGTGGGTGTACCTGGCCCACCCCGACGGCACTCTCAGCGACCGCTTCCGCGTCGGCCGCGGCTGGGACCAGTACACGGACCTCGCGGGCCGCGGCGACCTCAACGGCGACGGCAAGGCCGACATCGTCGCCAAGGACAAGTCCGGCGTGCTGTGGTTCTACAAGGGCACCGGCGATTACAAGGACCCCTTCGAGAGCCGCGTCAGGGTCGGCGGCGGCTGGGACGCGTACAACAAGCTCGTGAGCGTGGGCGACATGGACGCCGACGGCCGCAGCGACATGCTCGCCCGCGACAAGTCCGGCGTCCTGTGGTTCTACAAGGGCAACGGCAACGCCACCGACCCCTTCGACAACCGCTCGAAGATCGGTCGTGGCTGGGACAAGTACGTCCTGATGTTCTGACCCGGCGACGGCCTCGCGCCGTTCCCCGCCCGCACGGCACCGGCCCCCGCCTCCCCGAGGCGGGGGCCGGTGCCGTCCACCGGGAATCCACCCCCCGGTTGAGTAAAAAAGGTAATGGGCGTGCAAAGATCCTCTGGAATGATCCGCGGAGTACCGCCGGGCCCTCTCCAGGGGCTGGCGCCACTTCTCACCTCCACAGGAGAGCCACATGGCCAATGTTCGTGGCCGTAAGGGCAGACGTGCCCTGTCCCGTCTCGCCACCGCGGCGATAGCCGCCGCAATCGTCGGCACCACCGCTGGCACCGCCGTGGCGGCGCCTACCGCCGCCGCGCCCAGCTTCCCGCTCATGGCCTCCAAGGCGTCCGGCGAGCTCTACGAGTACCAGCCCAACGGCGTGGGCGGCTTCGCCGCCCGCAAGCAGGTCGACGACGAGTGGACCGGCATCACGGCCGCCATGCAGACCGACCAGGACCAGAACGGCACCGCGGACCACGCCTACATCCGGCTGACCGACGGCATGCTGTTCTTCGCCGACACCAATGACGAGACCGGCGAGAAGGAGCCCGTCTACGTCGGCGGCGGCTGGACCATCTACAACCACCTCCTCTCGCCGGGCAATCTCGGTGGCACCAAGGAGCCCGACGTCCTCGCCCGCGACAAGTCCGGCGTCCTGTGGATCTACCAGGGCCGTCCGGACGGCACCCTCGGCGACCGCTACCGCGTCGGCTCCGGCTGGGACATGTTCACCCACATCGCCGGCCGCGGCGACCTCAACGGCGACGGCAGGACCGACATCGTCGCCAAGGACAAGAGCGGCGTCCTGTGGTTCTACAAGGGCACCGGCGACCCCACCAGGCCGTTCGAGAGCCGCGTCAAGGTCGGCAGCGGCTGGAACATCTTCGACACCCTGGTCTCCAGCGGTGACGTGAACGGCGACGGCCGCAGCGACATGCTCGCCCGCGACACCGCCGGCGTCCTGTGGCTCTACAAGGGCAACGGCAACCAGAGCGACCCCTTCGAGAGCCGCGTGCGCATCGGCAGCGGCTGGGGTCAGTACAACAACTTCTTCTGAGCCGGACGGGCCGCACCTCCGAAGGGGGTGGGCCCGCCTCCTTGTGAAGATCCTGTGCAATGATCCAGGAATCTCGCGGCGTCCCCGACCAGGGGCGCCGCGTCTTTCTCATCGGCATAGGAGAACTACGTGGGGAATCTTCCAGGCCGCAAGCGCGGACGCGCCCTGTCCCGCCTCGCCACCGCGGCGATAGCCGCCGCACTGATCGGCGGCGCCGCCGGCACGGCTGTCGCCGACACCCCGGACGTCCAGAAGACCGCCGAGGCCGCCACCCCGCCACAGGCCGCACCACGGACGGGCGTCACCCCGGCTCGGGCCGACGCTCCCCTCTTTCCTCTGACGGTCGCCGATCGGTCCGGCGACGTCTACATGTACAACTCCGACGGCAAGGGCGCTCTCACCGACCGCAGCGACCGTGTCATCACCGGTTGGCAGGTCATGGCCGGGGCGGCGCGTGTCGATCACGACCAGAACGGTCTTCCCGACGGCCTCTACAGCCAGGCGAAGTCCGGCGCGTTGTACTTCACCAAGGGCGTCGGTCAGCCGACGGTGAGGATCGGCGGTGGCTGGGACATCTACGACCGGCTCCTCTCCCCCGGCAACCTCGGCGGCGCCAAGGAGTCCGACATCCTCGCCCGCGACAAGTCGGGCGTGCTGTGGATCTACCTCGCCCACCCGGACGGCACCCTCAGCGACCGCTACCGCGTCGGCCCCGGCTGGGACATCTACACCGACATCGCCGGCCGCGGCGACCTCAACGGTGACGGCAAGGCCGACATGGTCGCCAAGGACAAGTCCGGCGTCCTGTGGTTCTACAAGGGCACCGGTGACTACAAGGACCCCTTCGCCAGCCGCGTCAAGGTCGGCCCCGGCTGGGACATCTACGACACCCTCGTATCCATCGGTGACATGAACTCCGACAACCGCAGCGACCTGCTCGCCCGCGACAAGTCCGGCGTCCTGTGGCTCTACAAGGGCAACGGCAACGCCACCGACCCCTTCGACAACCGTACGAAGATCGGCGGCGGCTGGGACCAGTACAGCACGATGTTCTGACCCGGGTTCTGACCCGTCCGCATGACGTCAGTACCGAAGGGCCGCACCCCACGGTGCGGCCCTTCCGCTTGCCCGGCGGCCCTACCGCCGCACCGCTCTCCCAACGAACCGCGCCAGCGACCGCACCGCCGGTGCCAGCGCCAAAGTCAGTCCGGCGATGGGGAGGATGAGCAGCAGGGACTGCAGGCAGGCCGAGAGGGTGCCGAGGACGGGGTTGCCGGTGGTGGTGGCGGTCTGCGTCAGGAGGGTGATCTTCTGCCAGTCCGCGCGGAGCAGTTGGGGCAGGTTGACGATCAGCAGGCCGAGCGGGAGGAGGAGCGCCGGGATCAGGAAGACGACCCAGCCGGCGACGACGATCTGCGGCCATCGCTTGAGGGCCCGGAGCCGGTCGTCCGGCGGGCGGCGGAGTACGGTGCGCTTGAGGATGGGCGCGATGTACTTGAAGAGGTCGGGGATGCCGATCAGGTCGGCGACGATGTAGTAGCCGTCGAACCGCAGGGTGGGCAGCAGTTGCTGGATCATCTCCAGGTGGACGGAGAGGATCGCGACCAGCAGGAGCGGGGAGCCGGTCGCCGCGTAGAGGGCCAGCAGGCCCAGCACGGAGAGCGCGTTGAAGTAGACGCCGCCCAGGTCGGCCCTCAGGCGCCCGGCGCGGCCCAGCCGGTAGGAGTTGGTGATGTCGGTGTAGAAGGCCGGCCACACCAGGTAGATGCCGCAGCCCATCGCACCGGGGCGGGCGCCTCCGTAGCGGCACGCCGCGCCGTGGCCCAGTTCGTGGAAGGCGCAGGAGGCGATGGCCAGAAGGACGACGAGGAGCGCGTCGGCCGGGGTGGAGAGCACCGACTGCAGTGCGGCACCGGTGTTCTGTGTGGTCCACAGCCATGCCTCGCCGGCCACGAACACGGCGAGGGCGCCGGCTACGAGCACGGGCCGGAACAGCCAGGCGAAGAGGCCGGACAGGAACCAGGTGACGTGCTCGGGCACCACCGCCAGCCGGAACCGGAAGGCGAGGAACGGGTCGTTTCGGGGTGTGGGGGGCGGCGGTGAGCCGTCGCTGTGGGTGGTGAGTCCGAGAGGTGCGAGCTTCTTGTCGATGAGGAAGGCGACGTGTTCCGTGGTGAACTGCCGGCCCGTCTCACGGCTGAGTTCGGCCGACACCCGTGCCATGACCGGTTCCCGCGCGGGGTGTTCCCGGGACCGGCCGTCCAACGCCCGGACGACCTGGTAGAGCAGGGGCGGGAGCCGGACCATCTGCCCGTCGGGGCGGCAGACCAGGTGGGGAGGCTCGCGGTAGCCGGAGCCCTCGAACGTGCCGACCAGTTCCATGCCGGCCACCAGCGCGGGCTCGTCCGTCCGGCCGGCTTCGTCGCTGCGCTGGGCGGATGGCAGTGACATGGGCTCTCCGTGAGGTGGCTGGCGGACGGCCCGCGCGGCGGCGGGGAAGGGCCGAAGGCCGCGTGGCTTCCGGCCCTTCCCCGAGCGCGTACGGTGCGCCGCTAGGCGATCAGTGGCTCGCGACGGCCGCGGGGATGCAGGTCATGGTGGTGGTCGGGTTGGTGGACGGCAGGCCGAGCGAGCCGAACAGCCCCGGGGTGCCCTGCCGGTCCACGGCCTGGCAGGACGACAGCATCGTGGTGCCGTGGTCGTGGGGAGCGGGGGCGAAGACGCCCCCGCCGGAGGCCGACGCGGAGCTGCTGCTGCCGGCGCCCGCGCCGGCGCCGCCCGGGCCGGGGTCGGCGAAGCCGAGCGGAGTGGCGACGATGCCCATGACGGTGCGCTCGGGCAGAACCTCACCGGCAACGTTGTCGAGTTCCTCGAAGCTGATGGCGTTGTCCATTCCATTCCCCTTCTCTGGTTTCCGCGGTTTCCCACCCGGTTCGCCGGGCCGGCGGTCCGGGCGGATCGTCCCGGAACCGGATCCGCCCAGGGGGCAGCGCGGTTCGAGGACGGGTCCTTGGTCGTACCTGGCACGCCCGTGGTCGTACGGAGCGTGCGGAATGAAGAGTTGCGGTGCGGCCGTCAGCGGCTGGAGACGGCCGCGGGAATACAGGTCGTGGTGTAGCCGGGAGAGCTGGGGGCGAGCCCCAGCGCGACGAGGAGGCCGGGGCTCCCCGCGTTCTGCCGGTAGTGGCAGGCGTAGGCGACTGTGGTCCCGTGCTCTGTTCTCACCAGCGTCGGGTAGACGGGTTGATCGGTGCCCGTCGGCAGCAGAAGGGTCGACAGAGCGATCCGCGGCGGAAGCTCCTCGCCGGACAGCCGGCCGAGCTCCCCGAAGCTGACTGCGGACCCCATCGACACTCCCCTCCCTCGGGGATGGCGCACCACCGCGGCAAACGGAACCGCCGTGAGCCTCGTCCATCCCGCGTGGGAGCCTAACCACGGGAGGAACGCGCGACACCTCGCCACACCCCTCATCACCCGGTCGGGTAGGGGGATGCCCCGCGAGGGTGCAGGGCCGAACGGGCGCCCGGTAGCGGGGTGTTGGGGACGCCGGAAACGCGCGAGGGCCGCACCCCGTACGGAACGGGGTGCGGCCCTCGACCGCTCAACCGCGGTACCGGAACCGCTTACTTGCGGATCAGGTTGCGCAGCACGTACTGCATGATGCCGCCGTTGCGGTAGTAGTCCGCCTCACCGGGGGTGTCGATGCGGACGACCGCGTCGAACTCCACGCCCGTGTCGGTGGTGACCTTGACCGTGCGGGGCGTGCGGCCCTCGTTGAGCTCGGTCACACCGGTGAAGGTGAAGGTCTCCTCGCCGGTCAGGCCCAGGGACTCCGCCGAGGCGCCCTCGGGGAACTGCAGGGGCAGGACGCCCATGCCGATGAGGTTCGAGCGGTGGATGCGCTCGTAGGACTCGGCGATGACGGCCTTGACGCCGAGCAGCGCGGTGCCCTTGGCGGCCCAGTCGCGGGACGAGCCGGAGCCGTACTCCTTGCCGGCCAGGACGACCAGCGGGATGCCCTGCTCGATGTAGTTGCGCGAGGCGTCGTAGATGAAGGAGACGGGGGCGTCGGCCTGCGTGAAGTCGCGGGTGAAGCCGCCCTCGGTGCCCGGCGCGATCTGGTTGCGCAGGCGGATGTTGGCGAACGTACCGCGGATCATGACCTCGTGGTTGCCGCGGCGGGAGCCGTAGCTGTTGAAGTCACGGCGCTCCACACCGTGCTCGGTGAGGTACTTGCCGGCCGGGGTGTCGGCCTTGATGGCACCGGCCGGGGAGATGTGGTCGGTGGTGACCGAGTCGCCCAGCTTGGCGAGCACCCGCGCACCGGCGATGTCGCTGACCGGAGCCGGCTCCATCTGCATGCCCTCGAAGTACGGGGGCTTACGGACGTAGGTGGACTCGGTGTCCCACTCGAAGGTGTTGCCGGTCGGGATCGGCAGCGCCTGCCACTGGGCGTCGCCCGCGAAGACGTCGCTGTAGGACTTGTTGAACATGTCCTCGCCGATGGCGTTGGCCACGACGTCGTTGACCTCGGCCTCGGACGGCCAGATGTCCTTGAGGAAGACCGGGTTGCCGTCCTGGTCCGTGCCCAGGGCGTCGCGCGTGATGTCGACCTTCATGGAGCCGGCGAGGGCGTAGGCGACGACCAGCGGCGGGGACGCCAGGTAGTTCATCTTGACGTCGGGGTTGATCCGGCCCTCGAAGTTGCGGTTGCCGGAGAGCACCGAGGTGACGGCCAGGTCGTGGTCGTTGACGGCCTTGGAGACCTCCTCCGGCAGCGGGCCGGAGTTGCCGATGCAGGTGGTGCAGCCGTAGCCGACGAGGTTGAAGCCGACCTTGTCGAGGTAGGGGGTCAGGCCCGCCTTGTCGAAGTAGTCGGTGACGACCTTGGAGCCCGGGGCGAGGGTGGTCTTGACCCACGGCTTGCGGGTCAGGCCCTTCTCGACCGCCTTCTTGGCCACGAGCGCCGCGGCGACCATGACGTAGGGGTTCGAGGTGTTGGTGCAGGAGGTGATCGCGGCGACGGTGACGGCGCCGTGGTCGATCTGGTAGGTCGAGCCGTCGGGGGCGGTGACGGTGACCGGGTTGGACGGCACGCCGTTGGACGCGGCCGGGGAGTCGGAGGCCGGGAAGGACTCCTCGCCCGCCTCGTCGGCGGTGGAGACGTAGTTGAGGACGTCACGCTCGAACTGCGTGGCGGCGTCGGCGAGGATGATGCGGTCCTGCGGGCGCTTCGGGCCGGCGATCGACGGGACGACCGTCGACAGGTCCAGCTCGAGCTTCTCGGAGAAGTCCGGCTCGGCGGCCGGGTCCAGCCACAGGCCCTGCTCCTTGGCGTACGCCTCGACGAGCGCGACCTGCTGCTCGGAGCGGCCGGTGAGCTTGAGGTAGTTCAGGGTCTCGCCGTCGATCGGGAAGATCGCGGCGGTGGAGCCGAACTCCGGCGACATGTTGCCGATGGTGGCGCGGTTGGCGAGGCTGGTGGCCGCCACGCCCTCGCCGTAGAACTCGACGAACTTGCCGACGACGCCGTGCTTGCGCAGCATCTCGGTGATCGTGAGGACGAGGTCGGTGGCGGTGGTGCCGGCCGGGAGCTCACCGGTCAGCTTGAAGCCGACGACGCGCGGGATGAGCATGGAGACCGGCTGGCCGAGCATCGCGGCCTCGGCCTCGATGCCGCCGACGCCCCAGCCGAGCACGCCGAGGCCGTTGACCATGGTGGTGTGCGAGTCGGTGCCGACGAGGGTGTCGGGGTAGGCCTGACCGTTGCGGACCATGACCGTGCGGGCCAGGTGCTCGATGTTCACCTGGTGGACGATGCCGGTGCCCGGGGGGACGACCTTGAACTCGTCGAACGCGGTCTGGCCCCAGCGCAGGAACTGGTAGCGCTCCTTGTTGCGGCCGTACTCCAGCTCGACGTTCTGGCCGAAGGCCTCCTTGGTGCCGAACTTGTCGGCGATGACGGAGTGGTCGATGACCAGCTCGGCCGGGGCCAGCGGGTTGATCTTCGCCGGGTCGCCGCCGAGCTCCTTGACGGCCTCACGCATGGTGGCGAGGTCGACGACGCAGGGCACACCGGTGAAGTCCTGCATGATCACGCGGGCCGGCGTGAACTGGATCTCCTGGCTGGGCTGGGCCTGGGAGTCCCAGTTGCCCAGCGCGCGGATGTGGTCGGCGGTGATGTTCGCGCCGTCCTCCGTGCGGAGCAGGTTCTCCAGCAGCACCTTCAGGCTGTAGGGCAGGCGGGCGGAGCCCTCGACCTTGTCCAGCTTGAAGATCTCGTACGACTCGTCGCCCACCTGCAGCGTGCTGCGGGCGTCGAAGCTGTTCGCCGACACGACAGTCTCCTTCATGCATGAATTCGCGTACTGCGGCAATCCTGCCGCCCCGACACCGCGCGCATCCGCTAAGGTGTGCCTAAGTTAGGTACGCCTTACTGGCGCGACAGCGGTACGCCTCTCGGCAGATATCTCGATGTCGAGATAACTCTAGTACATCGCTGCGAAACGGTCATGCCCAGATGGGCCGAGCGTGCGGTGAGGCCGTCAGGCCTGCCCCGCGAGGTCCTGCTCCACTTCGCGCACGAACGCCGGCACCCGGCTGTTCAGCAACTTCACCGGAATGCCGTGCCCGGCCCCCGGCACCACCTCGGTCCGTACGTCCGGTATCAGGGCGCTCGCCCGGGCCTCGGCGCGGTAGGCGTCGTGGACCGCGCTCTCGGAGCCGAGCATGATCAGGACGGGGACGGTGAGGGAGCGCAGTTCCTCGTCGCTCATCGAGGGCGGCGGCATCAGCCGCACGCGGTGGCCGCGTATCGCCGCCAGGGTGAGCTCCGTCTGGGCCTCCTCGACCTCCGCGGCCGCGCCGGTCCCGCCGACGAGCCGGGTGATCCACCGGCGCTGGAAGTTCTCCCCGCCGGGCAGGAGGCCCGCGATGGCCCCGAGGACGAAGCCCAGCCGCAGCGGGGCCAGGGCACGCGGCGGGTCGTAGGCGGTCACGGAGGCGAGGCGGCCGGGGAACCGTACGGCCTGGTTGAGCGCCACCCAGCCGCCGTACGAGTGCCCCACGAGGTGCGCCCGCTCCAGACCGAGCCCGGCGAGGACCTCCTCCAGCCAGGCGGCCGTGTCGTCCTGCGTCGTGATCGGGGCGGTCTGCGTGCTGTACCCCGGCTCCCCCACCCGGTCGACGGCCAGCACCGTGCGGCCCTCGGCGAGCGCCGCCACGTGCGGCGCCCACTCGGCCGGGGTCGCGCTCTGCCCGTGCAGCAGGACGACCGGAATGCCGTCGCCGGTCCCGTAGGCGTACACGCGCGTGGTCCCGAAGCGGGTCTCGACGTCGCGCTCCTCGCGTGGCTGCGGCCAGTGGGCCATGGCCCGGTCGTAGGCCGCGAGTACGCGCGTGCGCGCTGCGTCGTCGGCGAAGGAACTGATCTTGTCGGCCATTGCCCTGCCTCCCCGTTCAGGCGCCCCACTCGTAGGCGCCGGTGAGCCGATCTTCGCAGGGGGGTGGTTCCGCGTTTCGGCCGGGGTGGTTCACCTGTACGAGTGGCGGGGGCGGGCAAGACCGGTGCGGCCGGGGCGGATTGCTGTGGACGGGGCAGCCGAGCGAGTCGGAAGACCCGGAAACGTCAGCTCCCGCCCAGCCCCGTCCGCACCAGAGCCACTACCTCGTCGTCCGACATGCCCAGCGCCCGCGCGTCCGCGATCAGGTCGCGCAGCCCCTCGACCAGCCGGGCCCGTACGGGGGGAGCCGCGCCCGTGGCCACCACCGCGCCCCGGCCGCGGCGCAGTTCGATCAGGCCCTCCTCGCGCAGGCGCTGGTAGCCGCGGAGGACGGTGTGGACGTTGACGCCGAGGGAGTCGGCCAGGGCGCGGGCGGCGGGGAGGCGTTCGCCGGGGTGGACGGAGCCGTCGGCGATGGCGCCGCGGAGGGCGGCGGCGATCTGGTCGCCGAGCGGGAGGGGGGAGTTGGGGTCGAGGCGAATGAGCACGTCAGGCCCCGTCCCCGGCCCCGTCCCCGGCGCCGACGCGGGCGCGGGCGCGGGTGGCGAGGGCGTCGAGGAGCGCGGCGGCCGTGGCCGCGTCGTCGACGGTGACGACGAATTCGCTGCCGGTGGTCAGCCTGGCGACGATGGCCTCACCGGAGCGCAGGACGAGCCCGCTGCGGCCGGGCACGACGCGGTAGCCCCAGCCGCCGAGGTCGGCGAGGGCGTCGATGTGCCGGCTGGTGGCGGATTCGACGCGGGCGAGGGGGACGCGCAGCCTCGGGCGGGGCAGCCAGGGCAGGTGCGCGCTCAGGCCGTGGCGGTCGACGGTGACGCGCGCGCCGGAGAAGGCGCCGGTCACGAGCCCGCCGATGAACAGGCCGACGCCGGTACCCCGGTCGACGAGGAGACCGAGAGCCACGCCTGTCAGGGCGAGTGCGAGTCCGGTCAGGCGCAGGGGGCGGGAGCCGGCGGACCGGGTCCAGGTCGCGGCCTCGCCGTGGCGGAGTACGAGGCGGGGCGCGGCGGGGCCGGACGCCGCCGGCTCCCGGGCGGCTGGGGCGTCCCGACCGGCGAGCAGCCACCCGAGGCCGGCGGCCGCCGCGCCGATGGCGAGGGCGGCGCCCAGTTGCCAGAGGGGGAACCGGGCGGCGTCACCGGATCGGCCGGCCCGCGCGTTGTCGAGCACGAGCGCGCGGAGGAGGTAGCCGAGGAGCCCGGCGAGACCGTAGCCGAGAGCGACCAGTGCTCTCGTACGCCCCCGCCTCATGCCGTAGGCGAGTCCCGCGAACGTGGCGGCCGGCACGAGCAGGAGTGCGAGAGCGGCATACGGGAACGAGCCCAGGGTGGTGTAGCCGTCGGCGTGACCGGCGCCGGAGAAGTGGGTGGCCATGGGGTCGGGCAGCTGGTCACGGTGCGGCAGAAAGGCCGTCAGGAAGGCGGCAGAGGCGAGGAGATAGGGGGCCGCGACGAGCGGCGCGGGGCGCCGGATCTTCGCGAGCGGTGGGGACACGTTCATGACACCTCCAAGTTGTTCGCATAGTAGTAGAAGAAGTGGGGAACCATGGCGGGAGAGGCGGTAATCTCATATCTGAGATACCGTCTGTCTCATGACAGACGCCTACCTCGGCCGCATCGGCAAGCTCATCCGTGACGCCCGGCAGCACCGCGGCTGGACCCAGTCCCAGCTCGCGGATGCTCTCGGCACGAGTCAGAGCGCGGTCAACCGCATCGAGCGGGGAAATCAGAACATCAGCCTTGATATGATCGCCCGCATCGGAGAGGCGCTCGACAGCGAGATCGTCTCCCTCGGCTACGCGGGTCCGATGCATCTGCGCGTCGTCGGCGGCCGCCGGCTGTCGGGCTCCATCGACGTCAAGACCAGCAAGAACGCGTGCGTGGCCCTGCTGTGCGCCACGCTGCTCAACGCCGGCCGCACGACGCTGCGTCGCGTCGCGCGGATCGAGGAGGTCTACCGGATCCTCGAGGTGCTCGCCAGCATCGGCGTCCGGCACCGCTGGATCAACGACGGCAACGACCTCGAGATCGTCCCGCCCGCCGAGCTCGACCTGGCCGCGATGGACACCGAGGCCGCCCGCCGCACGCGCAGCGTCATCATGTTCCTGGGCCCGCTGCTGCACCGCATGGACCACTTCAAGATTCCGTACGCCGGCGGCTGCGACCTCGGCACCCGTACGGTCCAGCCGCACATGACGGCCCTTCGCCACTTCGGCCTGGAGATCACGGCCACCGACGGCACGTACCACGCCCAGGTCGACCGTTCGGTCGCACCCACCCGGGCGATCGTGCTGACCGAGCGCGGCGACACGGTCACCGAGAACGCCCTGCTGGCCGCCGCCCGCCACCCCGGCGTGACCGTCATCCGCAACGCCAGCTCCAACTACATGGTCCAGGACCTGTGCTTCTTCCTGGAGGAGCTCGGCGTACGCGTCGAGGGCATCGGCACCACCACGCTCACCGTGCATGGCGTGGCCACCATCGACCGCGACGTCGACTACGCCCCGTCCGAGGACCCGGTCGAGGCCATGAGCCTGCTCGCCGCCGCCGTGGTGACGGAGTCGGAACTGACGATCCGCCGGGTGCCGATCGAGTTCATGGAGATCGAGCTCGCCGTCCTGGAGGAGATGGGCCTGGACCACGAGCGCAGCGCCGAGTACCGCGCGGACAACGGCCGCACCCGGCTGCTCGACCTGACGGTGCGCCCGTCCAAGCTCCGGGCGCCGATCGACAAGATCCACCCGATGCCGTTCCCGGGCCTGAACATCGACAACGTCCCGTTCTTCGCGGCGATCGCGGCCTTCGCCCAGGGCCAGACCCTCATCCACGACTGGGTCTACGACAACCGCGCCATCTACCTCACCGACCTCAACCGCCTCGGCGCCGACGTCAAGCTCCTCGACCCGCACCGGGTCCTGGTCGAAGGCCCGACCCGCTGGCGCTCGGCGGAGATGATGTGCCCGCCGGCGCTGCGCCCGGCGGTGGTCGTGCTGCTGGCGATGATGGCGGCGGAGGGCACGTCGGTGCTGCGCAACGTGTACGTCATCAACCGGGGGTACGAGGACCTGGCGGAGCGGCTGAACTCGGTGGGGGCGCAGATCGAGACGTTCCGGGATATCTGACCGGACCTTGGGGCGGCCGACAGCCAGCAGTCATGATCCGCCTGCGAACCGTCGTCCCGCCCCAGCGGTTCGACCAAACGCCTTGATGCCCCGCCAGAATCCTGCTGACGGGGCATCAAGGCTGTTAGCTCAGTGGGACGGGGTCGTAAGGACGGCGAAACCGTCCCACTCGGCGAATCTACTGAACGAGAACACAGGTCCGTCCTTACCTGCGCTGGCGGCGCAGATATATGCAGGGTGGACTCGCCCCATGGTCAGGTGGTCCAGCTCGAAAAACGCATCCCTGCTACTGCAAAGGATCCCGGGTTCGGATGCCGAGTACATGATGAAGGCATTCTCGAATTCCATGAAGTGATGCGCACGCGCCCACTCCACAGCCAGGTCGCCCGACCATCCGGCATCCTCATAGCTGAACACAGAATATGGAATCTCGCGCCAATCGATCCGCGAGGGGATCCACGGAAGCGTGCACAGGTAATCATCGAATTCCTTGCTTGCTTCGACCGGCATCCTGACCACCCTTCCCGAGTTGATCCAATCAGTCAGGTGGTCGGATTCAACATACATTACATCCTCCGTGTCAGCCATGAGTCATTCAGATGCCAGTCATTCTAGTTCCAGGGGAAGTGGCGAATGATATCCCTGTAGTCGCCCTCATCGGCGGCACCGCCCCGCGGCCCTGGCACCGTGAAGTAGCCGCGTTGGGAATCCGGACCCATCTCAGCACGCTTCTTCGACCTGTCGAAGTTCTTCCACCAGTTGATGTGGAGAGCCTTCTCCGGATCCTTCGGATCGAAGTCGATACGCCAGCCGCTCCTCCCGTCGGGGCTCTGCATTCCGACGTAGAGTTTGTCCTTCATCGGACCGACCTCACTCATGTACGGAACAGCGTCATCCCCCAGCCCTGCTGCCTCCCGGCCCTTGTTTCGAGCGTCCGTGAAGTTCTGGCCCTTACCAGGAATCTCCGCGCATGGATTCTCCGAATTATGAACGAGGACGGGCGCAGACCCTGCCAGCACATAGTACGTGTGCAGGTCGTCGACAGTGAGGTTGTAGACGGTGCGGGTTCCGGGCGAAACATGCGTGCCGACGACCTCCTTGAGCTCACCTTGCGGGGTACGGAGGCGGTCACCCGCCTTGAGTTCCGTGGCGCCCAGCCAGCGGTGCCGATTGTCCACCCAGAAGGGGTGCCCGGAAGTGGCCGTCAGCGTGCCGATGGCGTTCCCGGCCGCGCCGTCGGTGTCGACGATGATCTCGACGAGATCATCCTTGTCGCCCATGATGACGTCAGTGACGGCACGAGCCGCAGTCCTGCCGGTCTCCGGATCGGTCGCCAACACCTGCTGCCCGATCCGGATATCCCCGATCGGGGCGCGGGCGCCGTCACTCATCAGCACCGGAGTTTCCGGAGTGAAACTGTTCGGCTTTCTCTTCACCTTACAGACGGGAACGTTCTCAAGAGCGTCCTCGGCCTTTTTGATGAACTTCTTCGCCTTATCGGACTCTTCCAGGAACTTGCCGATGCCAGCAAGGCGATTGATCGCCTTGGTGATCTCCGGCAATTTCTCGATGGCCCGCCAAGCCTTACTCCAGGGAAGGTTGTTGATCACAGCCCAGAAGCAAGATTCAACGTTGCCTTCACTGAAGCATTTCTCGACGTTGTCCAGATCGAAAAATTCTTCGAGAACCGTGCCACCGACCTCCTTGAGCAGGTCGGTGAGGCTCATGTTCGCAAGCTTGCGAAGCTTTTCGTACTCCTCCGGCGATATTCCAGCCTTCCTGAGTGCCGCCTTTTCCTCATCATTCAGCTCGGGGAGGTCCCCCTTGCCGCGGGCCTGCTTGGTAGCTTCTTCGCGGGCCTTGCGCTGCCGCTCCTCGTACTCCTCCTGTGCCTTCTTGGCTACCTCTTCGGCTTCCTTGGCGTACTTGAGGGCGTTGTTGGCCGCTTCCTTGGCGGATTTGGCGTGGGATTCGGCGGATTCGGCAAGCTTTCCGGCGGCCTCGGCGTCCTTCGCGGCCTGGGCGGCTGCGCCCTGGGCGGTTGCGGCTTCGCTTTCGGCGAGGTCGGCGGCGCTGTTGGCTGCTGCGGCGTGCTGGTCGGCTTCTGCTGCGGCGCCGCGGGCGCGGGCCGCTTCGGCTTCGGCCTGGTTGGCGGCCTGGCGTGCTGCTGCCGCGTCCGCGTAGGCCTGGTTGGCGGCCTGGCGGGCGAGCTTGGCGTCGGCCTGGGCCTGGGCGTCGGCCTGGTTGGCGCGGGCTGCCGCGGCGCGGGCCTTGGCGGCGTCGACCGCGGCGTCGGCTGCGGACCTCATGGCTGCGGCCATGGAACGCGTGGCGTTGGCGGAGGAGCGTGCGGCGTCGGCGGCGGCCTTGAAGGCCGGTGCGACCTGGGCGTTGGCCCGCTTCGCGGCCGCTTCGGCGGCCTCGGCGGCCTTGACCGCTTCTGCGGCCTTGGCCTCGGCGGAGGCGACCTGCTCCTCGCCCATCTCCTGCGCGGCGGTGGCCACGGCAGCGGCGAAGTCGGCGTCGACGTCCTTGCCGGTGAACGGTGCGGTCAGTGCGATCGCGGTGTTGGCCGGATCGGCAATGCCGGCCGCGGTGCCCTTGGCGGCGTTGGATGCCTGAACAGCGATACCGGCCTGGAGGCGGGCCATGGCAGCTTCGCGGACGGCGCCTTCGGCTTCTTCCTTGGTGCGGTTGGCGGCCTGCAGGGCGTTGTTGGCCTCGATCGCGGCCAGGCCGGCCAGGCGGGCGGCCTCGTGGGCGGCGATGCCGGCACGGGCTTCCTGAGCCGTGGCCTCGGCGGCCTTCGCGTTGGCCCGCAGGGCGGCGGCGTGAGTGGCTCGGGCCTCGGCCTCAGCCCGGTTCGCTGCGGCATTCGCGGCAGCGGCAGCGGCTTCGGCCTTGTTGGCGGCGGCGTTGGCACGTGCGGCGTGCGCGGTCGCCTCAGCAGCAGCGGCACGGGCACGAGCAGCCGCACCGGCCGCCTCTGTCGCGGCGGCACGCGCGCGTACGGCGGCACCACTGGCGGTGTCAGCGGCGCCCTGCGCCTGATTGGCCGCAGCGCTGGCCGTGTCGGCATCCGCTCGCGCGGCAGCCGCGGCGGTCTGCGCCTGAACGGAATACGCGGTGCCCTTGGCGGCGGCCGCCATCGATGCGGTGGCCTGGGCCTTGGCGACCTTGGCTTGCTCGTCCATGCGGGCCACGCGGCCCGCGTACCAGGCCTCGCGAGCCTTCGTCTCCATCCCGCGGGCGTTCTCGTCCGCCTTGGCGGCGATACCTTCCTGCTCCGCCGCGTCCGCTCGCGCCGAAGCCGCCGTAGCCGCGGCCGCCAGCGCCTCCGCCCGTGCCGCCGACGCCGTACGGGCCTCGGCCTCCGCACGCGCACGCGCGGCAGCGGCGATGTCGCGCTCGCGCTCGGCGCGTGCCCGGGCCGCCGCGGCGAGGTCGCGCTCGCGTTCGGCGATCTTGCGCTGTTCGGCGGCTATCGCCGCCTGGCGCTGGGCCTCGACGCGGGCCTCGCGGGTCTTGCGGGCGTGCTCCCAGGCCTCCTTCTCCGCCTGCTCGGCGGCGACGCGTGCCGCCTTGGCACGGGTGGCCGCGTCCGCGGCGATCTTGGCCTGCTTGTCCGCAGCCTCGGCCAGCTTGGCGGCGGCCTTGGCGTGCTCCTCGGCGTTGGCCCGCCACTTCTTGGCCTGCTGCTCGTGCAGCTCGGCCGCGTTCTTGGCGTTCAGGCCCTTGGCGTCGGCCTCGGTGGCGTCGACCGCGTGCTGGGCGGTCTCGCCGGCCTTGACGGCCGCCTCCGCCGCCGCGGCGATGCCTGAGGCGACCTCGGACCACTGGGTGCCGTACGTCAGGCCGGTCTCCACCAGCACATCGGCCTGCACCTTGGCCTGAGCCGCCGCGACCTTGGCCTGCTTGGCCGCCACGTTGGCGTTCTCGACCTGGCGGGCGACCTCGGCCTTGACGTTGGCGTAGTCGGACAGGCGCTTGCCGGCCCGGTCGGCCGCGAGCATCCGGTCGGCCTCACGCGACTGCGCGGCCGCCGACGTCATCGCGTTGGAGGCGTTCTTCAGCGCCTTGACCGCGTCACCGTGGGCGGCGATCAGCTTGGTCCGGGCCTCGGCCGCGCGGGCGGCCTTCTCGGCCAGCTGCCGCAGCTTCTCCGCGGCCTCCTGCGCTTCCTTCAGGGCCTTCTCGTGAGCGGCCCGGGCGTCGGCGTCCTTCTGCGCGGCGACCTGGTAGCCCTTCTCGAGGAACTCCTCGATCTTGGCGTTGTCGTTCGTGGCCAGCGCCGCCTGGGCGGCCTTCTTCACCTCCGGACCGCCGGAAGCCGCCAGCATCTCCACGCGCTTACGGAGCTCCGCGACGCGCTTCTCGGCGTTTTCCTTGTCCTTGTTGTCCCGCTGCTTGGCGATCTCGGCGCCGAAGGCGAGGAAGTCGGCCCGGTCCTTGGGCGTGCCCTTCAGAACGCGCTCGACCTCGGCGTTGAAGAACGCACCGCCCTTGCCGCGCATCGCCTCGATCTGCTGGCGATTCTTGGCGTCGGTGCCGTCGCGCTTCTCCGCGGCCCGCTTGCGGGCCTCGGCCTCGCCCTTCTCCAGGAATTCCCGGATCGCGTTCGGGTCGCTGCTCTCCAGGGCCTTCTTGGCGGCCGCGCGGACTTCCTCCTCGTCGTCGAACTCCGCGTAGTCCTCGACCAATTGCCGGTCGCGCTCCGCGCTGACCTTGTCCAGCTCGGTCCGCGGAGCGGCGGCGGCAGGCGCGGGGGCCGGCTTCGGCAGCGAGGCGGCCAGACGGTCCAGCGTGGCCAGCATCTGGGTCTTCGACGCCGCCTCGGCACGCGTCGCGGTGGCGGCGGTGGCTTCCCCGGTCGTACCACCCAGGATCGCCACGGCCACCGCCGTGGACACGACCGTTCTCATCACTCCGGCTACGTCACCACGTAGCCGTCCGGCCCTCGGCCGGAATCTACCCATCACGGGAAGAACCCCCCTTGAAATCGAACAGAAAAATGCCCCTGCCCCACGTACCGGGGGCAGGGTGCTCGCTTGCGGCCGGCCCGCAGGTCAGGCGGGCCGGCCGTACGTACGAGGTCGATCAGCCCTTGACGCGGCTCTCGCCGTCCCGGGCCCGGTCGAACATCGTCTTCCAGTACGTCGCCGCCTCGAGCGACTGCGCCTGCTCCATGGACCAGGTGTCCTCGTTGGCCTCGGCCTGCTGGGCGATGTTCTTCCACAGCTCGTCCGAGGACTCCCTGGCCGCCTTGGCGACGTTCTGCCAGTTCTCCATCTGGGCCGTGGTGGCGGCCTGTTCGGCCTGCCATGCCCGCTGCGCGGCGGCGGAGTGCTCGGACACCGCCTTCCAGGCGTTCTCGGCCTCGGCCCGGGCCTTCGCGGCGTCGGCGGCGCCCTTCACGGCCTCCTCGGCCGCCACGGCCTGCTGGATCAGGAGGGACAGGGTGTGGCGCCGCAGCGTCTCGGCGTCCGCCACCCGCAGCCGGTAGCTCTCCACGTCCAGCGTTCCGGCGGACACCCAGCCGTAGCCGAAGAACTCCGCGATGTCCGCGTCCGTCGCGGCAGGCCGCAACGCCCACTGGGCCGCGACCCGTACCTGCTCACCCGGGTCGTGATCCGCGCGAGCACGCACGAAGTCCCGTTCCTGCTGCGTGACGTCCCGCTTGCGCTGCGCGTCGGCTTCCCGGGAGGCCCGGTCCCGCTTCTGCGCCTCGGCGTAACCGGTCTTGACGAACGCCGCCTGGTCGGCGGCCGTGCCCTTGAGCGCTCGCTCGGCCGCGGCGCGCACCTCGGGAGAGAACTCCTTGGTGTGCGTGGCCACCGTCCGCTCGCAAAAAGCCTTGTTCCGGGCCCGAGTCTCCCGGGTTCGCCGCTTGGCGGCGTCATAGCCGCCACCGGGCGCCAGCCATTCCGCGATCGCCTCGTCGCCACGCGTGCTGCGCAGGGCGTTCCACGCCGACGCGCGCACCTCGGCGGGCAGCCGCGACTTCGCCAGGCTGAGAACCCAATTGCGGGCGTCCTCGGCCGCCTTGGCCTTCATAGCCGCGGCATCGTCGGCCGACTGACCCGTCGGCTGATCCGCCGGGACGGCTGCCGGGACGACGGCGGGTACGACGGCCGGCGCCGGCGCGTCGGCGAAAGCCGGGGCCCCCGCCACAAGTGTGCCTCCGCCGGCCAGCATGCCGACCGTCAACGCCTGCGCGACCCACCACTGACGATTCACTTCACGCCCCCTTGAAAAAAGAAAACTTCGCTCCAGCGGTCCCACTCGCAGAAGGACAGCGCCGTACGTCACGACGCTGTCCCTCGACGGCGTTCATCCCTCGCGTCGGTGCGAGAGATGAACGGGCGGTCACTTGACCGGCTGGATCTGCCACAGCTGGGCGTCGGTCTCGTTGCAGGACCACTGCTGGGCCTTGGCGCCGTTGTCCTTCTTGGCGTCGGCGATGTCCAGGCAGCGGTCCTCGGTGTGGGTGGGACGCAGCTGGTGGAGCTTCCTGACGGGGTCGACGAGAACGATCTGCCAGCGCATCTGCTTGGCGTTGGCCACGCACGACCACTGCTGGACGACGGCGCCGGCCTTGGTGCCGCTGTCCGCCACCTCCAGGCACTTGCCGCTGGGCACGGAGCGCAGCTCGAAGGAGGAGTTCGCGACGGGGACCACGCGCCACTTCTGGGCGTCGCCGCTGTTGCACTCCCCCTGCTGGGCCTTCGCGCCGTTGTCCTTCTTGCCCTTGTCGATCTCCAGGCACTTGCCGCTGTGCGCGGCCTTGAGCGTGACGACCGTTTCCGGCATCTCCGCGCGGGCCTTGGCCTCCGCGGCGTTCGCGCGCGCGGTCTCGGCGGCGTCGGCGGCGGCAGCCGCCGCGGCACGTGCCGCCTCCTTGGCGCGGGCCTCGTCAGCGGCCTTGGCGGCCGCAGCAGCGGCGCGGGCTGCGGCGTCGGCGGCGGAGCTGTCGCCGTCGGCGTAGGCGGCGCTCGCGCCGCCCGCCAGCACGGCGAGGCTGGCACCGATGGCCAGCGTGGCTCGGACGATCCGAGACATCGTGTGATCCGTTTCTTCTCGAAAGTCAGGGGTGCCCGGTGCGGTGGGCACGGTGGTACGCATGCGGGCGCGGAGCCGGTCGCCGGGCGGCGATCGGCTCAGCGGCGTCCGGGTGCGTCAGGCGGCCTTGGCCGGCTGGAGGCGCCAGCGCTGGGCGGTGGTGCCGTTGCAGTACCACTGCTGGGCGTTCGCCCCGTCCTTGGCGCTGGCGCCGCTGATGTCCAGGCAGCGCTCAGGGGTGTGCGTGGGACGGATCTCGTACAGCTCCTTGGCGACGTCGACCATGACCAGCTTCCAGCGCTGCTGCGGCTTGCCGAGGCACCACCACTGCTGGGCGTTCGTTCCGGCCTTGGTGGCGGCGTCCTCCACTTCGAGGCACTTGCCGCTGTGCTTGGCCTGCAGCTCGAAGGTGGCGGAGCCGGCGGAGGCCGGCTCGAAGAGCTGGTTGTCCGCGCCGTCGACGCACTTCGACTGCACGGCATTGGCGCCGTTGCGGAGACTGCCGTTCGCGATGGTGAGGCACTGACCGCTGTGCTCGGCCTGCAGCTGCACGGCAGCCGCCTGGGGGGTGCTCTCGTCCGCGTGGGCGGTGGTGACGCTGCCTGCCAGCGCGGCGACACTGGCGCCGATGGCCAGCGTGGCTCGGATGATCCGAGACATCGGGGGGTTTCCGTTCTTCTTAAGGAATGGGGAGTCGGCGGGGAGCGTCAGCGCGCCAGGGGGGTTGCGAGCTTCCAGGTGGCGTCCTGGGCGAAGTTCTCGGCGGTGTTGAAACGACCGCCCTTGCCGCTCTTGTCGGCCGCGTAGAGATCGCCCCAGAAGTGGCGCAGCCACCGCCCGGGCTGGCTCGCCGACTCGAAGGACGTCCCGGAACCGGTCAGGCCCTTGCGGGGGCACCAGGTGGCGTCCTTGGCGAACTGCGCACTGGCGTCGTTGGCAGACATCCGCGCCCGGAGGTCCTTCTGCGTCAGGTAGTAGCCGGGCTTGCGGGCCGACTCGAAGGAGTAGCAGCCGGGCTTGTTGGCGAGCGCCTGCACGACAACCCAGGTGGCGTCCTCGCGGTCGGTCTGCTTGCCCTTGGCGTCGACGGGAGCGACGAAGGCCTCCCCGCCGTCCACGCTGGACTGGCGGATGTACCAGCCGGCCTGCTTGCCGCCGCTGGGCGTGAAGGACTGACGCTTGGCGTGGTACTGGCTGTCTTCCTTGAGGAAGTTCGCGACGTCCTCGTCGCTGCCGGCGAGCGCCTTCTTCGCCGTGGCCACCAGGTGGGGGTTCATCCCCGTCTTCTCCGCCGCGGCCTGGATCGCCAGTGCCCGTCGGCGGTTGGTGTCGGCGATCTTCTTGCGGCGGGCCTCGTCGTCGCGCTTGTACGCCTGCTCGGCACCGGTGTGGATGAACAGCTTCCACTGCGCCGTGTCCGCGCTCAGCACCGCCTTCTGGCCCGCGGCGTAGAGCTCGGTCTTCTGGGCCTCACCGGTGGTCAGGCGCAGCAGCTCGCGGATGAAGTTGTCGTCGCTGAGGGCGAGCATGGCCTCGGAGGGCGTGATGCCGAACAGGGCGGCGGTGTTCTTGCGGGCGGCCAGCTCCTTGCGGCGCTCGGCCTCCTCACGGTTCTTCTTCTCGAGCTCGGCGAGCTCGTTGGTGACGTCCCGCTGGTGGGCCTCACGGACACCGTTGGTGATGAACTCCTGCCAGGCGGAGGCGTCCCCCGCCAGCGCGCGGGCGGCCGCGTTCTTGACCTCCGGGCCGGAAGCGTCGTGCTTCATGACGGCGCGGATGAAGTTGTCGTCGCTGAGCCCCAGCAGGTCCGGGTTGCCCGGTATGCCCACCACGATCAGCGCCTGGGACTTGGCGAGGCGGGCGGCACGGTCGGCGTCGGCCCGCTCCTGCATCCGCTGCTTGTCGGTCTCGAAGGCCTCGCCGATGCCGGTGGTAATGAACCGCACGTGGTCCTCGGCGGCACTGCTCATCATGGCGGCCTCGGCGGCGAGCCGCACGGCCTCCCGGTCCTGGCCCTTGTCCCTGGCCTTCTGCCACAGCGCGTGGATGAAGTCGTGGTCGCTGAGGAGGAGGACCTCCGCGGTGGGGTCGAGGTCGACCTTGGACGCCGCCGCGACGCGCTCCTCCTCGCTGGTGCCGATCTGGACCGCGGGGGCGACCGCGTCCGACGGCTGGGCCACGGCGGCACCCGGTGCGGCGATGCCGGCGACCGCGGCCAGCGCGGTGGTGGTCACGATTCCGCGCGTGATGGCTCTCCGCACGCGTGCGGAGTGGGCCTGACTCTTCTTCATTCTGTTTTTGGTTACCCCTCTTGCGTCCCGCAGGCAGTTCCCCATGCGTGCGGGTTGGTCGAAGGCGAAGTCTTGAAGATTCATTGGATAGGAGTCAAACCGGACCAGTGAGATATGAGCTACATTCAGCCCCCCTTTTCACCCGCGCACCGATTTGCTATTGGCGCCGGTGGCGCGGTCGCGCGGTTTCCACACCTTGCCAGGCCGGTCGGAATGCGCCCCGACGGGCTCGCCGTGCCGGCTCCGGACCGCAATGCCATAACTCCGCGATTCCGCATTTGGACATCAAGTGGGCCACGAGCGTTATCACCGTGCCGCAGGTAAAGGGCAGTTAATGCACCGACCTCGGGGGTCGACTGGATCGGCTATCGAGCTGATATGTCATCACCCTCCATACGCAGCCAAGGCGTTGGCTGCGGCCCCGCCTCATCCAGACCGCGAAATGACCCACCCCAAGCGGACGTTGCCCTTCCCCACCACCCCCACATACACTCCCCTGACCGAGCGGTCAGACAAGTAACCGCTCGGTCAGTCGACGGACGGGAGCGGAAGCGGTGGAACGTACGACGTGCTGCGTGGTGGGCGGGGGCCCGGCCGGGATGATGCTGGGGCTGCTGCTCGCCAGAGCGGGCATCGAGGTGACCGTCCTCGAGAAGCACAAGGACTTCCTGCGGGACTTCCGCGGGGACACCGTGCATCCCTCGACGCTGCGGCTGCTCGACGAACTCGGCCTCGGGCCACGGTTCGCACGGCTGCCGACCCGCCGGCTGGACGAGGTGCGGATGCACCTCGGCGACACCGTCGTCACCGTCTCCGACCTGCGGCGCATACCGGGCCGGCACAAGTACATCGCCATGGTCCCGCAGTGGGACTTCCTCGATCTGCTCGCGGGCGCCGCCGCCGAGGAGCCCTCCTTCACCCTGCGCATGCGCACCGCGGTCACCGGTCTGCGGACCGAAGGGGGCCGGGTGACGGGCGTGCGCCATGTCGACGAGGACGGGACGACGGGTGAGCTCGCGGCCGACCTCACGGTCGCCTGCGACGGGCGGGACTCGCTGGTCCGCGAGGCGGCGGGCCTGCGCCCCGAGTACGTCGACGTGCCCATGGACGTATGGAACGTCCGTGTGCCGGCGCGGCGCGACGGTTCGCACGACGGCCGGGTCTTCATGCGCGCCCAGGGCCGGCGGTTCGCCGTCACGATGGACAGGGGCGACTACTACCAGACCTCCTACCTGATCAAGAAGGGTACGGACGCGGAGCTGCGCGCCCACGGCATCCAGTGGTTCCGCGACGACATCGGCGAACTCTTCGGCTGGGACGAGGAGATGACCGGCGCGATCCGGTCATGGGACGACGTGAAGCTGCTGGAGGTGACGATGGGCCGGCTGCGGCGCTGGTACCGGCCTGGTCTGCTGTGCATCGGGGACAGCGCGCACATCATGTCGCCGACCGGCGGGGTCGGGGTCAACCTCGCGGTGCAGGACGCCGTCGCCGCCGCCCGCGTCCTGGCCGGGCCGCTGCGCCGCGGCGCCGTCCGTACCCGGGACCTCGCGGCGGTGCAAAGGCGCCGCGAACTGCCGTCGCGCCTGATCCAGAGGGCTCAACTGGGCGAGCACGAAACCCTTTTGCGTCCCGCCCTCGACGGCGGTCTCGACCCGGACCGGCTGCCGATGTCGCTGCGGTTGATGCGGCGGATGCCGCTGCTGGCGTGTGTGACCGGGTACCTCGGCGGGGTCGGGGTGCGCCCCGAGCGGGCGCCGGCCTTCGCGCGGGCGTGAGGCGGGGCGCCGGGGCCGTACGGGGGTCAGTCCCGGCGCCGGATTCCCGCGAGGGTGAACGTCACCAGTTCCTCCGCGGCCGCGTCGAGGTCGAGGTCGGGGTGGGCGAGCCAGTGCGAGATGACGCCGTCGATCGCCCCGCCCACGGCGAGGGCCATGGTCCGGGTGTCGAAGGCGCGTAGCTGCCCGGCCTCCTGTCCTGCCGCGAGGAGGCGGGAAAGGGACTGCCAGCGGTCGTAGGTGTCGTGGGAACCGGGGGTCTTGAGCCGGGTGCCGCCCTGGTCGTCGAGCAGCATCTCGGTGATCACGCGGACGTGGCGGCGGTGGGCCTGCTGGTAGCCGATCATCGCGCGCACGTAGGCGACGACCGCTGCACACGGGTCCGTCTCGCGCTCCACGCGCTCCGCCACGTACGCGCCGAACCGCTCCAGCACATGGGTCAGCGTGGCCTGGGTGAGGTTGTCCTTGGAGGAGAAGTGGTAGAGGACGGCGGCCTTGGATATGCCCGCCTTCTCGGCGATCGCCGACAGGGACGTGGCCGGGTAGCCGCGCGTGGAGATCAGATCGATGGTGCACTCGACGATCTGCTCCCGCCGGGCCCGCTCGGTGAAGGTCAGTTTGCCGGTGTCGGCACTCCGACGAGACGCCATCGAAACGCCACCCTTTACCTCTGCGTTGCCCGCACGCGACCACTGATATTGCCGTCGGAACCGTACACCGGACCGCCCGGTCAGGGCAGCACGGCCACCCCGTCCAGCTCCACCAGGGCCTCCTCGTCCCAGAGCCGGGTGGTGCCGACGACCGCCATCGCCGGGTAGTGGCGGCCCGCCAGCCGGCGCCAGATCCGGCCCAGTTCGGGGGCGTGCGAGCGGTACGCGCCGACGTCCGTGGCGTAGACGGTGACCCGGGCCAGGTCACGGGGTTCGCCGCCGGCGGCGCGGAGGGCGGCCAGGAGGTTGCCCAGGGCCCGCTCGAACTGTTCGGGGAGGGTGCCGGGCACGATCCTGCCGCCGGCGTCGAGCGCGGTCTGGCCGGCGAGGAAGACCAGGCGGCCGCCGGTGACGGTCACGGCGTGGCTGAAGCCGGTGGGCGGGCTGAGGCCGGCGGGGTTGACGCGGCGCAACGTCATGAGCGGGGACTCCTCGGCGCGGAAGGGTCGGGGACGCTGTGCGGCTCACCGGTACGGGGCGGACCGCCCGTCCGGTAGAGCTCCTTCGCGATGATCGTGCGCTGGACCTCGGTGGCGCCTTCGTAGACGCGCGGGGCGCGGACCTCGCGGTAGAGGTGTTCGAGGAGGTGGCCGCGCTCGAGGGCGCGGGCCCCGTGGATCTGTACGGCGGCGTCGACGACGTAGTGCGCGGTCTCGGTGGCGAAGAGCTTGGCCATCGCCGAGCGCCGGGCGATGCCCCCCTCCCCCGCCTCCCCCGCCTCCCCCGCGTCGTACGCGGCGGCCGCGGCGTACACGAGCAGGGCGGCGGCCTCGGTGCGGGTGGCCATCTCGGCGAGCTGGTGGGAGACGGCCTGCAGGTCCTTCAACGGGCCGCCGAAGGCCCGGCGTTCGCCGGCGTGGGTCAGGGCCGCGTCGAGGGCCGCCCGGGCCATGCCGACCGCGAACGCGCCGACGCTCGGGCGGAAGAGGTCGAGCGTGCGCATCGCGACGCGGAAGCCGGCACCCACCTCGCCGATCACGTCGCCGGGGCCGACCGGGACGGCGTCGAAAGTGAGCGTGCCGACCGGGTGCGGCGCGAGCATGTCCAGCGGCCGGCCGCCGAGGCCGGGGCTGTCGCCGGGCACCAGGAAGGCGGTGACGCCGGCGGCTCCGGGGGCCGGTCCCGTACGGGCGAAGACGGTGTAGAGGTCGGCTTCGGGGGCGTTGGAGATCCAGCACTTCTCGCCGGTGAGGCGCCAGCCGCCTGTCGTGCGCTCGGCCCGCAGTTCCAGCGCCGCCGCGTCGGATCCCGCGCCCGGCTCACTGAGCGCGAAGGCGGCGACCGCGCGGCCGGCGACGACCTCCGGCAGCCACCGCGCGCGCTGCGGCCCGGTGCCGTACCGCAGGACGGGATAGGCGCCCAGGCCCTGGAGGGCCAGTGCCGTCTCCGCTTCCGTGCACTCCTGGGCCAGCGACTCGCGCAGCAGACACAGGTCCAGGGCGCGTACGCGGCCGCCGTCTTCCGGGCCCTGGTACGGCAGTACCCGGGCCAGCAGCCCCAGCTCTCCGAGCGCCTGGACGAGCGGCCGGTCGACACGGCCGGGGGCTCCCTCGCGGGCCAGGGGGCGCAGTTCGCGCGCGGCGAGCGCGCGCAGTTCGGCACACCACTTGCGCTGCTCCCCATCCAGTGTGAACGGTGTGGTCACCTGGCCCGCCTTCCCGCGCCCCAGCTATTGCGCTCTGTTGACTGCCGTCACCAACTCGCTACGCTGACAGTGGATCCGTGTCGCTGGCAAGACCCCCGTTCACCTCCCATTCCTCTCCCATTCCTCTCCCATTCCTCCCGGCGAGGGGGCGCATCCGCGATGGAGCTCAACCGGTCGGCGCATGCCGACACCTTCTCGCGTGACCATCTCCCGGCCCCCGGACAGTGGCCGGATCTCCGCTTCGACCTGCCGGGGTCACCGGGGCTGCGCTACCCGGACCGGCTCAACTGCGGCGCCGAGTTGCTGGACGCGACCATCGAGCGTCTGGGCTCCGCCCGGCCGGCGGTGCGGGACGGCGCCGGGAACGTGTGGTCGTACGGCGAGCTCAAGGCCAACGTCGACCGGATCGCGCACACCCTCACCACCGATCTGGGTGTCGTACCGGGCAACCGGGTGCTGCTGCGTGGCCCCACCACGCCGTGGCTGGCGGCCTGTTGGCTCGCGGTGATGAAGGCCGGCGCGGTGGCCGTGACCGTGCTGGCCGCGCAACGCCCCACCGAACTGGCCGCCGTCTGCGCGATCGCCCGGGTACGGCACGCCCTGTGCGACACCCGATCGGCCGACGATTTGATCAAGGCGGCAGTGCCACACTTACGGATTACGCTGTACGGCGGGGACGCTCCCGACGACCTTCTGCGGCGTTCGGCGAAAAAACCCACATCCTATGTGGCGTTGGACACCTCCGCCGACGACGTCGCGCTCATCGCCTTCACGTCCGGCACCACCGGACGCCCCAAGGGCTGCCTGCACTTCCACCGCGACGTCCTCGCCGTCGCCGACACCTTCTCGGCGTGCGTCCTGCGGCCGCACCCGGACGACCTCTTCGCCGGCAGCCCCCCGCTCGGCTTCACCTTCGGGCTCGGCGGACTCCTCGTCTTCCCCCTGCGCGCGGGCGCCTCGACGCTGCTGGCCGACTGGGGCGGCCCGGCGCGGCTGCTCGCCCAGGTCCAACGCCACCGCGTCAGCGTGCTGTTCACCGCGCCGACCGCCTACCGCGCCATGCTCGGGGAGCTCGGCGCGTACGACACCTCCTCGCTCCGCAGATGCGTCTCGGCGGGCGAGCACCTGCCCGCGGCCCTGTGGCACGACTGGCGGCGTGCCACAGGGCTGCGCGTCATCAACGGCATAGGCGCCACCGAGATGCTGCACATCTTCATCGCCGCGGCGGACGACGCCATCCGCCCCGGCACGACCGGCGTACCCGTCCCCGGTTACGAGGCGCGCGTCGTGGGCGCGGACGGCCAGGCCGTGCCCGACGGCGAGCCGGGGCTGCTGGCCGTGCGCGGCCCCACCGGCTGCCGCTACCTCGCCGACGACCGGCAACGCGCGTACGTGCGCGACGGCTGGAACCTGACCGGCGACACCTACGTTCGCGAGCCCGACGGCCACTTCCGCTACGTGGCCCGCGCCGACGACATGATCGTCTCGGCCGGCTGCAACATCGCCGGGCCCGAGGTCGAGGAGGCCCTGCTGCGCCACCCCGACGTCCTGGAGGCGGCCGTGGTGGGCCGCCCCGACGAGCGGCGCGGGGAGATCGTCGTCGCGCACGTGGTGCTGCGGGCCGGGGTGCCGCGCACCGGGGAAACGGTGCGGCGGCTGCGGGAGTTCACCAAAAAGGAGATCGTTCCCTACAAGTGCCCTCGCGAGATCGTGTTCCACGACGGCCTGCCCCGCACGCCCACCGGCAAACTGCAGCGATTCCGGCTGCGCGCGGGCGCTTTACAGTTTCCCCGTGACTGACCAGCAACCGCTCCATACCCCCCGGTCCCTCATCGTCACCTTCTACGGCGCGTACGGACGCGGTAGCGTCGACGCCCCGGCCGGCCCGGTGCCGATCGCGGCCCTGATCCGGCTGCTGGGCGCGGTGGGCGTGGACTCGCCCTCGGTACGGTCGGCCGTCTCCCGGCTCAAGCGGCGCGGCCTGCTCGTCGCCGACCGCACGCCCGACGGCGCCGCGGGGTACGGGCTGTCGGACGCCGCCCGGCAGCTGCTGGACGACGGCGACCGGCGCATCTACGGCCGTCCGTCGGCGCGCCCGGGCCACGGCTGGCTGCTGGCCGTCTTCTCCGTCCCCGAACAGGAGCGGCACAAGCGGCACCTGCTGCGCTCCCGGCTGGCCCGGCTGGGCTTCGGCACCGCCGCGCCCGGCGTGTGGATCGCCCCGTCCCATGTGCACGAGGAGACGCGCCATACCCTGCAGCGGCTCGGACTGGCCGACTACGTCGACCTCTTCCGCGGCAGCCACCTGGGCTTCGAGCCGACCGCCGAGGCGGTGGCCCGGTGGTGGGACCTGGAGGCCCTGGCCCGCCAGCACCGGATGTTCCTGGAGACCCACGAGGCCGTGCTGCGGCGCTGGTCGCGCCGCAAGCCGGTGCCGGCGGAGGCGGCCTACCGCGACTACCTCCTCGCGCTGGACTCCTGGCGGCGGCTGCCGTACGCCGATCCGGGCCTGCCGGCCGCGCTGCTGCCACCGGAGTGGCCGGGCGGGCGGGCGGCCCGGGTCTTCGCGGCGCTGCACACGCGGTTGCGGGACGCGGGGGCGCGGTTCGTGGCGCAGGGGCTGGCGTAGGCCGCGCGCGCCGGGGCCCGGGGCGCCGGACAGGGCTTGATCGTCACGCGCTCCGCCCCGTCGGCGGCTTGCGGCTGCCGGCCCGGTACTGGACGGGCCAGGGCGCGCCCGGACCGGTGTATCCCTGGTCCGCCGCCGCGTGGAGGGTCCAGTTCGGGTCGTACAGGTGGGGGCGTCCCAGCGCGCACAGGTCGGTGCGGCCCGCCAGGATCAGGGAGTTGACGTCGTCCCACGAGGAGATGGCGCCCACGGCGATGACCGGCACGCCCGCCTCGTGGCGGATGCGGTCCGCGAAGGGCGTCTGGTACGAGCGTCCGCGCTCGGGGCGCTCGTCGGGGACGACCTGGCCGGTGGAGACGTCGATGGCGTCGGCCCCGTGCTCCGCGAAGGCGCGGGCCATGACGACGGCGTCCTCGGCGGTGGTGCCGCCCGGCGCCCAGTCGGTGGCGGAGACGCGGACCGTCATCGGCCGCTCGGCGGGCCACACGGCCCGCACGGCGTCGAAGACTTCCAGGGGGTAGGCCAGCCGGGCCGCGAGGTCGCCGCCGTAGGCGTCCTGGCGGTGGTTGGTGAGCGGGGAGAGGAAGCTGGAGAGGAGGTAGCCGTGTGCGCAGTGCAGTTCGAGGAGGTCGAACCCGGCGCGGGCGGCGGCTTCGGCGGAGCGCGCGAACTGGCCGCGTATGGCGGTCAGTTCGGGGACGGTCAGGGCGTGCGGCGTCCGGCTGACGCCGGGCCGGTAGGGCAGCGGCGAGGGGGCCACCAGCGGCCAGCCGCCCTCGGGGAGCGGCTCGTCCATGCCGTCCCACATCAGGCGGGTGGCGCCCTTGCGGCCGGAGTGGCCGAGCTGGATGCCGATGGCGGTGCCGGGGGCCCGCTCGTGGACGAAGTCGGTGATCCGGCGCCAGGCCCTTTCGTGCCCGGGGGCGTACAGGCCCGCGCAGCCGGGGGTGATGCGGCCCCGCGCGCTGACGCAGACCATTTCCGTCATGACCAGGCCCGCGCCGCCGAGGGCGCGGGCGCCGAGGTGGACGAGGTGGAAGTCGCCGGGCGTGCCCTCGACGGCGGTGTACATGTCCATCGGGGAGACGACGACGCGGTTGCGCAGGGTCAGGCCGCGCAGCCGGAAGGGGGTGAACATCGGCGGCGTGCCGGGCGGGATGCCGGCCTCGGCCTCGACCGCGGCGACGAAGTCCGCGTCGCGCAGGCGGAGGTTGTCGTGGGTGACGCGGCGGCTGCGGGTGAGGAGGTCGAAGGCGAAGCGGCGCGGCGGCCCGCCGACGTGGAGCGCGAGGTTCTCGAACCACTCGAGGCTGGCGCGGGCCGCGCGCTGGGTGGACTCGACGACCGGCCGCCGCTCGGCCTCGTACGCCTGAAGGGCCTGGCGCACCGTGGGCGCGTCCTGGAGGTGGCCGGCGAGGGCGAGGGCGTCCTCGACGGCGAGTTTGGTGCCGGAGCCGATGGAGAAGTGGGCGGTGTGGGCGGCGTCGCCGATCAGGACCGTACGGCCGTGGGACCAGCGCTCGTTGACGACCGTGCGGAAGGCGGTCCACGTGGAGCGGTTGGAGCGCAGCGGGCGGTCGCCGAGGAGGCCGGTGAAGTACGTGCCGCACCGGTCCGCCGCGGTCTTGTCGTCGCCGCGGTCGAGGCCGGCGCGGCGCCACACCTCCTCGCGCATTTCGATGATGACGGTGCTGGCCCGGGGGCCGAAGGGGTAGGCGTGGAGCTGCATGAGGCCGTGTTCGGTCTCGGCGATCTCGAAGCGGAAGGCGTCGAGGGCGAAGTCGGCGGCGAGCCAGATGTAACGGCAGCGGTGCCGGGTGAGGGTGGGGCGGAAGTGGTCGCGGTGGCTGTCGCGGGTGCGGCTGTTGACGCCGTCGGCGGCGATGACGAGGTCGTGGGAGCGGGCCAGTGCGGCGGCGGGCGGCGCCTCGGTGGCGAACTTCAGGGTGACGCCGAGTGCGCGGCAGCGGTCGTGGAGGACCGCCAGCAACCGGTGGCGGCCGAGGGCGGCGAAGCCGTGGCCCCCGGAGCGCAGCACGGTGCCCCGGTGGGCGACGTCGATGTCGTCCCAGTGCACGAACTCGCGGCGGAGGGCGGCGTAGACGTCGGGGTCGGCGCTCTCGATGCCGCCGAGGGTCTCCGCGGAGAGGACGACGCCGAAGCCGAAGGTGTCGTCGGGGGCGTTGCGTTCCCAGAGGGTGACCTCGCGCCGGGGGGCGAGGCGCTTGAGGAGGGCGGCGGCGTAGAGCCCGCCGGGTCCGCCGCCGATGACGGCGATCCGGGTGGCCGCCGTCATCGCCCCTGCCACTTGGGGGGCCGCTTCTCGGTGAAGGCGGCGTGGAACTCGGCGTAGTCGCCGCTGTTCATCAGCAGGGCCTGGGTGGCGGCGTCCAGTTCGACGGCGGCGGCGAGCGGCATGTCGAGTTCGGCGGTGAGCAGGGCCTTGGTCTGGGCGAGGGCGAGGGCGGGGCCGTCGGCGAGACGGCGGGCGAGGGCCTGGGCGGCGGCGTGGGCCCCGCCCTCGTCGGCCAACTGGCTGATGAGGCCGATGCGTTCGGCCTCGGGGGCGCGGACGGGCTCGCCGAGCATCAGCAGCCGGGTGGCGTGGCCGAGGCCGACGACGCGGGGCAGGAGGTAGGCGGCGCCCATGTCGCCGCCGGAGAGGCCGACCTTGGTGAAGAGAAAGGCGAAGCGGGCGGTCGGGTCGGCGACGCGGAAGTCGGCGGCGAGCGCGAGCACGGCGCCGGCGCCGGCCGCGGCCCCGTGCACGGCGGCGATCACGGGGAAGGGGCACTCCCGCAGGGCCCGTACGGTCTGGCCGGTCATGCGGTTGAAGTCGAGGAGGCGGCCGGTGTCCATGGCCAGGGTCGCGCCGATGATCTCGTCGACGTCGCCGCCGGAGCAGAAGCCGCGCCCTTCGCCGCCGAGCACGAGGGCGCGCACCGAGCCGTCGCGGGCGAGTTCGGGCAGGAGGTCGCGCAGGTCGGCGTAGGCGCCGAAGGTGAGGGCGTTGAGCTTGTCGGGGCGGGCGAGGGTGACGGTGGCGACGCCGGAGTCGAGGGTCAGGCGCAGGTGCCGCCATTCCTCGGTGCGGGACGCGGAGCCGGTGAACGGACTCATGGAGCACGGCCTCCTTCAGCCGGGGGGCTGGTGCCTGCCCGGTGAAGTTATCACTGCTCCGTGACCGTCGTCACGAGTGCGCGATAGGGACGGAGGCCCTCTCGCGCACTCGTGGGGCGGGCGTGCGGCCGGCGTCTCAGTCGGCCAGGGTGGCCACCAGGACCGCCTTGATGGTGTGCATCCGGTTCTCGGCCTCGTCGAAGACGAGGGAGTGCACCGACTCGAAGACCTCGTCGGTGACCTCCAGCGAGGTCAGCCCGTGACGCTCGTAGATCTCGCGGCCGACCGTGGTGCCCAGGTCGTGGAAGGCGGGCAGGCAGTGCAGGAACTTCACGGCCGGGTTGCCGGTGGCCCGCAGCACGTCCATGGTGACGGCGTACGGGGCGAGCAGGGCGATCCGGGCGTCCCAGACCTCCTTGGCCTCGCCCATCGACACCCATACGTCGGTGGCGACGAAGTCCGCGCCGCGCACGCCCTCGGCGACGTCCTGGGTGAGGGTGATCCGGGCGCCGCTGGTCTCGGCGAGCCGGCGGGCGCGGGCCACGACCTCGGGGGTCGGCCAGAGCTCCTCGGGGGCCACGATGCGCACGTCCATGCCCAGGAGCGCGCCGGTGACGAGGTAGGAGTTGCCCATGTTGTAGCGGGCGTCGCCGAGGTAGGCGTAGGTGACGTGTTCGAGCGACTTGGCGGTGTGCTCGGTCATGGTGAGCACGTCGGCGAGCATCTGCGTGGGGTGCCACTCGTCGGTCAGGCCGTTGTAGACGGGCACGTCGGCGTAGGCGGCGAGCTCCTCGACGATGTACTGGCCGTGCCCGCGGTACTGAATGGCGTCGTACATCCGGCCGAGCACCCGCGCGGTGTCCCGGACGGACTCCTTGTGGCCGATCTGGGAGCCGTTCGGGTCGAGGTAGGTCGTGTGGGCCCCCTGGTCCGCGGCGGCGACCTCGAAGGCGCAGCGGGTGCGGGTGGAGGTCTTCTCGAAGATGAGCGCGATGTTGCGACCCTGGAGGCGGCGCTCCTCGGTGCCCGCGCGCTTGGCGGCCTTGAGCTCGGCAGCCAGCTCGATCAGGCTGTGGAACTCCTCGGCGGTGAGGTCCGTCTCCTTGAGGAAGTGCCGGCCCTTGAGGTGTGTCGCCATGGGATGGGCTCCTAGGTCATCAACAGTGCGCCAAAAATGGAAGTCTATACGACAACTTGCATCAGTATGCAGATAGGTCCTCGTGGGTCAGGCACCGGGTACCGGGTCCCGCTCGACCGGACAGCTCATGCACCGCGGACCACCCCTGCCGCGGCCCAGCTCGCTGCCGGGGATGGTGATGACCTCGATGCCGTGCTTGCGCAGGAACGTGTTGGTTGTCGCGTTCCGCTCGTAGGCAACCACCACACCCGGCTCTATGGCCAGCACATTGCACCCGTCGTCCCACTGTTCCCGCTCCGCGGCGTGAACGTCCTGCCGGGCGGTCAGCACCCGGATGGAGTCCAGGCCCAGGGCGGCGGCTATCGCCCGGTGCATGTGCTCCGGCGGGTGGTCGGTGACCTTCAGCTCGCGCTCGCCGACGCCGGGCTCGATGGTGTACGAGCGGAGCATGCCCAGCCCCGCGTACTGGGTGAACGTATCGCCGTCGACCATGGTCATCACGGTGTCCAGGTGCATGAACGCCCGCCCCTTGGGCATGTCCAGCGCCACGATCGTACGAGCCGACCCCGCCGCGAACAGCCCGCGGGCCAGCATCTCCACCGCCTGCGGCGTGGTGCGCTCGCTCATCCCGATGAGCACCGCGCCCTCGCCGATGACGAGCAGGTCGCCGCCCTCGATCGTCGACGGGTAGGCCGCCTGGCCCTCGCACCAGATGTGGAAGCCGCCCTGCGCGAAGAGCGGGTGATGGCGGTAGACGGCCTCGTAGTGCACCGTCTCGTGCCAACGGGCGGGCCAGCGCATGGCGTTGATGGACACCCCGTCGTAGATCCAGGCGGAGGTGTCCCGGGTGAAGAGATGGTTGGGCAGCGGGTTGAGCAGGAAGTCGTCCTGCTCCATGACGTGGAAGCGGACGGAGACCGGCTCGGCGTGCCGGGCGAGGAACTCGCGCTTGGTCATCCCGCCGACGAGCCAGGACGTCAGCTCCGGCACCGGCATCCCGTCGAAGGCGGCCCGCAGGTGGTCGGTGGCCAGCGGGCCGTACTCCTTCTCGTCGAAGACCCGGTCCAGGACGAGCGCCCGGGCGACGGGGTCGCGCAGGCTCTCCTCCAGCAGGTCCTGGAAGAGGTGCACCTCCACCCCGCGCTCGCGCAGCACGTCGGCGAAGCCGTCGTGCTCGGCGCGGGCGCGGCGCACCCAGAGCACGTCGTCGAAGAGCAGGGCGTCCTTGTTGGACGGTGTGAGCCGCTTCAGCTCCAGGTCGGGGCGGTGCAGGATGACGCGGCGCAGCCGCCCGGCCTCGGAATCGACATGGAATCCCATCTTCCCATCCTGACCTGAACGTGCCGTGATCACTCGGCACGCGGGGCACGGAGTGCCGCCGCGTGCCGGGTGCCGGCGCCGGACGGGGCCCGCTACAGGCGCGGGTCCACCGGCTCGGACTCCAGGGCGAGCACCGCGAAAACCGCCTCGTGGACCCGCCACAGCGGCTCCCCGGCCGCCAGCCGGTCCAGCGCCTCCAGCCCGAGCGCGTACTCGCGCAGGGCCAGGGAGCGCTTGTGGCCGAGGTGGCGTATGCGCAGCCGTTCGAGGTTCTCCGGGCGGGTGTACTCGGGGCCGTAGATGATGCGCAGGTACTCCCGGCCGCGGCATTTCACGCCGGGCTGCACGAGCCTGCCGTCCGCCCCGCGGACGTACGCCGCGAGCGGCTTGACGACCATGCCCTCGCCGCCCGCCCCGGTCAGCTCCAGCCACCACCGGGTGCCCGCGGCGAGCGAGTCCTCGTCCTCGGTGTCGACGACCAGGCGGCGGGTGGGGGTGATCAGCCCTGCGGAGCCGTCCTGGGGGCGGTCCGCCTCCACGAGCCGGTCGATCAGCGCCAGCTGCTCGTCGTGCGGGAGCGTGGCGAGGCTGCGGCCCTGGGCGGCCAGGATCTGGAACGGTGCCAGCCGGATGCCCTCCAGCCCGTCCCCCGCGGTGTCCACCGGCCAGCAGTAGCGCCCGTAGGCCCGGGTGAAGGCGGCGGCGTCCTCGGCGCGCTCGCGCTGGCGGCCGAGCAGGCCGGAGACGTCCACGCCACGCGCGGCGGCCGCCTCCAGGGCGGCGAGGGCCCCGGGAAAGGCCGTGCGGGAGGCGGCGCCGACGGCCGCGTACTGGTGGCGCAGCAGCCCGGCCGCCTTGAGCGACCAGGGCATCAGCTCGGCGTCCAGCAGCAGCCAGTCCGTGTCGAGGTCCGCCCACAGGCCGGCGCCCGTGACGGCGTCGCCCAGCCGGCCGAGCACGCGCCCGGCCAGGCCGGCGTCCTCGAAGAACGGCCGGCCCGTACGGGTGTACACCGCCCCCGGCAGGCCCTCCCCGGTGCGGAAGCGCTCGCGCGCCACCTCCGCGTCCCGGCACAGCAGGACCACGGCGCGCGAGCCCATGTGCTTCTCCTGGCAGATCACCTGGCGCACCCCCGCCGCGCGGTAGGCGGCGAAGGCCTCCGCCGGGTGCTCCAGATAGCCCTCCTCCTTCGAGGTGGCGCAGGGGGCCATGGTGGGCGGGAGGTGGAGGAGCTGGTGGGGGTCGACGGCGAAGCGGCTCATGACCTCCAGGGCCGCCGCGGCGTTCTCCTCCTTGACCGCCACCCGGCCCAGGTGGCGGGTTTCCACGACGCGGCGCCCGGTGACGTCGGCGAGGTCGAGCGGGCGGCCGTCGGCCCCGCCGGGCGCCTCGGCCACCAGCGGCTTGACGGGCTCGTACCAGACCCGCTCGGCGGGTACGTCCACGAGCTCGCGCTCGGGCCAGCGCAGGGCGGTCAGCCTGCCGCCGAAGACGGCGCCGGTGTCCAGGCAGATGGTGTTGTTGAGCCAGGTCGCCGTCGGGGTGGGGGTGTGGCCGTAGACCACGGCGGCGCGGCCCCGGTAGTCCTCCGCCCAGGGGTAGCGCACGGGCAGCCCGAACTCGTCGGTCTCGCCGGTCGTGTCGCCGTACAGCGCGTGCGAACGGACCCGGCCGGAGGTGCGGCCGTGGTACTTCTCCGGCAGCCCCGCGTGGCAGACGACCAGGGAGCCGCCGTCGAGGACGTAATGGCTGACGAGCGACGCGATGAACTCCCGCGCCTTCTCACGGAACTCCGGATCCCGCTCCGCCTCGCGCTCCAGCTGCTCGACGGTCTCGGCGAGGCCGTGCGCGACGTTGACCTGCCGTCCTCCCAGGAAGCGGCCCAGCTTGTTCTCGTGGTTGCCGGGGACGCACAGGGCGTGCCCGGCGGCGACCATGCCCATGACCAGGCGCAGCACGCCGGGGCTGTCGGGCCCACGGTCGACGAGGTCGCCGACGAAGACGGCGGTGCGCCCCTCGGGGTGTGCCGCGTCCACCGGGCGTCCGGTCCCGTCACGGACGAGGGCGTAGCCCAGGGCGGTGAGCAGGCTCTCCAGTTCGGAGCGGCAGCCGTGGATGTCACCGACGATGTCGAAGGGGCCGGTGAGGTGCCGCAGGTCGTTGAACCGCCGCTCCCGGACCACCTCGGCCGCCGCCACCTGTTCGGCGCCGCGCAGGACGTGCACCTTGCGGAAGCCCTCACGCTCCAGCTGGCGCAGGGAGCGGCGCAGTTCGCGCTGGTGGCGCTGGATGACGCGGCGGGCGAGGCCGGACCGGTCGGGGCGGGCCGCGTTGCGCTCGGCGCAGACGTTCTCGGGCACGTCGAGGACGATCGCGACGGGCAGCACGTCGTGCTCGCGGGCCAGCCGCACGAGCTGCTTGCGGGGCTCGGACTGGACATTGGTGGCGTCGACGACGGTCAGCCGCCCGGCCGCGAGCCGCTTGCCGACGATGTAGTGCAGGACGTCGAAGGCGTCCTTGCTGGCGCGCTGGTCGTTCTCGTCGTCGCTGACCAGGCCGCGGCAGACGTCGGAGGAGACGGTCTCGGTGGGCTTGAAGTGGCGTGCGGCGAAGGTGGACTTGCCGGAGCCGGTGGCGCCGACGAGGACCACGAGGGACAGGTCGGGTACGCCGAGGGGGATGCTCGTCGTGGTCATACGGCCTCCGCCTCCTTCGGGGTCTCGGTCGGGCTGCTGTGCTGATCGTGGGCCGGCGCGGTACGCGGGGCACCGGCGCGGTGCGTGGCGGCGTCAGCGGGGTTCTTGTGGAAGACGGCCATCTGTGTGGGCGGCCCCACCTCGGGGTCGTCCGGGCCTATCGGTTCGAACTCCACCGCGTAGCCGTGCCGCTCCGCCACCTTCGCCGCCCAGGCGCGGAACTCCTCGCGGCTCCACTCGAAGCGGTGGTCCGCGTGGCGCGCCTGCCCGGCGGGCAGGGATTCCCAGCGGACGTTGTACTCCACGTTGGGGGTGGTCACGACGACCGTGGCCGGGCGGGCCGCGCCGAAGACCGCGTGCTCGAGCGCGGGCAGCCGGGGCGGGTCGACATGCTCGACGACCTCGCTGAGCACGGCCGCGTCGTAGCCGGCGAGCCGCCGGTCGGTGTAGGCGAGCGAGCCCTGCGTCAGGGTCACCCGGGCGGCCAGCCGCTCCGGCATCTGGTCCAGGCGCAGCCGCCGCGAAGCCTCCTTCAGCGCGCGCACCGACACGTCCACGCCCACGATCTCGGTGAAGCGCACGTCCTTGAGCAGCTCCCCCACCAGCTGCCCCTGGCCGCACCCCAGGTCGAGCACGCGCGCCGCCCCGGCCCGGCGCAGCGCGCCGATGATCGCCTCGCGGCGCCGCACGGCCAGCGGCACGGACGGCCGCGCGCCCAGCGCGTCCCCCTCGGCCCCCTCCTTCTCGTCCTTCTCGTCCTTCTCGTCCACCGCGTTGTCGAGCTCCTCCGCCTCGGTGTCGTCGGCTTCGGCGAGGCGGGCGAGGGCGAGACGCTCCAGCGCGTCACGGGTGAGGGACCAGCGGCCGGCGAGGTAGCGGTTGGTGATGAGGCGCTGTTCGGGGTGGCTCTCCAGCCAGCCCTCGCCGGAGCGCAGCAGCTTCTCGACCTCGTCCGGCGCCACCCAGTAGTGCTTGCCGTCGTCGAGCACGGGCAGCAGCACATACAGATGGCGCAGGGCGTCGGCCAGGCGCAGCTCGCCCTCCAGCACCAGGGAGACATAGCGCGAGGCGCCCCACTCGGGGAACCGCTCGTCGAGCTCCACCGGCCGGGCGGTGACCGTCCAGCCCAGCGGTGCGAAGAGCCGCTCCACCAGGGCCGCACCACCCCGGGCCGGCAGGACGGGCACCTCGATGCGCAACGGCCAGCTCTGATCGGGGAGTTCGGGCCGGGCCGCGCACTGGCCCTTGACGGCGCTGGAGAAGACGCCCGCGATGGCCACGGCCAGCAGCGAGGACGCCGCGTAGGGCCGGTCGTTGACGTACTGCGCCAGGGCCGAGTCGGGTGCGCCACCGCGCCCCTTGTCCTTGCCACGCCGGACCAGCGCCACGGCGTCGACCTCGAGCAGCAGCGCCACCGTGCAGCGCTCCGCGCTCGCCTCGGGGTAGAGGACGTGAGCGGTGCCATGGGAGGTGGAGAACCGCTGCGCCTTGTCCGGGTGCTTGTGCAGCAGGAATCCGAGGTCGGTCGCGGGGCGACCGGGAGCGCCGGAGGTACTGATCGTCAGGAACACACGGCCGATTATCCCGGCATGACCGGCCCGTCTCCTATGGGTTTTCCAGGTACGCGGCGAGTTCGGCGATCCGCTCCGGCCCGACGCGACAGCAGCCGCCGACGAGCCGGGCCCCGGCCTCCCGCCAGCCGCCGACGCGCGCGGGGTCGAACGTGGGCCGCCCCCGCCAGTCCCGTGCCCGCGCATCCCACCCCTCCCCACTGTTCGGATAGACCACCACCGGCTTGCCCGTCACCCGGGCCGCGATCCGCACGGCCCGATCCGCCTCGGCCGGCTCGCAGCAGTTGACGCCCACGGCGACGACCTGGTCGTTCCCCTCGGCCACCGCGAAGGCCTCCACGAGCGGCTGCCCGGCCCGGGTGGAACCGCCGGCCACGCTGTACGACAGCCAGACCGGCACCCCGCAGCCGCGCACCGCCGCGAGCAGCGCCCGGGCCTCGTCCACGTCCGGGACGGTCTCCAGCGCGAGCACATCCGGCCCGGCTTCGGCCAACACCTCGATCCGCGGCCGGTGGAACCGCTCCAGCTCCGCCACGCTCAGGCCATACCGCCCCCGGTACTCGCTGCCGTCCGCGAGCATCGCCCCGTAGGGCCCGACGGACGCGGCCACCCAGACCTCCCGCTCCGCCCGCCCGGCCGCCCGGCGCGCCAGCTCCACGCTCCGCCCCAGCAGCACCGCCGCCTCCCGGTGCCCGAGCCCACGCCGGGCGAAGCCCTCGAAGGTGGCCTGGTAGCTGGAGGTGATGAGCACGCGTGCCCCGGCCCGGAGATACGCCGTGTGCGCCGCCTCGATCTGTTCGGGCGCGTCGGCGAGCAGCCGGGCCGACCACAGCTCGTCGGACAGGTCACAGCCCTGCGCCTGGAGTTGATTGGACAACCCGCCGTCCAGGACGAGCGGCCCGCGCGCGAGGGCCTCGGCGAGGGGTGTGGCGGGGCGTGTAGTGGGGGCCATCGGGGTCCTTCGCGGTGTCCTCGTTCGGGCCGGCGGTCGCCTCGGCGGCCGTCGATCCCCCATCCTGCCCCCTCGGCTCCGCCCTTTCGAACACCCGGTCAACGCACCCGCACCCGCACGGTCCGGCTCACTCCTGCCGGGTGAAATTCCCTGGCCCCCACGGGCCGGCACGGGATCCGCCAGTGTCCGGCACGCCCGGTGATCGTTGGCTCGGGCGGAGCCGGACCGCCCGGCCCGCGCACCGGTGTCCGCTGCCGGAGGCGACGATCGCAACGCCGCCCGCCCCCATCGGGAGGGCGAGGGCCGAGGAGGCCACCATGACCCAGGAAGCCGTGCCCGACGAGGCAGTGCCCACCCAGGCCGCTTCCCAGCAGCAGGGCGCACCCAAGGGCCTGCTGCAGCAGATGGAGGAGCTGATGGCGGCGCTCAACGCCGATCTGACGCAGCTCGACGCCGACCTTCAGTCGTCGGAGCGGCCGACGCCGGCCCGGCAGCCCGGCCCGGCCGAACGGACCGGGGACCAGGGCGGCGCCGGCACCCACTGACCTCCACCTGACGGGCGCGCACGCGCCCGCGCTCAGCGCCTTCCTCATGCGGCACCTCCCCGCTCACGCAGGGCGAGCCGTCTGAGCAGTCCGCCTATCCGGTCCGTCGTCTCGTCGGCGGCGTCGATCCCTTCGATGCACTGCCAGTACAGGGCATCCTCCTCGCAGGCGCAGGCCACGCCCACCAGGGCTATGCCCACCTCGCCGAGGAGCTCGGCGAGGCAGGTCAGCACCGTCCAGGCGTCGCGCACTTCGGTGAGCTGCGCCGCCCGTAAGCCTCCGGCGCGCGACGCCGTCCGGCGCAGCCCGCCGGAGGCCCGGCAGCCGGCCTCGCTCAGACCCCGGGCCGCCGCGCGCGCCTCGAAGGGCCCCTGGACCGCGAGACGACTGCCGACGGCTTCCGCCAGGGCCTGCGCCTGCCACGCCTCGACGACGATGTCCTGAACCGTCCTGGCCTGCGCCAGGGCGTGCCTCGTGGCCTCGATCAGCCGCGCTGCCTCCATGACCGTTCCCCCATATTTCCCGTCCGCCCGCTCTCACTACCCAGAGTGATGACTAACCGCCGGAAAAGCCAGGGGAATTCAGAAATCTGTGGATACCAGATGCGGTGTGGATATCCCCATCACTCCGGAGAGTGACCATCCCCCTGATCCATGGCCCCGCCGCCCGGTCGGCCAGGTGCCGGAAATCGCCGCTCATTTCGGTCGATCTTCGCCGACAGCGCCGCCAGAGCGTCGATCCCCAGCACCTCGCAGAACTGCAGCAGGTACGCCAGGACGTCCGCGACCTCGTCCTGGACCCGGTGCGCCGTCTCGGGCGCCTCCATCACCCGCGCCGACTGCTCGGGCGTCAGCCACTGGAAGATCTCCACCAGTTCGGACGCCTCGACGCTCAGCGCCGAGGCCAGGTTCTTGGGGGTGTGGAAGGGCTGCCAGTCGCGCGCCGCCGCGAACGCGGCCAGGCGCCGCTGGAGCGCCTGGAGATCGAGGGGCTGCTCGGGAAGTTGATGCCGGTGATGTCCGCTCACGTCCCCAGGTCTACCACCGACGCCCCTGGCACCTCCTCCGCCACCTCCCCCGTCGCACCCCGCACCGTTCCCACCAGCCTGATGTGCCCCCGCTCGCACATCCGCGCCGCCAGCCCCAGCAGTTCCCGCGACTGCCGCGGATCGAGGCACCGGTCGAGGCCGTCCGCCAGGACGGTCAGCACCTGCCGCGCCGGCAGCACCTCGGCGGCCTGGTCCATCGCCAGCACCCCCGGCCCCGTCAGCAGCACCAGGCTCAGCGCCATATACCGCAGCTCCCCGTCCCCCAGCCGTTCCAGGGGCGTCGCCGACCCCGACCGCCGCGCCAGCACCGCCCGTACGAAGCCGCCGTCCAGGCCCTGCACCGTGACCCCCTCGACCTCGCCCCGGCACCCGGCGCCGGCCGCCGTGACCAGGGCCGCGTGACGCGTGACGCATTCGTTGCGGGTGCGGGCCAGCACCGCGGCAACGTTGTCGCACGCGCCGCGCAGCAGCCCGTCACGTGCGGCCACCGGGGCGCGCATCAGCTCCGGCCGCGGGTCGCAGGGGAAGACGGAGCGCAGGGCGACCACGACCTGTTCGGCCGCGTCCAGGACCATCCGCTGTCCGGCCGTCTTGCCCGCGACGCGCAGCGGCAGCAGCGCGGTGCCCAGCCGGTCGTCGGGCAGCGGGGCCCTGGTGACGGGCACCGATCCCGCCGTGTGCCAGGCCGCCTCGACCCTGGGCAGGCCCGGATCGCGCAGGGCGGTGGAGAGCAGCGTCCGCCCGGAACCGGTCAGCCGTTCGCCGACGACGCGCACTTCGGGCTCCGCCTGCACGGCCACGTCCAGCCGGACCGGCCCCGCCGGCCCCTCCACCGTGCAGCCGATGCGGAAGCCGCGCCGCCCCTGCCCGTCGGGCCTGGCGCCCTGCGGTACGCACGCGCCGGCGCCGCCCGCCACGGGGGCGAGCGCCTCGTCGAGGGTGTCGCCTCCCGCGAGCCGCGCGAGGGCCTCGTACGCCTGGAGGGCGCTGGACTTGCCGCTGCCGCTCGGCCCCCGGAACAAGGTCAGCGGACCGAGCGGGAAGACGGCGTTGCGGTGCGATTTGAAGGCGGAAAGCCGCAGTTCGGTGACGGCCGGGCGCTGAAGCTGGGTGGCTGCGTCCATGCCGGGACCGTATGCGGCGACGGCTCAGCCAAACCGTTTCAGCTGATCATTCTTCCTACGATCGGGGTACGCCGAGGCCACCTCCGTCCCTTCGGGCGCGAGCAGGAAGACATTGGTGTCGACACGGTGCATACCGCTGCCCAGCCCGAAGACGACGCCGCTGGAGAAGTCCAGGATCCGCTTGGCGACGTCGGAGTCGGCGCTCGTGAGGTCCAGCAGCACCGGGATCCGGGCGATCAGGTACTCGGCGACCTCACGCGCGTCCGCGAAGACCTGCACGCGGAGCACGACGAGCCGCCGCTGGTGCTGCTCGGGCTCCTCCTCGGGCAGGGCCCGGTGGTCGGGCCAGGACGGCCATGTCTGGTGTCCGCGCAAGGGGACGACCTCGGCCAGTCCCTGCCACTGTTCGTCGGTGGCCTCGGACCTGTTCACCGGATCACACCCTTCCGGGGAACGTGCTGGCTATGTACATCCCGCGATTTTAGGGGGAAACACCCCCGTTAGGCCCAATGACACGCGCCGCTCCCCGACGGGGGACACGCTCGAAGGAGCGAGCGAACCTCATGAGGTCGCGGTGGCCGGGGGCCGGTGCTGGACGCTGTCGGCGAAGGCGTGCACGGTACGGGTGCGCAGGGCCCGGTGCAGTCGCAGCAGGTGCCGGATCTCGCGGTGCACGGTGGACTCGCTGGCGTGCACTTCCGGCAGCAGGTCCTTGTCGAGCTCGTGGTGGAGCTTGGCCGATCCGGCCAGCGCGTCGCGCCGGGTGGCCTCGATCCAGCACGCCGCGGCGAGCAGCCGTTCGCGTTCGCGGTGACCGGCCTCGGCGGCCTTCCGCGACGCCTCCCGCAGCAGTTGCGGCGAGGCCCAGCCGTCGTGCAGGAAGGTGATGCTGTCGCGGATGTCGATGACGCGCTGGTGGAGCTGTTCCCAGGCATTGGTGAACGTCAGCACGTCCGCCGTACGGGACCGCGGGGTGATCACGACGAGTTCGGGGGTCGCCTGCCGCAGCAGCATCCACAGGCCGTACAGACGCTGTCTGCGGTACCAGTACAGGGCCGCCTTCCGCAGCGGCTCGAGGGCGGCCAGCGAGCATCCGAGGGCGACGAGGACGAAGCGGCTGAAGGAGCACCAGAAGCCGACCAGGGCGAGCGTGGGCGGTGCCTCGGTGAACCACCGGATGGCACGGATCACCAGATAGGGCACCTCGGCGGTGGTGCCGACGGCGAGCGCCAGCATGCTCAGGCGCAGCACGGGGCTGCGCATGGTGATGCCGTGGCGCCAGAAGAGGGCGCCCGCCCCCACCGCGGTGACCAGGCCGAAGGTGATCCAGGCGACGGCGTAACCGGCCCACCAGCCGTGGGCCTGGGCACCGAAGCGGTCGGGGGCGGGAGTGACGGCGAAGAAGGCCAGGGCGAGGGCGGCCATGACGGCCGCGCTCACCGCGGGGGCGCGGCGCAGCCATACGGGGGTGGCGTGGCCGGCCCGGTGCAGGGCTACCGCGAACCACCAGACGGCGGCGAAGTCGGTGAGCGCCACCAGGGCGACGCTCAGTTCGCCGGCCTTGGCGACGCCGGTGGTGTCGTCGAACCAGCGCCCCACCGGGGCCTGGATCATCAGCGAGCCGGTCGCCAGGACCAACAGCACGACCCATACGGGCCGTTGGGGTGAGCGCCAGAGAGCGGATATCCGCAGGACCAGAACGGTCCACACGATGAAGAGGATGACCCCGCGCAGGGTCTCGACCCAGGACGGCACATTATGCAAAGCCGGCTCCGAGCAGCTGTTCGGCACGGCGCTCGACGGCGCTGACGCTCTTCGGCCGTAGCTGGCCGGCCTTCTTGAGGACCATGGTGGAGAACGTCTCGGCGAGCTCCTCCTCGGCGTTGCTGCACGCCTTGCCGCCCGCGCCCTGCTCTCCTGCGGCTGTCGCGTCCGCGGCGCCGGGCTCGCTCAGCAGTTCCTCGGGCGGTTTCCCGTGGCCGGCCAGCATGTGGCATATCTCGTGCAGGACGATGTGGTCACGGTAGTAACCGGTGGCGGACGAGCGGTAGATGATGCGGTCGCCGGACCCGTCGTCGAACCACAGCCCGAAGGGCATGGCCGGCAGGTCCATGGGATGCAGCGTCAGGGGGCGGCCCCGCGACTGCGCCAGGGAACGGCACAGCGCCTCGATGTCCCACGGGCGGGGAAGGTCGGGGAGTCTCATGACGAGCTCTTCGGCTTCGGCCCGCACATGCTTACCAGTCATGGGCTTACCTCTTCCTTGCGTAGGCGGGCATCGCCGACTCATCACTCTCCGATGGGGTTGCACGACATGTCCTGGCTCTCGCGGAATCATCTCCCGACGCGCCGTACCCCACCCGGTGACTCCCCCAAGTCCCCCGCCTGTCCGATCAGCTGTTCAACTGTACATCGCAGTGGACACATGGGGAACGATCTGATAGCCGTGGGCCGTTTCCTGCTGGTTTCCTGCCTGTACGCCGTGCGCGGCGCACCGCCGGGCCTGCCGCCATCTCGACGACATTTGGAGCAACGTCCGTGGACGATTCCCGCTCGGCCATACGCGCCGCCCGTTTATTCGACGGGGTCACCGCGCACCGCGGCCCGGTCATGGTCCTGGTCGACGACGGGCGGATCACCGACGTCGATGTCAGCGGCGCCAACCCGCCGGAGGGCGTGGCCGTGACGGACCTGGGGGACGTGACGTTGCTTCCGGGGCTGGTGGACGCGCACAGCCACCTGGTCTTCGACCCCGCCGGCCCCACCGAGCAGCAGATGGTCCATGACGACGACGCCACCGTGCTGGCCCGGATGCGGGAGCACGCGGCGCGCGCCCTGCGGGCCGGGATCACCACGGTGCGCGACCTCGGCGACCGCGGGTACCTCGCGCTGCGGCTGCGCGAGGAGTACGCCGCCGGGGCGCTGGGGCCGCAGATCCTCGCGGCCGGGCCGCCCATCACCCGGGGCGGCGGGCACTGCTGGTACCTCGGTGGTGAGGCCGACGACACCGAGCAGGCGGTGGCGGCCGTCGCCGCCCGCGCCCGCCGGGGGACGGACCTCGTCAAGATCATGGCGACCGGGGGGATGTCCACCAGGGGCTCGGATCCGGGAGGGGCGCAGTACAGCCCGGCGGAGCTGCGGGCGGTCACGCGGGCCGCGCACGGGCTGGGGCTGCCGGTGACCGCGCACGCGCACGCGGCCTCGGGCATAGCCGATGCCGTGGCCGCCGGTGTCGACGGCATCGAGCACTGCACGTTCATGACGCCGTCCGGGGTGCGGCTCGATCCCGCGACCGTCGACGCCATGGCCGCCGCCGGCACGTTCGTCGGCTGCACGGTCGTCAAACCCCGCGAGGGCATGCCCGCCGAGGTGCTGCGGACGATCGAGCCGTACTGGGAGAACCAGGCGTACATGCACCGGCACGGCGTGCGCGTCGTCTGCTGCACCGACGCCGGCATCAACCCGCACAAGCCTCATGACGTGCTCCCCGGCGACCTGGTCTATTTCGCCTCGCAGGTGGCCACCAACACCGAGGCGCTGGTCTCGGTCACCTCACTCGCGGCCCAGTCCTGTGGCCTTGCGGACCGCAAGGGGCGTGTCGCCCCCGGCTACGACGCCGATCTCCTGGCGGTGGCCGGCGACCCCGTGCGGGACATCGGCGCGATCCGTGCGGTCCGGGCGGTCTACCGTGCCGGTCTGCCGGCCTTCCGGGAGCCATGACGAGGGGCGGTGCGGCCGGCGCGCCGGGCGACGTCAAGTCGTCGGCTGATCGCGGGACATGGGGGTGGGTGCGCGGGTGCTGCGGGCAGGGTTTCGGAGCGTCCGAGTCCGCTTGATGGGGTGACCTCACCCTCCCGCGTCAGCCAGGATGAACAAGCCAACACCCATCGAACGAGTTTCAGTTGCGCCCGATATCTGGCAAAGTGTGGGTGGCCCCACAGTCGTCGGAGGTCGACCGGCGCATTCACTGGTGCCATGCAAAAGGGGGGCAGCAGCCCATGAACGGCGAGAGGGACGGACAGGACCGGCGCAAGCTGACGGTGGCGGAGAAGCTCGACCACCTGATCACTTTGCGTGCCGAGCTGAGCGAGGACGGCAAACCGTCCTACAAAGCGCTCGCCGCGGCCATCGCCGCCCAGTCGGGCGAGACGTTCTCCGGCCCGTATCTGTGGCAGCTGCACCGCGGCGAGCGCACGAACCCCACCCTGCGTCATCTGGTGGCGATGGCCCGGTACTTCGAGGTGCCCGTCTCCTATTTCACCGACGACGACGTCGCGCGGAGAATGATCGACGAGGAGCTCCTGGCCAGCCGTGAGCTGGACCGGTCCATGGCCGAGGCCGGGGTGAGCGCGCTGTATCTGCGCGGCAATCTCGCGGCGTTGTCGCCGGAAGGCAAGCGCATGGCCGCGGACATGATCCGGCAGCTCCGCGATCTGGAGCAGTGTGCGAAGGAGTCGACGTCCCCTCCGCCCACCTGAGCCCAGGGCGGTGGCATGATGCGACGCGGGTACGAGGTGGTGTGCCCTCCTGTCCGGACGAGCCACGGGGAGCGGGCCGAGATGCACTGGAGGCGTCTGCGTCGGCAATGCCGCAAGGTGATCAGCGGCATCCCCCTGCCGGAACCTTTCTCCGCCCAGGAGCTCTGCACCCGGCTGGCGGCCGAACGGGCCCGCCCCTTGCACCTGTTGCCGCTGCCGACGCCGACCGTCCCGGGCACGCCGTCGGGCATGTGGCTGGTCACCGAACGCGGCGACTATGTCTTCTACGACGCGCAGACCAGCCCCCTGCACCAGGAGCACATCATCATGCACGAGATCGGCCACATGGTGTGCGACCACCGCTCGCAGGGTGACGGGCAACGGCTGTACCGGCACCTCGACATCGCCGACCCGCAGTCGATCCGGCAGGTGCTGCCCCGGCTGCGCTACTCCGACGAGCAGGAACAGGAAGCGGAGATGATCGCCACCCTCATTCTGGAGGCCGCCGGCCGGCTGCCCGCGCCGGCCCGGCTCTCGGGGATGCTGGGCGGGCTGGAGTCCGCCATGGGGCTGCGCGGCCTGCGCACCACGGGAGCGTCATGCCCGCGTGGTTAGAGACCACGGGCATCGCCGCCCTGTGGGTCGTGGCGATCGCCCGTGCCCCGCAGGGCCTGCGCGACCGGTCCCAGCGGCCCCTGTGGCTGGCCATCGGCATGATCGCGCTCGCGATGTCGCTCCACCTGGAACCGGTCACCGCCGCGCTGGCGCACCTGGTGCCGGACGAGCACTGGATCGACCTGACCAAACATTTGTTCAGCATTCTCGACGCGGCAGCGGTGCTGTGGTTCATCTTCGGCGCCGCGGACCGCCGCCGTCACACCGCCCTGCTCTTCTGCACCGCCGCGACGGTCATGGCCGCCCTGGTGCTCCTGGACCTGGGGGCGCCCGGCCACGACCGCAACCAGATCGCCGGTTCGGCGGCGACGCCGGGCGTCCCCCTCGCGTACTGGTGGCTCTTCTTCGTCTTCCATCTGGTGGCGGACACCACCTGCGGAGTGGTGTGCTGGCGCTACGGCCGGCAGGACACCCCCCGGCTGCTGCGCCTGGGGCTGCGGCTGTTCGGTACCGGGACCCTGCTGGCGTCCCTGTTGTGGGTGCTCAAGCTCGTCTATCTGCACACGCGCTCGGCGGCCGTCTGCCCCTGGTTCTCCCCCGTCGCCGGTGTGGAGGCCTGGTTCATGGCGATCGGCGCCGTGCCGCCGGTCGTGATCCAGCTGCGTACGCACCGCCGGTACCGGCGCACCTACCGCAGGCTCGCCCCGCTGTGGCGGGACCTCACCGCGGCCAGCCCCGACGTGGTCCTCGAGCCGGGCAACCGTCTGTGGGCCGCGGCGATGCCCCTGCAACTGCGGCTGTACCGGCGGGTGATCGAGATCCGGGACGCGATGATCGTGCTGCGTGATTACGTCACTCCGGACGCTCTCGACGCGGTGCACCGGCACGTCGCCGAGCAGGCCGTCCCCGAGCATCTGGTCAACGCCCATGTGACGGCCTGCTGGCTCACCGCCGCCCTGGAGGCCCGGTGCGACGGGCGGCCGCCGCGGTCCCAGACGGTCAACCTCGCCGGGCCCGCCGCGAACGACCTCTCGGACGAGATCGGCCATCTGCTGCGGGTCGCCGATGCCTACGGCTCGCCGTCCCTGCGGGCGTACAAGGCGGCGTTGTCCGGCACGGCCGCCTAGCGGCCCCGCCGGACGACCGCGCCGCGCGGTGTCAGATGGCCGGCCGGAAGAAGAACGTCTTACGGCGCAGGATCTTGCCGTCCCGGAGCACATAGGTGTCGGCGAACGCCTCGTCGAGGGCGCCGCCGTCCTTGTCGCTGCCCAGGAAGCGGCCCCAGCAGGCCACCGCCTCGGCGCCGCCCGCCACGTGCTCCACGTGGTGACGGCCGGCGGCGATGACGCGCTCGTGCTCGTAGAACCGGCGGATGCGCGCCAGGCCCTCCAGCGGCTCGTACCCGGGCCGCTCGTAGACGGCGTCCTCGGCGAACACCGAGGCGAGGTCGGCCCAGCGGCGGTTGTCGATCACCTGGAAGAGGTCGCCGACCAGGACGTCGGCGGAGCGCTCGGCGGGCGGTGTGGTCATGGGTGTCCCCGTTCTCTCGTGTGTGCGACTGCGGGCGGGCGAGGTCAGCCGGCGTCGGCCAGGACCTTGTCGAAGGCGACGGACAACCGGTCCACGGCTTCCCGTCGTTGCGCGTCGTCGAGCGTGGCGTAGGACAGCCGCAGCAGGTGCGAGCCGTCCCGCTCGACGCAGAAGTGGGCGCCGGGCACGAACGTCACGCGCTCGGCCAGCGCCTTGGCGTACAGGGCGTCCGCGGTGACGCGGGCGTCGTCCACCGCGCACCACAGGAACAGGCCGCCGCGCGGCTCGCCGAAGGACAGCTGGGGCAGACGCTCGCGCAGCAGGGCCGCCAGCGCCTGGGCCTTGCCCCGGTACAGGCCGCGCAGCCGCTCGGTGTGCCGGGGCAGGAAGTCCTCGTCGCCCAGCAGGTCGGCGAGGACGTACTGGCCGAAGGTGTTGGTCTGCAGGTCGCCGCACTGTTTGGCGGCGACCAGTTCGGGGATCAGCGCGGCGGGGGCGACGAGGCCGGCCACGCGCAGGCCCGGGCAGAGCATCTTGGACAGGCTCATCAGCCGGATCACGCGGTCGCTGTGCACGTCCACCGAGGGCAGGCGCTCGCCGGTGAACGTCAGGTCGGCGTACGGGTCGTCCTCCACGATCAGGAAGCCGTAGCGGTCGGCGAGCGCGGCCAGGTGCGCGCGGCGCCCGGCGCTGAGGACCGCGCCGGTGGGGTTGTGGAAGTTCGGCACGACGTAGACGAGCTTGCACCGGGCGCCCGCCGCGAGCCGCTCTTCGAGGATGTCGGTCCGTATCCCGTTGCGGTCGCCGGGGACGGCCAGCAGGTGGGCTCCGGCGCGCTGGAAGACCTGGACCGCGCCCAGGTAGCTGGGGTCGTCCAGCGCCACCGTGTCGCCCTCGTCCAGCAGCGTCTGGGCGACCAGGTCCAGCCCCTGCTGGCTGCCGCTGGTGACCATGACCCGGTCCACGGGTACGGCGGCGCCCGTGGCGCTCGCGTACCGGGCGAGCGCCTCGCGCATCGGCCGCAGGCCCTCGGTCGGCGCGTACTGCAAGGCGCTGGTTCCGGAACGGGCCATGACCCGTTCCGTCACTTCGGAGATCCGCTCCACCGGGAAGCTCTCGGGCGCCGGGATGCCGCCCGCCAGGGACAGCATCCCCGGCACGGCCGCGGCGGCCAGGATGTCGCGGATCGCGTCGGAGCGGACCCGGTGGGTGCGCCGGGCCAGCAGGGGCCCGAGCTCCTCCCCACCGAAGGGAATACGGGTGTGCGTCACGGGGACTCCTCGGTAGTCGGATGCGCGGCACGCGCGGCGCGGAAAGCCGGAGGGATGTCACGGAAAGGCGCGCCAGGGCGCGACCGGCGGCACACCTCGTCGTGTCACGGCCGGAGGTCGGCTGCCCTCGAGGGGCATGCCGCGTGCGGTGCGGGGACGTTCAGTCCGTGCGCGCGGGCTCGGTGGAGCCGGAGGACTCGACGGTGCCGTCCATGTTGATGCCGCGGAAGGACGCCCACACCACGAGGGCGCCGCCGCAGACGACGGCCATGTCGGCGACGTTGAAGACGGGCCAGTTCGGCAGCTGGATCCAGTCCACGACGCGGCCCTCCAGCGGGGCCGGCGCGCGGAAGACGCGATCCACCAGGTTGCCGGCCGCGCCGCCCATTATCAGGCCGAAGGTGACCGCCCAGATGCGGGAGCGGATCCGCAGCGAGAACCACAGCATGCCGCAGATCACGGCGAATTTGACCAGGCTGAACAGCCACGTCGCGCCCTCGCCGATGGAGAAGGCCGCGCCCGCGTTGGTCACCAGGCTGAACCGGAGCAGACCGCCGAGCACCCGCACCGGTTCGTCGGCGGTGAAGTGCGTGAGCGCGATCTGCTTGGTGACGAGGTCCAGCACCAGCGGCACCAGCGCGACGATGACGACGAGGCCCGTCCGCCGCGGCAGGGCATCGGTGGATTCACTCGTCGTCATGGGGTTCTCCGTGGGTCTGTCCGCTGGTCAATGACGTTCCTCGGGCTGTGTGGTGGCACACCGTCCGTCCGGCCGCCGGGCACCCTGGCGGCGCACGAGCAGTGTAGGCCAGCCGCAGGGGGCACAACCGTGCGTATCCGATCCCGCCTCCGGGCGTTGACCTGGCGTTTTTCCTGCCGTTGGGCAACCTGGGAGCTCGATCAACTGAGACCTTCGTGATCGATTTTTCGCCAAGGCGGAGGGACGGGCCCGCCCCCGGCCCTGACGGGACACGACGGCCTTTCCCGCCGCTCACCGGAGGTAGGGGGCCGGCGCCACCGAGGGGAACGTTCCTTCATGGGGCATTTTTCCGCGCACCCTCACCGGACACACGGTGGCTCGATCTCATCGCTGACTCTGGATCAACCCTTGCCCAAGACATGCCCCCTCATGACAGTGTCTGAATCGCGCGGTTCGGCGGCGCGACGCCACGGGGGGCGGACAGCTGATTGACGGCTTGTTTGTCGCACCCCCGCATGACGTCCTCTCGCGACGGAAACCGCCAGGCGTTACTGACAGGGGGAGTCGGGGGACTCGCGGACGCGACAGGGTCCCGTTTCACGTGTATTCGAGCCGCGGCTCCATCGGGCCGCGTGCGCTGATATTCCAATTCGGACTTGGGCTGTTACCAGTTGACGCCCGCGCATCGCCACGGTGAATGAGGGGCGCAGTGACCGACCTGCACGACGTGTTTTCCGACTCTGCCTCGGAACGGAACACCTCGGGAACGAACACGCCGGAAGAGAACCTGACGCAGGACGATCACATCGCGGTGGTCGGCCTCGCCTGCCGGCTTCCGCGAGCGGCCGGTCCCGCGGAGTTCTGGCGCCTGCTCAGCCGGGGAGAGAGCGCCATCGGCGAGGTGCCCCCGGGGCGTTGGCCCCAGGACGTGGCGCCGGCCGCGGAACTCTCCGACGAGCAGAAGGACCGTACGCGCTGGGGCGGTTTCCTGGACGACGTCGACCAGTTCGACGCGGGGTTCTTCGGCATCTCGCCCCGCGAGGCGGCCGTCATGGACCCGCAGCAGCGGCTCGCCCTGGAACTGAGCTGGGAAGCGCTGGAGGACGCGGGAATCGTCGCCGCCGAGTGGCGCGACGGCCCCACCGGCATCTTCGTCGGCGCGGCGTCGAACGACTACGCCACCCTCCTCGACCGCAGCGGCACCGCGACGCGCAGCGCGCACGCGGTCACCGGCGTCCAGCGGGGCATCATCGCCAACCGTGTCTCCTACGTCCTGGGCCTGCGCGGGCCGAGCCTGACCGTCGACGCCGGTCAGGTGTCGTCGCTGGCGGCGGTGCACCTGGCGTGCGAGAGCCTGCGCAGCGGCGAGTCGCGGCTGGCGCTGGCCGGCGGTGTGCACCTGAACCTGCTGCCCGACGCCGCGCTCGGCATGGCCAAACTCGGCGCGCTCTCCCCCGACGGCCGCTGCTACACCTTCGACGCCCGGGCCAACGGCTACGTCCGCGGCGAGGGCGGCGCGGTCGTGGTGCTCAAGCCCCTCTCCCGTGCCCTGGCCGACGGCGATTCCGTCTACTGCGTGATACGCGGCAGCGCGGTGAACAACGACGGCGGCGGCGAGGGCCTGACGGTCCCGGACCGCTCGGCGCAGGAAGACGTGCTGCGGCTCGCCTACGAGCGGGCGGGCATCGGCCCGGACCGGGTGCGGTACGTGGAACTGCACGGCACCGGCACCAAGGTCGGCGACCCCGTCGAGGCCGCCGCGCTCGGCGCCGTACTCGGCGCCGCGCGCACGGACGGATCGCCGTTGCTCGTGGGCTCGGCCAAGACCAATGTGGGGCATCTGGAGGCGGCCGCCGGCGTGGTCGGCCTGGTGAAGACGGCCCTGTGCATCAAGCACCGCACTCTTGCCCCCAGCCTCAACTTCACGACGCCGCACCCGGACATCCCGCTCGCGGAACTGAACCTGCGCGTGGTGACGGACGCGACGACGGACGCCGCCGTATGGGACAGCACGGCCGGTGCTTTCGTCGCCGGTGTGAGTTCGTTCGGCATCGGCGGCACCAACTGCCATGTGGTCGTCTGCGAACCCCCGTCGGTCGTCGACGAGGAGTACGAGAAGGACGACGCGTACGCGGTGGACGCGGCACAGGACGCCGGCGGCGTCGTGCCGTGGGTGGTCTCCGGGCGCACCCCGGAGGCCCTGTGCGCGCAGGCCGGGCAGCTGCGGGAGTTCCTCGCCGACGCCCCCGGGCCGCGCCCGGCCGACGTGGCGCTCTCGCTGGCCACCACGCGCGGCGCGTGGGAGCACCGCGCCGTCGTGATCGCCTCCGCTCGGGAGGAGTTCACGCGGGCGCTGGGGGCCGTGGCGGCGGACGACACCGACGCCGCGCTGGTGCGGGGCACGGCCGGCGCCCCGGGCCGGACGGTGTTCGTCTACCCCGGGCAGGGGTCGCAGTGGGCCGGCATGGCCCGTGAGCTGCTGGCCGACTCGCCCGTGTTCCGGGACCGCATCGCCGCCTGCGAGCGGGCGCTGAGCCCGTACGTGGACTGGTCGTTGACGGACGTGCTGCACGAGGTGCCGGGCGCGCCGCCGCTGGAGCGCGTGGACGTCGTGCAGCCCACCCTGTGGGCCGTCATGATCGCGCTGACCGACGTCTGGCGCTCCTTCGGGGTGCGCCCGGACGCCGTGGTCGGCCACTCCCAGGGGGAGATCGCGGCCGCGTACGTGGCCGGGGCGCTGTCGCTGGAGGACTCGGCGAAGATCGTGGCCCTGCGCAGCCTGGCCCTGGCCCGGCTCGCGGGCAGCGGTGCGATGGCCACCCTTTCGCTGCCGGTGGAGCGGGTCCGCGACAAGCTGCGCGCGGCCGGGGACGGGCTGGAGGTCGCGGCTGTCAACGGGCCGTTCTCCACCGTGGTCTCGGGCACCGCGCAAGCCGTCGAGCGGCTGGTGGCCGAGTGCGAGGCCGAGGGCTCCTGGGCCCGTGTGATCCCTGTCGACTACGCCTCCCACTCGGCCGATGTCGAGGTCCTGCGTGAGGAACTGCAGGCGGCCCTGGCCGGCGTCACGCCCCGTTCCGGCGAGGTCGCCTTCTACTCCACTGTGAGCGGTGAGGCCCTGGACACCGCGGAGCTGACCGCGGACTACTGGTACGGCAATCTGCGCAGCCCCGTACGGTTCGAGGACGCCACCCGTGCCCTGCTGGCGGCCGGTCACCGGACGTTCGTCGAGGTCAGCGCCCACCCTGTGCTCACGACGGCCCTGCAGCCGACCGTGGACGAGGCCGCCGGCGCGGGGGCGGAGCCCTCCGGTCCGGTGACGGTCGTCGGAACGCTGCGACGCGGCGAGGGCGGCCGGCGCCGGCTGCTGACGTCCGTGGCACAGCTGTACGTCCGGGGCGTGGACGTCGACTGGCGTGCCGGTCTGGGCGGGCGTCCTGCCCGCAGGGTCGCGCTGCCCACCTACCGCTTCCAGCGGCAGCGGCACTGGCTGGAGGACACGGCCGGCATCGGTGCGGCCGAGAGCCCGTTCTGGCAGGCGGTGGAGCGCGCGGACGCGGCGGCGCTGGCCGACGCGCTCGGCATGGACGAGGAGCGGCACCCGGCGCTGCGGGAGGTCCTGCCCGCGCTGGCGGACTGGCGGCGTACGCATCTGGGCGCGCCGTCCGCTGCCCCGGAGGAGGCCGTGGCCGGGCCCGGCGGGCGCGTACGGGCGCTCGGCCGGGAGGAGCTCGTGGACCTCGTGCGGTCCACCGCGGCGGACGTCCTGGGCCACGCCGGGCCCGCGTCGGTGGACACCACACGGACGTTCAAGGACCTGGGCTTCGACTCCGTGGGCGTGGTGGAGTTCCTGGAGCGGCTCACCGCCGCGACCGGGCTGTCCCTCTCCCCCACCCTGATCTTCAACTTCCCCACGCCCGCCCTGCTGGCCGACAGGCTGCGCGCGGAGGCGACGGGCGAGCACCGCGGTGCCGACGTGGCCCGGCGCGGCCCCGTCGACGACCAGGAGCCGATCGCGATCATCGGCATGGCCTGCCGTTATCCGGGCGGTGTGAACTCGCCGGAAGACCTGTGGCGGTTGGTGTCCGAGGGCACCGACGCGATCTCCGGGTTCCCCACCGGGCGCGGCTGGGACCTGGACGCGCTCTACGACCCGGACCCCGACCCGTACGCGTCGGGGAAGCTCTACGCGACCGGTGGCGGGTTCCTGCACGAGGCGGACCGGTTCGACGCGGCCTTCTTCGGCATCAGCCCCGTCGAGGCGGCCGCCATGGACCCCCAGCAGCGCCTGCTGCTGGAGAACGCCTGGGAGGCCATGGAGCGGGCCGGGATCGACCCGGACACGCTGCGCGGCAGCGACACGGGCGTGTTCGCCGGTGTGATGCGCAACCACTACGAGCCGCCCGTGGTTCCCGTCGAGTACGAGGGGCACCTTCTCACCGGCAACGAGAACAGTGTCGCCTCGGGCCGTATCGCCTACACCTTCGGCCTGGAGGGCCCGGCGATCACGGTCGACACCGCCTGCTCCTCCTCGCTCGTGGCCACCCACCTCGCCGTCCAGGCCCTGCGCCGCGGCGAGTGCGGCATGGCCCTGGCCGGTGGCGCCACCGTGATGGCGACGCCGAAGACGATGGTGGAGTTCAGTCGCCGGCGCGGCTTGTCGGCGGACGGGCGGTGCCGCGCGTTCGCCGCCACCGCCAACGGCACCGGCTTCGCCGAGGGCAGCGCCATGCTGCTCCTCGAACCCCTCTCCCAGGCCCGCGCCAACAACCACCCGGTTCTGGCCGTCATCCGCGGCAGCGCCGTCAACCAGGACGGCGCCAGCAACGGACTCACCGCACCCCACGGCCCCTCACAGGAACGCGTCATCCGCGCCGCCCTGACCGACGCCAACCTCGCACCCACCGACGTCGACGCCATCGAAGCCCACGGCACCGGCACCACCCTCGGCGACCCCATCGAAGCCCACGCACTCCTCAACACCTACGGTCAGGACCGCAGCGCCGAGGCGCCCGCCTACCTCGGCTCCATCAAGTCCAACATCGGCCACACCCAGGCCGCCGCGGGCGCCGCCGGCATCATCAAAATGGTCATGGCGCTTCACCACGCGAAGCTGCCCCGGACGTTGCACGTGGACGAGCCCTCGCCGAAGGTCGACTGGGAAGCGGGCGACATCGAGCTGCTGACCGACGACCAGGACTGGCCGAAGACCGACCATCCGCGACGCGCAGCCGTGTCCTCCTTCGGCATCAGCGGTACCAACGCCCACCTGATCCTCGAAGAAGCGGCGGAGAGCGAGGAGTCCGCGGCTGTCGATGCCGGCCCGGCGCCGGACGCCGCGCTGCCGGCGCCCTGGCTCCTGACCGCCAAGACCCCCCAGGCCCTCCAGGACCAGGCAGCACGCCTGCACCACCACCTCCAGAACCACCCCCACCACACCCCCACCGACATCGGCCACT